>DATEQW010000135.1:0-28438 GCA_035272245.1 Candidatus Sulfotelmatobacter sp. | reverse complement strand
GATTGTGGCTGCAACGCCACGTGTAACGTTATCGCTGTCTCATAGGCTTGGGTGAATATAGATACTTCGCGAGCGTACAATCGTGTCAGCAACTGTCCGCGCGGCTCGCGCGGAATCGTGGAAAGAGCCGAGCGATGCAAGCATCCTCGCGGTCCAGTCGCGTATCGACAGCCTGCAACTGCCAGGTCGAGCTGACCGATCTGGTATACGACCTGCGGCTGAACAACGCCAGTTCTGATTGTTTCTATTCGGATGTGGAACGCTTTTCGGGAACACTGTTGGCCGAGATCGAGTTCCGTGCGGCAACCGTGATCGATCGGTACAGCCGTCATGTCCAGAGTGAGCTGCTGGAATCTCGGCGAAGCCGTGGCGAGTACGCGATCGATCTGCTTATGCTCGGCATGGCGCGGCGCCAATATGCGGGGGCGGCACAAAACACACCGGGTTGGATAGTCGAACTGCTCAGCGGGCTCTTACGGCTGCGCCGGGCGTCCCCGCCGATCAAGGCTACTGCCGATTTTCTGCGAGCAATCGTTTTCCGCGCTTTTCTAGTGGCGAAGATTCAATGCGAGGCCACATCCAAACCAACCACAGGCGGGTTGCAGGCCTTGATCTCGTGGCTCCGCGCTACCGGCGAGTTCGAGCAGGAGGTGGCACGTCTCGACAATTGGAGGAGTTTTCTGGGCACGCTTCCGGAAGCGGAATCTCAACGCTGGATGCAAATCTCGACGGAGCTGTTCGACTGGTTTCAATCTCAGGCCGCCGCAACGTTGGGATCCTATACCCGTGGTGTTCCGCGATTCCTCGGAGGCGAATATCGCAGGCATCGCTGGCGTGAGGACCAGATCTTCTGTGGCCGAAAACCGGTGGAGTATCACCTGAACATGGTGGCAGCAGAAGTGATGAACCGGGGACTTCGCCAAGACTTTGCCCAAACGGCGCGGCGGGTCGTCCTGATTCCCGGGTGCATGCGTGGCGGACGTACCCGCACATGCCGGGCGCGGGTGAAGGATACGGATATCACCTGTGCCGCTTGCGACCGTAGCTGCCCCGTCAACCACATCAACCGGCGGATGCAAAGTCAAGGGGTCGAGGTTTTTCTGGTTCCCCACGCAACCGGATTCAGCCGATGGCTCCAACGATGGCAGCAGGAGCCGGATTGTGGCGTGACTGCGGTTGCCTGTCTGTTGAACATCCTGCCTGGCGGATATGAAATGCGCGCCCGAGGCGTTGCATCGCAATGTGTGCCGCTAGACTATCCGGGATGCAAAAAGCATTGGCATCGGGAAGGAATTGCTACGGCTTTGAATGAGGAGCGCCTGGTGCGAACTGTGGCTGCTTCCGCGCCTTGAACGGTCTGTTGCTCTGGAATTGTCGGCCCAGCGAAGCTCGGCCGTTCTTTTCTAGTAAAGATTGATTGAGGACTCATGGCAAACATCATCAAGCTCACTACTGAAGCCGAACTTCCGCTCGTCGACGAAGCCAAAGAATTTCCCTGCGGTGCGAAGGCCATTTGTGTGGCAAATGTTAGCGGTGTCTACAGCGCCCTGGACAACGTTTGCCCGCATCGCGGCGGCCCGCTGGGGCAGGGAATGCTTGAAGGTAGCAAGGTAGTGTGCCCGTGGCACGGCTGGGCGTGGGATACCAAGACCGGCCAAGCCGTACAGGATCCGAGCATGAAAGTTGCTGTCTATCCGCTGAAGATTGAAGGCGGGGATGTGCTGATCGAAATTTAATCTCAGTTCGCTTTAAGTTTCGCGATTCTCGATCAAGACGTGGCGTTCCTATGGACGGGAAGCTTATATTCAGTTTCGTTCTTCTGGGATTAGCCGCCGCCCGCGTCGTTCAATCGGTACGCTGGTGGATTCGTGCAACAAAAGCAAAACGATGGCCCACTAGTGAGGCGACAATCGAGTCTGGCGGCGTTGAGGTTGTTGCCCGGAATCGACACGGGAAGGTAGAGCTTCCTGTATTTGCTTTCTCCTACCGAGTCGGCACGGGCTACTATGGAGGACGCTTTGCCTTGTTGCCTTACATCACTGATCCCGATGAATCAATAATCGGCCGCATGATCGGGCGAAAGGTGCAGGTGCGCTACGACCCCAAGGACGCCGCGGTGTGGTTCATTCCTGATGAGTTAATTGAAGGATGTAAGGTCGAGCAGAAAATCTCTCAGAATTTTGTGAACTACCCACCTAGGGATTAGCCCAACAATCTCAAAAATTTCCCCGGCTGATTGTCATATCCCGGGAAAACCGTCGCCAGATTCTTGTTCCCCATGTGCCGCGCCACGGCTTCGCCAAGTACCTGCCGAAAATCCGTAGTTAACGCCAGATCGCGGCCTTCATAGAGCTGCGATTGATCGAGGCCCGGCCAGCGTCCGTAGACTTTGCCGCCTTTCACCGGCCCACCTAGAACGAACATTACATTGGCGTGGCCATGGTCGGTACCGCGGTTTCCGTTCTCGCGCGCCGTTCTGCCGAATTCCGACATCGTTACGACAACGGTATCTTCGCCAAGGTCGCCGAGATCGGTCCAGAAGGCAGCGAGCGCTTGCGAGAAATCATGTAGCACGTTGGCAATCTGGCCTTCGGTCGAGCCTTCGTTCACGTGATGGTCCCAGCCGCCGATGTCTGCAAACGCCACCTGCACGCCGAGATTCGCCTTGATGAGTTGTGCGAGCTGGCGCAGGCTGTCGCCGAAGCGCCCCTTGGGATAATCGGCGCCGGGCGCGGGCTTGTATTGCGATGGGTCCGCGGCCTTGAGCATCTTCACCGCGTCAAACGTTTCTTCGCCCGTCCCATGCATCACGGTGTCGAGGGAGTGGTCGTACATAGCCTCGAAGGTATTGGCCACAGGCGAAGCTTTCGGATTGCGGCCGCCGACGGCGAAATCATTAATATTGTTGATCGCAATGGCCGGCTCCAAGCCAGCCAGTATGCGCGGGATCGATGGTCCCATGGCAATGGCCTCAAAGGCCGTTTTCTGCTGCCCCGCCGGCAGGTTGCGCAGAGCGCGATTCAGCCATCCGTCCTCTGTAGATTTGACACCCGGCGTGCCCGACTCCATGAAATCCTGCGCGTCGAAGTGCGAGCGGTTGGGATCGGGCGAACCGGCGGCGTGCACGATCGCCAGTTGACGCTGCTGCCAGAGCGGCTGGAACGGCGCAAGCGAAGGGTGCAGGCCGAAGAAGCCGTCAAGATCGAGCACAGCCTTGCGCGGAATATTGATGCTGGGCCGCATCGCGTAATATTGCGGCTCGGCGTGAGGTACCACGATATTCAGCCCATCGGCCGCGCCGCGCTGGAAAATCACGACTAGGCGCTTCGTGCGCGTCCCCGGGGCAGCCGCGCCCATGGCGGCGCGCGCCAGAAAGCTAGGGACGGCCGCCGTGCCGACCACGGCGAGTGCGCTGTTGCGAAGAAAGACGCGACGTGTGATGGACATAAAAAACGCTCCTGGCAGCTATCTTCTCTGAAACTCCGGCGAGCCCAGCAGCAGGCCCGCGATCGTGCTTACATCAGGGGGACGCGGTGAGTTCGCTGGCTTGCTTGCTCCGGCCTTATTGTTCTGCTTCGCCGGCGCACCGTTCACTGCTCCGTCGATCTTTGCCCCGTCGGTCTTTGCTTTATCGATCTGTGCTGCATCGATCTTGGGTCCATTGATCTGGGCTGTAATCGAATCGTGCGTCTGCTTGGACACGTCCCCGGTCAGCAGCGAGGCTTCCAGCGCGGAAAGCGTTGCCGTCGAATCCGCGGGCGGTGAGCTCGGTGCATTGCTTCCGGCTAATTGCGCTACATCCACCTTCACGCCCTTGATCTTGCCGCTGGTCAAGGCCAAAGCGAAATTCATGCGGTTGAGCAGCGCGGACGAACTCACCCAGGTTTCTGCCTTCATCGAATAGCCCGTCGGCGGCTGCGCGCCATACAGCGGCATGCCCATGTTGTTGATCTGGCGGGTGAGTGGCATTGCATCGTCGACCTCAGCCCCCGTAGCGCGCACCGCCGACACCACGAATTCCAGTGGCGTTTTCACCTTGTCACGATACGTGCCGTCGTCCCAGAACTCGGGCGAGTGAAGAAGCACGGTCATCACTTCACGAATGTCGCCCTTCTTTTTCAAAAACGTTTTCGCCACGCGATCGACCAAGGCTGGCGGCGGATCGTCCGCAACGAAACGTTCCGCAAGCTTGAGTGAGATGAAGTGCGCCGTCTGCGGACTCGTAGCCAGCCGGTGCAGCACCTCCATTCCCTCATCTTCGCCCTTGGGCTTGATGCGACGACCGAGCACGAACTTGGGTCCAGGTTCATGCATGCGCGGATCGAACTTGAAACTGCCTCCCTGGGCCGGCTTATCGATGGTCCACCCGGTAAAGACTTTCGCCACCTCGGTAACATCGCGCTGCGAATAACCGCCGTTCACGCTCAGCGTGTGCAACTCCAGCAACTCGCGTCCATAGTTCTCATTCAGCCCGCTCGGGCGTTTGCCCTGATTGGGGCGTGCTGGATAGCGGTGGCCGTAGGAACCATACGGATGCAGCGGAATACCCAAGGCCTGCGCCGAATCCGGCCCCACGCTCAGCCAGTTATCCAGATAGAACAACATGGCCGGACTCTTCGCCGTGGCCACGAGCAGATCCTCGAATTTTCCGAGGGCGTGCGGGCGGATCACATCGCGCTCGTAGCTGGTGATGAGCAGCCGATCCACTCCCTTATCCATGAACACATTGAAGTGGTTGAACCAAAAGTCAGTCATCACTTCTTCGAGCTGGCGATCGCTGTAGATAGCCCGCAGAAGCTTGGCCTGCGCCAGTTCGCTGGTCACGACTCCCGCAGGATTATTCATAGCGAGCAGGGTTTCCTTTTGCTTCGGAGACAAGCCCTCCAGAAACTCCGGGCCTTTGCCGCCGCGCAAGGAATCGGCCAGCGAACGCTGCGCATCGGGAGACATCTTGAGAATCTTCTTGAAGCGATCGTCGGGCGGAAGGCCCGGCAGCTGCTGTACATCCAGGTCCGTGTAAAGCTGCTCCTCGCGCCTGCGCGCCTGCTCTTCTTCCTCGGGACTCGGCTTTGCCGGAGGAGCGGTGGCCGCCATCGCATCACCGCTCTCGGCAACAGCTTTTGCATTTGGATCGGCGGCCGCATCGTTGCCCGCGGTGCCCGTGTTCATCGCAGAAGTATCCGCTGACGCACTCTTGCCGCCTGCAGCGGAGCCGGGCGCCATCGTCGAACCGTCAGCTGAGGGATTTGTATTTTTAGCTTCTTGCAAGCGCTCTTTTCGTTCCAGTTGCCGGTCGACCTGAATCTGATACACCATGCGCAATGCCGCATCCGTGGGCATGGCTCGCTTGCCACTAATGATCTGATTGATCTCCTGGCCATCCGGAAAATCTTCGGCCAATTCCTTCGTGCTCAGGCGCGTGGTACGAAGCGGCTCCAGATGCGCGGCGAGCGCACTGTCATCTATTTTTTCGGGATGCAGCTGGAGATCAATCCATTGATCCACACCGATCGCCATGACGCGCTGCACGTCTCCCGGACGCGGACCAAAGGTCAGGCGATTGAGAGCGTGGAGGGCGCGGCGTTGGTCGCTGGCGCTAGAAGGAGGCTTGTCCTTCTTCTTCGCAAACAGGGGCGGGACGGCGCAAGCCAAGCCTACGCAGAGAAAGAAAATCGCGATCTTCCCACGGCCCACTGGCATGAAGACTCCGGATCAGAGAAAGGCCACAGTCCTCTTATTATCAACCCACGGGGAGCAAAAAGTTGCTGCCTCGAAGGTAACCGAAGGCCGAGGTTACCGTTGGACCGACTGGCAAGAGGCAAGGCAGAGCCCAGAATTACGTCAGGTAAACTTTGCCGCGGGAGACTTTGTGCTGCAAGGTCGCGGCCAACTGATCCACATCGGTGGGAGCGATATTTACCGCCATATGGTCAGCCAGTAGCGGAGTGCGATTGCTGCCCACGGCATCGCGCCGCACCTGGATCAGCAGGGCCTGCACCACGGCGGGATCGTATTTCTGCGGAGTCATGCGCACCAGATCGGTTAACGCTCCTCCCAGCGAAAGAGGCTCGCGGTACGGGCGCAGGCTAGTCATCGCATCGAAAGTATCGGCCAGGGCCATGATGCGCACGGGCACAGGCAACTCTTCGTTGGCCAAGCCGTCGGGATATCCGGAGCCGTCGCAGCGCTCATGATGCCAGCGTACCGACTCGTGAATCTTCGGCCAGGGAAACTCGACGCTGCTTACGATCTGATGCCCAACTACGGTGTGGTCCGCCATCTCGCGGAATTCCTCCGGGTTAAGGGCTGCCGGCTTGCTAAATAGACGGCGGTCGACGGCCACCTTGCCGATATCGTGTAAATATCCCGCGCTGCGCAGCGCGGCGACTTCTCCAGCTTCGACGCCCATGGCTTCGCCAATCGCAGCCGCGTAACGTCCCACGCGCAGCGAGTGGCCGTGAATGTTTACATGCTTGACATCGATGGCAGTGGCAAAGGCTTCGAGAGCGCTGTCATAGAAGCCGTGCAGTGACGCCATGAGGCGCAAGTTTTCCGTGACCCGTTGCGCCAGCGTTTGCGTGAGCGCGTGGTTGTGCACGGCCAGCCCGATGTAGCTGCACAGCAACTCGACTGCATCGAGTTCGGCCTCCATGTAAGGCGCATCGCCCGGACGGCGTCCTAAGGCAATGACTCCGGCCAGCTTGCCCACTGACTTGAGCGGAGCGATGCACTTGAACAACTCAGGAGCGACGTTGCCATTCGAGCTGAGAAATACCGAATACGTGGAAGCGTTGAGCACAATCGGTCCGCGCGCCGCAGCGAGGGCATGAGCGTGCTTGGGAAGAAGAGGAATGAAGGCCGGATCGGGCAGCATCGCAAATCCGTCAGCCGCCACGGAAGTCAGCATGGTTGGCTTCTCATTGAAAACGAAAAGCGCACCTTCGCGCGCGCCTGCGGCTTCCATTACAGCCAACAACATGCGGCGCGATGTGTCGGTGAATTCGCGCTCGGCCGTCAGCTCCGGTCCGAGATCGGAGAGAGCTTCCACCGTGCGCAACAACCTGCGGAAATTATTGGTTTCCACGATAGACGAGTGGTCCGAGAATGCTGAGCAAAATGAGCGTAACACGCAGGAACAACGACAGGGGAAGGCGTTGTTGGTTAGTTTGGTGCTAAAGAATGAAGCAGTTTACGAATCTGATTCTGACCCATCTGAGGACTAGTTTTAGAAGTGCTCGCGCAGTTCAGCAAAGCGGCCCACGATCAGCAAACGCTGCGGCGGCGGAGCCGCATCCAGTTCATCGTGCTCGAGAATCCAGGTGTTGCCGTGTGGGACGAAGACTGCATGTAATCCCGCAGCCAGTGCCGGATTGATGTCAGATTTCGGACTGTTGCCGATCATCCACGTGGAGTCGTGAGTGAGTTCATATTTCTCTACGAGCGTGTGATAGGCAGCGGCATCTTTTTCCGCGACAATCTCGGTCGCCGCAAAATAATCTTTCAATCCTGAACGCTCGATTTTTCCCGTCTGCTCGACAATCGCACCTTTCGTCATCAAGATGAGGTGGTGCCGAGCCGAAAGATACTGCAGCGTTTCCACGACCTCAGGGAGAATTTCGATGGGATGGTCGGCGATGGCATGGGCGAAGCTGTTGATCTGGGCGTGCAACTCCGGCGTGACCGGCCCCACGCTGAGCCGCTCAAATGTATCGACCAGCGCGTGCGCGAAGCTGTGCAGGCCGTAGCCATGCTTCACGATGCATTCCCGCTCTACATCATTGAGCACGCCGCGCACTTGCTCGGGAGAAAACTCGTGATGATTGAGGAATGAAATGAAGCGGGCGATGGCCCGCTCGAAATAAATGTTGTTCTCCCACAGCGTATCGTCGGCGTCGATCAGGAGGGTTTGAGGGGACAAGCTTCTAGCTCCTAGCTTTTAGCTGCTAGCTAAACACAAATCGTCGAGGTTGAGGTTATGGGAGAAGCCTGAAAATAAGAAAACAATGATCGATTCGAACCTAGAAGCCAGGAGGCAGTAGCTTCAAGCTACCCAATCCACGCGCGCTTCCGGCCCAATGATACCCGCCTTGTGGCCCATATCGAGCAAGCGCGCAACGCCTTCGCGTCCTTCCGGGCCGTAATCGAGCGTCCGCTCGTTCACGTACATGCCGACGAAGCGGTCGGCGGTTTGTGAGTCGAGTTCGCGGGCGAACTGCATGGCGTAAGACAAGGCTTCTTCGCGGTGGTCGAGCGCGTACTGAATGCTGTCGCGCAACGCGCCGTTGACTGCGGAGATGAGCTCCGGCCCAAGCGCGCGGCGGATGGCGTTGCCTCCCAGCGGCAGCGGCAACCCAGTCATCTTCTGCCACCAGCGGCCCAGGTCGACGATGCGATGCAAGCCGGCTTTGTCGTACGTCAACTGGCCTTCATGGATGATAAGTCCAGCTTCGTACTTGCCCTCGAGCACTTGCGGAATAATCTGGTCGAAGGGCACGACTTCAGTCTCGACCCCGGGAGCAAAAAGCTGCAGCGCGAGATAAGCGGTCGTAAGCTTTCCGGGAACGGCGATCCGTTTTTCCTTGATCTCACTTTGCGTGAACGGGCGCGGCGAAACGATCATGGGCCCATAGCCCTCGCCCACGCTGCCGCCGCACGACATGAGCGCGTACAAGTCCTGTATATAAGGATAGGCGTGAAAGGAAATCGCGGTCACATCGTACACGCCTTCGCGCGCCTTCTGGTTTAAGGTTTCGATGTCGCAAAGCGTATGCGTGAAGCGCAGTCCCGGTACGCGAACCTTGCTGGTCGCCAGGCCGTAAAACATGAACGCGTCGTCGGAATCCGGGCTGTGAGCAATCGAAATCTCACGCACCTGCGACTCGCCTCCGCGGGACTGTTTCAATTCTAGTTCGGAACTCACCGTCATCTTTTTAACTCCTACTGCCTAATGCTACTCCTCTCGGCATCTGCGGAATTACGTTGCCATCGAGCCGCGATTCCGGCGGCAACCATCACCTTGATGATTTCCGCAAACAGAAACCAATAGAGCCCCCAGCGGAAGGCTTGCCCGAGCGAATGCGTCAGAACTGCCAGCCAGGCCAGACCTCCGGTGAAAAGCACAACCTCGCCGAGAAGGCCGCCGATTGCGGCGCGCGCAAAGCTCCGGAGACCATGTTCCATCACGTACCCCGCAACCCACGCAACCAGCGGATAAGCCAGCAGAAATCCGCCAGTCGGACCCAGCAACTGCGCGATTCCGCCCGGACCCAGGGGGCTGAACACCGGCATGCCCATTGCGCCTTCCGCCAGATAAAGCGCAAGCGCCGCAAACCCGCGACGGCTGCCCAGCAGCAAACCCACAAGCAGCACGCCAAAATTTTGCACGGTCAGCGGCACCGGAGTGAACGGCAGGGGAATCGTGATGTGCGCGCACAACGCCACGAACAGACTTCCACTAACCACCAAGCCTACCTGCCGCACAGCTTCAGGAACGATATGGCGTTCCTTCGAATTGTCTAGAACTTGCACTGCCGGTTTTTCCATGGAAAAATCTCCGAATCTTCCGCGCGGAGTATCATCCCTCAATCTTGCCCGACTGATCCTCGCGCTCCAGTTGGCTGGCGCTAAGCTCTTGGGCCGCGTGTGCAGCCTGCAAGTGCCGCCGCAAACGCATGTACAAGGCGATTGCGACGCACACCACGACCAGCGTACTCACACCCAGGATCAGGAACCACCAGATCATCCGCACAGCTGATCAGGATAACAGATCATCGACGGTGAAAAGGGAAGTCACGGATGGCCTCTAGCCGGCCTTCTTGGAAGCCATTCTTTCCCGCATCGTCTCGACCCGCTTCTGCATGAACTTGAAACGTTCCCGGCCATACTTGGAATTCATGATTACCTTCTCGATGATTCCGAACATCTGCGGATCGCCCGACTTTTCCCTGAGTTCTTTGAGAAAGGGATAAACCTTGGCAAACACGATGAACATTTCACCGCTCACCGCGGGTTGCAGGAATAAATCCGAGTTCAGCACTCCGTGTAATACGAATGATGCGGCCATGCTCCAGTAGCCAGATACCTGGCGAAGCCAGTTATTTTCCTGCGATCCGGCCGTAAACGCGATCTTCATAAAATCGTCAGCGCTCGACGGCCAGAAGTCTGTGAACCACCAACTGCGCGCCTTGCGCATCTCAGGTTCGCGGCGCAGATCGTAGAGTTGGAGAACCAATTGAGCATCCGCAGCAGTAGGTTTCTTGGCCATGAAACACCTCGAGAGAGATTTAGTAATTGAGTAATTTGGTAATTGAAACCCGCCGAAAAGAAGATGGAGACCGATCACGTTCCGATTACAAAATCACCCAATTGCTCAATTTGTTCAGGCGCTGGTCGCCGCGGCCTCTGCGGGCGGTGCCGCACGCTCGTACTCGCACTCTTTGTTCGGGCAGGCGATTACTGGTCCGGCCTTCAGGTTTTTCTCGACCAGATATTCACTGCCGCAGCTCGGGCACTTTTCGGCAATCGGTCTGTGCGCCGAGGTGAATTTGCACTTCGGATAATTTCCGCAGCCGTAGAACGTGTTGCCTTTACGCGCGCGTTTCTCCACGAGTTCGCCATCTTTGCACTCCGGACACTTCACGCCGATAAAGTTCTGCTTCACGTACTTGCATTCGGGATAGCCGCTGCACGCCGTGAACTCGCCAAAGCGTCCATGTCGAATCATCATATTGCGCCCGCACTTCGGGCACAGTTCGTCGAGTGGGATGTCGGGAACTTTCTTGCCCTGGTCGAGACGCCGTGTAGTCTTGCAGTCAGGATAGCCCGTGCAAGCCATGAACTGCCCGAAGCGTCCGCGCTTGAGCACCATCACGCGCCCGCAGTTTTCGCAATATTCTTCCTGCGTGGTCTCCTGCACATCGGCCGAATCGAGGTCGGGCAGGTTGATCGGATTTTCTTTTGTAAACGTGCACGTGTTCGGATCTTCTTTATCGTAGGTGCTGCAGGCATAGAACGACCCGTGCTTGCCCCACTTGATCACCAGCGGCGCGCCACAGCGCTCGCACTTCTCGTCTGTGGGCTTTTCCATCCGCTTGATGTTCTCCATATGCTTTTCGGCATATTTGAGATCCTTCTGGAATTTCTTGTAGAACTCGGCAAGCGTGTCGGTCCACTTCTCTTTGCCTTCTTCGATCTCGTCGAGTTCTTCTTCCAGCCTTGCGGTATACGCCACATCGAAAATGTCGCGGAAATTTTCCACCAAAAGATCGGTAACCACTAATCCGATTTCCGTCGGCGTAAACTTGCCGCCCAGTTTCTGTACATACTGCCGCTCTTGAATGGTCGAAAGAATCGCCGAATAAGTTGATGGACGCCCAATCCCGCGTTCTTCCAACTCTTTCACCAGCGACGCTTCGTTGTAGCGCGGCGGCGGCTCGGTGAAGTGCTGCTCCGGTTTCAGTTCTTTGAGCGTAAGCTTCTGTCCGGCTTCCAGCGCCGGCAGCTTGTGCTTCAGTTCCTCGTCTTCTTCGTCCTTGCCTTCCTTCGATTCTTCGTAAACCCGCAGGAAGCCGTCGAACTTCAGCACAGATCCCGTCACGCGGAACCAGAACACGTCGCCGTTCTTCGCCTTCGCATCGATGTCGACCGTGGTTTGATCGAAGACCGCAGGCATGATCTGCGATGCCACAAAGCGCTGCCAGATCAGCTTGTAAACCTTGAATTCATCTTCTTTTAAATATTGCTTGATCTGATCGGGATGGCGCATTGCCGAAGTTGGCCGGATCGCTTCGTGCGCCGCCTGCGCTTCCTTCTTCTCCTTATATGTGTTCGGCGTCTCGGGCAGGTAGGCCGCGCCGTACTCCTTGCCCACGTATTCGCGCACTTCCTGAATCGCCTCGGGCGCAACCCGGGTGGAGTCGGTGCGCATATAAGTGATCAGGCCAACCAGACCCTCTTCGCCGAGTTCCACGCCTTCATACAAACGTTGCGCAATCATCATGGTGCGCTTCACGCTGAAGCGCAGTTTGCGCGAAGAATCCTGTTGCAATTTGCTGGTCGTGAACGGAGGCGCGGCGTTGCGGCGGCGTTCTTTCTTGTCGACCGAGCGAACGAGCCAGTCGGCTTGCTCAATCGCCGCGCGGATCTTCTCCGCATCCTCGCCGTTCGTGACTTCAATTTTTTCTTCGCCCTTGCCCAGGAAGCGAGCGTCGAATGCGGGCGGCTTGCTGGCCGCCAGGTGGGCGTCGATCGTCCAATATTCTTTTTTTTCGAACGCCTTGATCTCGCGTTCGCGCTCCACGATCAATCGCAGTGCGACTGTCTGCACCCGTCCGGCGGAAAGCCCGCGCCGCACTTTATCCCACAAAAGCGGAGAAACCTGATAGCCGACCAGTCGATCCAGCACGCGCCGCGCCTGCTGCGCGTCGACAAGATTTTGGTCGATGGCGCGGGGATGCTCGAACGCCGCCTGCACCGCCCGCTTGGTTATTTCATTGAAGGTGACGCGCTGAATCCGTGGCGGCGCGTCCGTATCTGTCTTCTTCTTTTTTCCTTTTTTCGCCTTGGGGCCGTTGCCGTCAAGTTCACCCGCAAGGTGCGCGGCAATCGCCTCCCCTTCACGATCCGGGTCAGGCGCCAGATAGATCGCGTCCATCGGCCCCGCCAACTTCTTCAACTTGGCCAGAACCTTTTCTTTCCCGGGGATCACAACATAGTCGGTCTCAAACTCGTTGCCCGTATCCACGCCCAGCGTGCTCTTGGGCAGATCCTTCACATGGCCGAGCGAGGCCTCGACAGTAAATCCCTTCCCCAGATATTTCTGGATGGTCTTCGCCTTCGCTGGCGATTCGACGATGACTAAACTTTTTACCAATGGAACCTCAGTTCTTAAGATTTCGCTTCGAAGCTAGCACGAATGGGATGGCGGCAACAAGTTACCGCAAGAAACTTCTGGCTTCTGGCTGCTAGCTATTAGCTAAAACCGTGACTTTCAGGCTTTGCGCGAGTGAGGCTAGCATGCGCTGGACTTCGAGGACTCTTGCTTCTAAATCTTTGTGCCCATCCCTGGACAAGAAATTCAGATCCTTCGCGAGGAGTAGGTGGTATTCCATCTCGTTAGCCGAGCCGCGGGCGATCTGAACGAACCGTCTCATCTCTGCATCCGATCTTCGGCCGCAACCCTCCGCAATGTTCGCTCCAACCGAAGAGGAGGCGCGCCGCAACTGGCTCGTCAGTCCATACATCTCCTCTTTCGGAAAAGCGCGCGTTATTTGATAGACGGCTAAGGTCAATTCATGTGCCTTGGCCCAAACCCGCAAATCTTTGAAGTCTTCGATTGAACCACCTCGGTTGAGCCAGCAGCTAGAAGCTAGCAGCTGCCTTAAAAGCTTTTCACAAAATTCTTCCCCGGCATCTGTCGGATTTTGCCCGTCAACTCTAGCTCAAACAGTGCTGCGAAAATCTCGGAGGAAGATAACTCAGCTTCCAATCGCTCCACCAACTCATCGATGTGCGTGGCTTCGTCCGCTTTCAGCAGACTCAGAATCCGTTTCTCGTGGGGTGGAAGCCCTTCGTCCGGGAATAGAGATGCGGAAGACCCGCTGCCGGATTCAGCCGACACGGCGGGAGTCAGTGCGAGCTTGACCTCGGCCGGAAGATCTTCCCACACATCTTCCCAGGTCGCGACCAGCTTCGCGCCCTGTTTAATCAGGCTGTTTGGCCCCCAGGAATTCTTGTTCGTAACATTGCCGGGCACGGCGAAAACGTCACGGTTCTGCTCAAGCGCGCAGCGTGCCGTAATGCGCGTTCCGGAATACTCCGCTGCTTCCACAACCAGCACGCCTACTGACATTCCGCTCAGAATCCGATTGCGGATGGGAAAGTTCTGTGGCGCCGCGAATGTTCCCATCGGGAACTCGGAAATCAACGCCCCCCCCAAAGCAAGAATCTGCTCTGCGAGCCGCGAATTCTCCTTGGGATAAATCACATCCACGCCTGTGCCGAACACCGCGATGGTTTTGCCTTTGGCCGCAATCGCTCCGCGATGGCTGGCAGTATCCACTCCCCGAGCCATACCGCTGATAATCACCAATCCTTGCGCCGCCAGATCAGTCGCCAACCTTTCCGCCATCCCCGAGCCATACGGCGTGGGATGGCGCGTGCCCACCATGGCGATTCCGGGCAGCCGCAGCACTTCGGGATTGCCCCGAACAAATAACACCAGCGGCGGATCGTAAATCTCTTTCAGCCGTGGTGGGTAACAACTGTCCTCGCCGGTAACAATCGTCACGCCCGCGCCGGCAGCGCGCGAAATCTCTTCCCGCGCCAGTTCCGCAGACTTTCCTGTGGCGATCGATTGCGCCGAGACCGCCTGAATCCCCGTGCCTTCCAGTTCCGTGAGCGACGCGTGGAACACAGCTTCGGCGCTGCCGAAATGTTCCACCAACTTCCGCGCCCTCGTCGGCCCCAGGCCCTGCGTCAGCGAGATAGCGAGCCATTCCAGAATGTGGGTGGTGGGGACGGCTACGGCATTCGGCAATTTTCTACTCCAGTTTTCCTTGACTGGGCGGACTGTAGTCATTCGCCGAAGGCAGTGTCAAGGGAAGCCGTCACAAGGGCCGATCAAAAACCTCTGCTAGAATCAAAACAGGAATGAGACGTCTGCGCATCTCTGCGATTTCCTACCTTAATACTGCGCCCCTGATGTGGGATTTCGAACACGGCGACGCGGGCGGTGAGTTTGATATTTCCTACACGCTGCCCTCGGTTTGCGCTCGCGCGCTGGAGGCTGGGACTGCCGACATCGGAATCATTCCGGCCGCCGCCTACACGCAAATCCCCGGATTGCTGGTGATGCCCGGTGTTGCGATTGCTTCGCGCCGGCCCGTGCGCTCCATTCTCTTGGTCAGCAAAGTTCCAGTGGAAAAAATCCGCACCGTGGCTCTGGACACCTCTTCGATGACCTCGGTAGCGCTTACGAAAGTTCTGTTTGAAAAATGGCTGGGCAGTGGCCGAACCTTTACCTCGATGCCGCCCGATATCAAAAAAATGCTCGCCGCGCATGATGCCGGATTAGTAATCGGAGATCCCGCTCTGCAGATCGATCGCTCGCGCTATCTCACCCTCGATCTGGCCGAAGAATGGATTCGCTACACCGGCAAGCCTTTCGTCTTCGCGTTCTGGGCAATACGCAGCGCGGCGTTGCTGGAAGCAAATCCGTCCGTAGACTTGCCCGCAAGTTTTCAGCAATCGCGCGACCACGGACTGGAACCTGCCAGCCTCGACCACATTAGCCAGGAATGGGCTCCCCACCTCGCTCTCAGCGAAGCCGATGTGCGCTCCTACCTCACCGAGAATATTTATTACCAGCTCGACGCGCCCTGCCTGGAAGGCTTGCAGCTGTTCTACCGCTATGCTGCCGAAATCGGCGCCCTGCCCGCCGCTCCGCCAATCGATTTTCTGGGCACCGCAAAAGCCTGTATAGCGCAATCGCGATAACAGCCTGTACACTCCTACAACCTGAATGCTTCCTCACATCCATCCGCTGCTGGCAATGTCGGTGTGGCGCCACCTGCGCCGTATGGGTGGCCCCGGCCTGATCCTGCTAGGCATTGCCGACAATTCCGTGATTCCCCTCACCGGCAGCATGGACGTCCTGACGATTTGGCTGGCCGCGCGTCATCGCGAACCTTGGCCCTACTATGGCCTGATGGCCACGCTCGGTGCGGTCGTGGGCGGCTACATTACTTATGCGTTGGCACGCAGGGGCGGCAAGGAGACCATGGAGCGCAAGCTTTCCAGGAAGCGAACTCGGCAGGTCATCCGGGCCTTTGAACGCTGGGGATTCGCCGCGGTTGCGATTCCTGCCTTGCTGCCTCCACCGTTTCCTTTCTTGCCGTTTCTCTTGGCCGCGGGTGCCATGCAGTACTCGAAAAAGAAATTCCTGGGCGCGTTAACCCTCGGCCGCGGGATTCGCTACTTCGTCGAGGCCGCCCTGGGATTCGTTTATGGCAGGCATATCTTGCGTTTCTTCTCTAAGTATTACAAACCGTCGCTGGCCATCCTGATCGGCCTGGCAGTGATCGGCGCGGTGGTCTCGCTCATTGAATATCTCCGGATGAAGAAGAAATAGCGCCACGCCGCTCATTTGGACCAATCCTCCCCCCTCCGTTAGAATCGAGTAGTTAACATGTCCCTTACCAAATCCCAAGCCCTGGAGATGTTCGAGTCCGATGATCTGATCGGCATCGGCATGGAGGCCGACGCCGTCAGGCGAAAGCTTCATCCCGAAGGCACCGTCACCTACATCATCGACCGCAACATTAATTACACGAATTTCTGCACCGAATATTGCACCTTCTGCGCCTTCTATCGCCCGCTGAAAGGTCCTGCCGCGAAGGAAGGCTACATCCTCGATTTCGATACGATTTACGAAAAGATTCGCGAGACCGTCGAGCTCGGCGGCACCGGCGTTCTGATGCAAGGCGGCCTGCATCCCGACCTGAAGATTGATTGGCACGAAAAAATGCTGCGCGGAATCAAGCAGCGTTTTCCGCAGGTTCATCTCCACTGCTATTCCGCGTCTGAGATCATTGCCATCGCCGAATACAGTAGCCTCAGCATTCGCGACACGATTCTCCGCCTGCGCGATGCCGGACTCGATTCCATCCCCGGCGGCGGCGCCGAAATTCTCGACGACGAAGTCCGCTACAAAATCGCCCGCCTCAAGTGCCTCACCGGCGATTGGATCAACGTTCACCGCACCGCTCATCAGATCGGCATGCGCACCACCGCGACCATGATGTTCGGCGTCGGCGAAGATTACAAACACCGCATCAACCATCTGCAGGAACTTTACGATCTGCAGGAAGAGACGGGCGGCTTTACCGCATTCATCCCGTGGAGCTTTCAGCCGCAAAACACGGCGCTCGGTGGCCGCCACTGGGACGAAGCTACCGCTGTGGAATACCTGAAGGTGCTGGCTATCTCGCGCCTGTATCTTTCCAACTTCGTGAACGTGCAATCGAGCTGGGTCACGCAAGGACTGAAAGTCTGCCAGATGGGCCTGCGCTTCGGTGGCAACGACGTCGGCTCGGTGATGTTAGAAGAAAATGTAGTGCGAGCCGCAGGCGTGACCAACTGCACCACCGAGGAAGAGTTACGCCGCATCATCCGCGACGCCGGCTTCCGCCCCGCCCAGCGCGATACGCTCTACCGGCAATACTTCCTGAACTAGAAGTTATCGGTGGAAAGCAACCAAAACCCTTTGTCATTCCGAACCGGGCGCCAAGCCCGGTGAGGAACCTGCTGTTCCTCCTGCTCCTATTCTCAGAAACTCTGTCATGCTGAGCGAGGATTGAGCTTCGCGAATGCGAAGCTCACCCGCAGTCGAAGCATCCCTACCCCTGATCCGCGCCCCTCAACAAACCGGGAAGGGCACGACTTCAGTCGCGCCGCTAACCGCCGGGCGATTGCAGAAAACACGAGAAATGTGCAGGAGGATGTAGGCAGGCGTCGTAGAATCAGAGAGTTACAAGGTCCCTGTATGAATACAAAATTGTCTAAGGGTGAGGTTCAGCGTTCCTGCGTAGTCGCGCCACGGCGCGGAGTAGACGCTGCAGAGTAGAGTCGTAGATCTCGGGGGGCGAGTCTACCGGAAGTTGGAGCTTTTGCTTTACCTCGCGAGCAAAGCTGTGCTGGCCGTGGGGATAAAGCTGGTGTTCGAGTATCAGGGTAATGCCACCTTCTTTCTGCACAAAGTCGAAATAGGACTTGGGAAACATCCTCACGATAAAAAACGGAGTCAGCCCAAGGTGCTTGCATATGCGTATTTTGGTCCGGATATCAGCCAGATCCATCTAGCTAAGGCGGTTCTTGATCTCTGCCCCAAAGACAAGGTCTTCATATCGGTAAATCCGGTCAAGATCATGCCCGGTCTCCACCCAGGCCCGATCGCCATAGGCTCGTGTCGCACGGGCTAGGCGGACGAATCCGATTCTAGGTAGCGCAGCATCGACCATTTGCTCGCCGTGTCTGCCAAGGCCTCGTGAGAAGTCCTCCGTCGAAAACGCATTAACGAGGGCTAGGATTTCTTTAGCTTGTTTACGCCAGCCACGGTGACTTTTTCGATGGTAGAAGCGAATCGGTACTCTGCCGGATAGTGTCATCAGTTCAGACGAAACCTTGCGTTCTGCGGCGAGTTCGTGAAGCGCCTTGCCAGTAATCCAGTGAAAGTAGCCCCGTTCGAATATTATCTCGATCTGGTGCTCATAGAAGACGCCTTTGGGGTTGGCGTCGAAAAAGGCGACCAGTTGTTCCTTGGCTTGATCGATCTTGGCATCGCGAGGGTACTGCTCGTCGTCTGGGCCGATGTCAAAAAAGTCGTCCACGCAGAGCGAGTGTACCAGTGTCGCCCGGACGAGGCCGCCTGAATATCAGAGCGCTCTCCCGAAATAGAAACGCTGTCGCCGAGCTGCCGCCCCTGATTTCGACAGTCTCTGAAAATGCAAACAGCCCTAGAATTTCCGAAACTGCTGTGACATCCAACCTTGCCCTCCACAGCCCCGCCATCCGATCATTGTCGAGGCCATGACGATTGCAACAGCCTCAATCGTCCGACCTCTAACTCATTGATTTAAAAGATTTTGTCACTTAAGTTCTTTGAAAACTATATTTTGCAGAGAATTTTCTGCTAACTCCCTGATTCCAATAGACCCAGGGGGAGGGGGTATACGCGTAGTTATAAGAAAGTAACCATCATTTTCCCGAAGCCGGAAAGCTGACTACGGTTAGAATGGAAGCGTTCCGTCGCTCGACCGATCCTCACGGTCAGCTGCTGAAGGGCAACTTCCAGATTCTCCCGACTCGGAAGAAGCTCGCAAAGAAGATCGCAACCGATGAAGCTGGCTTACGCATGTCTGCTAACCGTCCTGCTGGGAGCCATTTCGCTACGGGCTCAAACGCAGACAACGGACGCTGCGCAGCCTACCCGAGCCGTCGTCGCTGGAATCGTCACCAAGGATCCCGGTAGCGAGCCCTTGAAGAAGGCACTCATCGAGCTGATCGCCGAGAGCCAGAGCGACGGCGGAAACTACACGGCGCTCACCGGCGCGGATGGCAGCTTCCGCATCGAGAACATCGTCCCCGGGCGCTATCGCTTGTTTGTGGAGCGCACCGGCTATCAGGAAATCGACAAGCATCGTCGCCGCCCTGGAGGCCGCGTGCTTACGATGACCGCGGGCCAGGAAATGAAAGATGTCGTGATTCGCCTGCAGGCCGCGGCGGTGGTCGAAGGGCGAGTGACCGATGAAGACGGCGATCCCATGCCCGAGGCGCAAGTCGCTGTGATGAGGCAAACTTTTGTTGCGGGACGCAGTCACTGGGAGGCGGTTGGAGCCGAGCGCACCAACGATCTTGGCGAATACCGCATTGCAGGCCTCGCGGCCGGAAGCTACTTTGTTTCAGCCACCCCGCCGCCGGATTTCAGAAGCCTGATCGAAACCACAAGCAGCGCGGCCGCCACAGCTCACAACAGCGCTGCAACGGACAAGCCCGCGCCTTCCGCGTATCAGACGACTTATTATCCCGGCACGCGGGATCGCGGACAGGCCGCGCCGATCCAGCTCCATGCCGGCGATGATTTTCCGGTGAGCTTCTCGCTCACGCCCAGCCCCAGCTTGACCATTCGCGGGTCGGTGGTGAATCTGCCGCCGGGCGCAACGGCAGCGATCATGCTGCAGTCGAAGGATTTTAATCTGGTTCTCAACGGCGCGGAGATGCGCAAAGACGGCAGCTTCGAGATTCGCGACATTTCTCCCGGAGCCTACACGATCCTCGCAACCGTGGATAACGTTGCGGTGGCGATGATGGCACGGCAGTCGCTGCAGATTGCGGAAAGCGTCGAGGGGATTCGGCTCGCCCCGCAAACAGGCGGTACGATTCGCGGCCGCATGCAAATGGACGCCGGCGGCAAGGCCAGACCTGACGCCAGCCAGATGTTTCTTCTACTTCGCTCGACCGATGGTGATGACGACGCGCTTGGGAGCGTCACGATTGGAGAAGGCTTTTCAAACCTGGCTCATGTAAATTCCGACGGTAGCTTCGAATGGAAGAATGTTCCCGCAGGGCGCTATTCCGTTCAGATTGCCGATGCCAGTGCGATGCCGGATTGGTTCCTGAAATCTGTGGCGGCGGGAGGGCGCGAGGCCGTTGACTTTGGATTCAGCGTGAGTGGAGGCGTCACCGCACTGAATTTGGTCGCAAGCGCCAACGGAGCGATCGCCGAGGGCATTGCCACCAATCAAAAAGATGAACCACTCGCCGATGCGGTGGTCGTGGCCGTGCCTGCGGAACGCTTCCGCAACCATCCGGAACGCTATCGCAAAGGTGTCACGGATCAAAGCGGACGCTTCACTCTGCGTGGCCTTCCTCCCGGTGACTACACCATCTTGGCATGGGAAAGCGTGGACGGAGAAGCTTATTATAATTCTGAATTTCTCAAGAGCTTCGAGGGGCAGGGAAGGCTGGTTCACCTGGAAGAAGGCCGCCGAGCCAGCGTGACGCTGAAGGCAATTCCCTCCGCCGAAGATGAACCGTAGCGCGCGAATTCCTGCGCCGTTTCGAACCGCGTTGTCGTATTCTTTCCGCATTATGAAACTCTTTTTGTCCTTCCCCGTTTTTGTTCTGCTCTTCGTTGCGCTCGGATCTGGTTTTGTACACGCAGCGGACACGCCCGCAAATGCGCTGCTGGTCCTGTCCAAGCATGATGGCACGCTGGCGATCATCGATCCTTCCAGCCTGCAGGTGATTGCACGAATTCCGGTGGGCAAAGATCCGCACGAGGTGATTGCGTCCTCCGACGGAAAGACAGCGTACGTTTCCAACTATGGATTCGGCGCCTACAACACGCTTGCAGTCGTGGATTTAGTCGCGCAAAAGGCGTTACCGGCCGTCGATCTCGGAGCCTTGCGCGGGCCGCATGGATTGACATTCGTAGGCGGGAAAGCGTGGTTCACCGCCGAAGGCGCCAAGGCAATCGGCAGGTATGATCCAGCGAGCAAGAGCGTGGACTGGATTCTTGGCACGGGCCAGAATCGGACGCACATGATTTACGTTTCGCCTGACATCAGGCTGATTGTGACTACGAACGTGAGTTCTGGCACGGTGAGCATCATCGAGAAGACCGATACAGGAGTTGCGGGACAAGGCCGTCCGTTGGACGCGCCCGGCGGAGATTGGAATGAGACAGTGGTCAAGGTCGGCAGCGGCTCGGAAGGATTCGATGTTTCTCCCGACAGAAAGGAAATATGGGTCGCGAATGCTGGGGATGGGACTGTCTCCATCATCGACATTGCGACCAGGCGGGTCACGCAAACGCTGGAGGCGAATGTAGGTGGCGCCAACCGGCTGAAGTTCACGCCCAATAGAAAGCTTGCCTTGATTTCGTCATTGCGCGGAGCGGACGTCACCGTGATCGACAGCGCGACGCGAAAAACCGTGCAGAGAATCGCCGTTGGACACGGTGCCGCTGGCATCGTGATGCAACCGGATGGTGCGCGTGCATTCGTCGCGTGCTCTCCCGACGGCTATGTTGCCGTGATCGATTTGCATTCGATGAAAGTGGTAGGCCGCATCGAGGCGGGGCAGGATCCCGACGGGTTGGCATGGGCGAGCAGTGGAACTGTCGAACCGCATCGTTAACTTCGACGCAATGAAATGAGAAGTACCTGCCGAACTTTTACACGCATCGCAACTAGATTCGGCTGCAAGTGTTAATACCGAAAAGGCTGCACGGGAGTTCTGTAGAGCGGTGAATGCGGGCTAGGAATTTGAAAATACGACAGTTCCTTGTGCTTCCAACGAACTCAACCAGCTTGGCACGTTAATTGCACCATACACTATTTGCTTCCTTGCGCCACTGGTCTGGAAGGAGCTTGTTATGTCTGCCATCAGCGATGCCGAGTTTATTCGACTGCTTAGAAAGGACGTTGATTATTTCACGCAAGCCATGGAGCGTTTCGAGGATCTGATTCCGAACGTGTGCGCTCCCGTGCAGGATCAGTGGCGCTTGCAAGCGCAGTCTCGCAAAGATTTTGCACGCGAACTCGAGATTCTCCTGGACAAGGCTGAGGGTTGCATCGATCCGTTGTTGCAGGGTTCGAAAAACACGAATGGGCAAGAGTCGGCTTCCTGCTAGGGTTGTATTCGTTTTCTATTTCAGATGCCGGCGATAATACGAGGGTGAAGACACTCGAATCCGGTAGAATGGAACTTTTCAGCCGGCTCACTTGCTCTGTTCTGACCTCATCTTGTCTTGCGCGTTGGCCGCATGGGACGCCCCGAAGGGCATTGGGCCCTATCTCCGGCAGCATTTGCTGGATAAGACTTTCCAGGGGCTTTACCACACCGATGCGTTTGATCGCGCGCTACTGATTCCTTATTTCATTGTGCTTGTGCTGCTGGCAGGTTACGGGATGCACCGGTACATCCTGGTTTATCTGTATTACAAGCACAAAAAAAATCGAACGACCGAGCCGGCCGCATTGTTCGAACAATTACCGCGAGTCACGGTGCAGTTGCCCATTTTCAATGAGCAGTACGTGGTCGAGCGGTTGCTCGAGTGTGTATGCAAGTTGAAATATCCGGGGGAGAGACTCGACATCCAGGTGCTGGATGATTCCACGGATGAAACCGTCGAAGTGGCGCGGAATCTGGTGGAGCGCTACGCGGCGCTGGGAAATCCCATCAGCTACCATCATCGAACCAATCGCGAGGGCTTTAAGGCGGGGGCACTCGCCGAAGGCCTGAAGACGGCAAAGGGTGAATTTGTTGCTATCTTTGACGCGGATTTCACGCCGCCGGAAGATTTTCTGCTGCGCACGATTCATCACTTCACCGATCCGAAGATCGGCATGGTGCAGACGCGCTGGACACACATCAACCGCAACTATTCATTCCTGACGGAAGTGGAAGCGATCCTGCTCGACGGACACTTTGTGCTGGAGCACTCCGGACGCGCTCGCAGCGGCGTCTTCTTTAACTTCAATGGGACGGCCGGGGTTTGGCGGCGCGCGGCGATTGATGAAGCCGGCGGCTGGCAGCACGACACGCTCACCGAAGATACCGACCTGTCTTACCGTGCGCAATTGAAGGGATGGAAATTCATCTATCTGCAGGAAGTGGAGTGTCCCGCAGAATTGCCGGTGGAGATGACGGCGTTCAAGACCCAGCAGGCACGCTGGGCCAAAGGGTTGATCCAGACGGGGAAGAAAATTCTGCCGCGCGTTTTGAAAAGCGACGCTCCCCTGCACACCAAAATTGAAGCTTGGTACCACTTGACGGCGAATCTCAGCTATCCGCTGATGATCATTCTCTCGGTGCTGATATTGCCGGCGATGATCATCCGTTTCTATCAGGGATGGTTTCAGATGTTGTTCATCGATCTGCCGCTATTCATGGCGTCGACATTTTCGATTTCGAGTTTTTATCTGGTCTCGCAGCGCGAGCTGTTTCCCAAGAGTTGGCCGCGCGCGCTGCTGTATCTTCCGTTCCTCATGGCTCTGGGTATCGGATTGACCATCACCAACACCAAAGCCGTCATCGAAGCGCTCATCGGCAAGGAGAGCGCGTTCGCGCGCACGCCCAAGTATCACGTGGAATCGAAGAAAGATAAAGTTCGCGCGACCAAGTACCGCAAGCGCCTGGGCTGGGTGCCGTGGCTGGAGTTGGTGATTGGGACGTATTTCGCGATGACGGTGTACTACGCCGTACAAAACGAAAACTACGTTACGGTTCCATTCCTCGTGCTGTTTGTGGTGGGCTACTGGTACACCGGATTGATGTCGCTGCTGCAGGGACGTTTCTCGGGCGTGGCGTTGAGCGGGGAAGCCCACACGAAACCGTTCCCGGTCGGAGTGTAGTTCAGGAGTGCCCGCACCAAGCTTTCTTTTACCTACGCTTTCTTTCACTTGATCACTGGTTTACAATCCACTCGCCAAACGTTTCTCATCGGGCCCGGCACGCCGGTTGAACTTCGCAAGTAACTTCGCAGAGTTCCAAGGAGGATCCGATGCTCCGCTTGCGTCAACTGTCTTCTCCTCTTGGACTGGTATTGCTGGCGATCTCGCTTCTCAGTTGTGGCCCTCATGATTCCAGCGAGTACTTCGTATTCGTAGCCGCTAACTTGCAGGTGCCCTATTGGCAGGCGGCGGGCGCGGGATTTACCAAGGCCGGTTCGCAATTCAAGGTGCGCACCGATTTCCTGGGCCCCAACACATATGATCCGAAGGCCGAACGCGATGCGCTCGACCAGGCAGTGCAGCAAAAGGCTACCGGAATTCTGCTCGGCGTGACCGATCCGGTATTGCTGAGAGACAGCATCGACAGGGCGATTGCCGCCGGAGTTCCCGTGATTACCATGGATTCGGACGCGCCCGCCAGCAAGCGCCTTTTCTTCATCGGCACAAACAACTACGAGGTCGGCATGACTGGCGGCCTTCGCCTGGCCCAGGAATTGAAGGGCAAGGGCAACGTGGTAGTCTTCACCATGCCCGACCAGCACAACATGCAGGACCGCCTGCACGGGTATCGTGATGCGCTCGAGCGCACGCCGAACATCAAGATTACGCGCGTAGTTGATATCCAGGGCGATCCCCGCATCGCCTTCGATACCACAACGCAAATCATCGGCAAGGAAAAAGATCAGGTGGACGCCTTCGTTTGCCTGGAGGCGCAGTCGGGCAAGGAAGTGGCCGGTGTCCTCAATAGCTACCACGTCACGGGCAAAGTGGTGATGGCCATGGATACTGATCCCGAGACACTGCAATACATCCAGAGCGGGGCGATTGCCGCTACAATTTCCCAGAAGCCCTACACTATGGCGTTTGTCGGCATGCAGATGCTCGACAATTTGTATCACCACAAGCCTTCTTCGCTCGAAACGGATTGGTCGAAGGACAGTTTTGCGCCAATCCCCGCCTTTGTGGGTACTGGTTCTGCCCTCATCGACAAGAGCAATGTGGATTCATTCCTGCAGGCGAAGCAGAGCGCGACCGGCAAGCAGAAATAGTTGGGAAGGTTTGGCAGTTGGGCCGGTTCGGCGGATGAATCATGGGGGCGCAACTCTCGGCACTGGAACGGATTGCACGATGCCAAGGCGGCGGATCTCTTTTTTTCTAGCGAAGTTCTTTATTGTTTCTTCTCTCCTGCTAGCGGGCACAGTTGTTTTTGCCCTCGATCGGCAGCCCAACTCGGACTATCACGCCCGCCGTGAAGCCCTGGCCAGAAAAGTTGGAGGCGTGGTCGTCCTCTTCGCTCCCATGGAAAGGGAGGGGCCGAATGATCTTTATGGTTTTCGTCAGGAAGACAATTTTTACTATCTCAGCGGCTTGACCGAGCCGGGAGCGGCGTTACTGGTTGCGCCAGCCGCGGAAGCTGTGGCGGACAAAGCAGCGCGCTCCTACACTGAGATTCTTTTCCTTCCGCCGCGCAATCTGACGCAAGAGAAGTGGACCGGGCCTAAACTCGGTCCGGAAAATCCGGAAGGGCCGGGAATTACCGGCTTCGATCGCGTCGACGATATGGCCAAGCTGCCCGAGGAGGTGATGAAGGTGACATCGGGCGTGCGTCCGGTGGTTTACACCGATGTTGCCTCGCACGATCAGACCTCGGCCAGCGCCGAGCCGCTGGAATTTCTGAGGAATGTGAACTCGTTCCTGAGTTTTCAGGACGTGAAGCCCATGATCGATTCGCTGCGCGCCACGAAAGATGCGGGTGAGGTCGCGCTGATCCGCAAGGCGGTCGATGCATCGGTGGCGGCGCACTTCGCCGCTTTCAAAGCAGTAAAGCCCAACGTGAATGAACTCGAAATTTCCGCTCTCATGCAGTACGAGTGGGGCAAGCGCGGTTGCGAGCGTCCGGCCTATGCGCCGATTGTCGGCTCCGGTTTCTACTCGACCGTGCTGCATTACTCGGAGGATTCACACGTTATGAAGGCGGGCGATGTGGTCGTGATCGATGCGGCGGGAGAATATTCCATGTACGCCTCCGACATCACGCGCACGCTACCGATCGGCGGACATTTCAGCGCGCGCCAGCGTGAGATCTACGATATCGTTCTCGGAGCGCAACAGGCCGCCGAGGCCGCATTCAAGTCGGGCAAGTCCAACATGAGGCGCGAGGACCCGGACTCGCTCTACAAGGTCGCATACGACTACATCAATACTCACGGCAAAGACCTGCACGGCGAGCCGCTGGGAAAGTACTTCATCCACGGTCTGGGCCATCCTGTTGGCCTGAACGTGCATGATGCCACCGATCCCGATGCGCTGCTTGGACCGGGGCAAGTCTTCACGATTGAGCCAGGTATTTATATTCCCGAGGAGAACCTCGGCGCACGCATCGAAGATGACTACTACGTGGATCAGGACGGCAAGCTGATCAAGCTCAGCGCGGCGCTACCTTCGAAGGCAGAAGATGTGGAGAAGGAAATGGCAGGGAAGTAGAAGCGAAGCTGTTGGCTCAATCCAATTTCAGTCCAGCGAAAGCACTACCCAATACACCCCCGTAGGATAGGTCTCCGTTCGCGCGTAACAGGCGCCGACGGAGAAGCTGCGCAGGTTGCGGCCGGCAAGCATGTGGCTGGCGTTTGCCGGCAGCGTTTCCGGGTGCAGGCTGGTATAGGTGAGAACCGTATATTGTTGCGCGAGTTGATGAACTGAGGCGGTACCGAGCTTGTCGGCTTGCGCCATGGAACAGGCTGCATCGTCCGCGTTGGGCAGATCGCGGCGGGCAAGCTCCGGTTGGTTGGCCTGTCGGCGCGCTTGCGCCACGGTGGCGGCAATTCGTTCCTTTATTTCTGTCGTGGAATAGTTGGGGAGGGCATGGCCGAAATCTTGCACAATGTACAGCCGGTCGCCGCTGCGGACCACGCCCAACCCGACTACGTTATAAGCCGGGTTGAGCAGGTTTGCGCGATGCGGGGGTGAAAGCATGAGATGTTGGTGCGCCTCGGCGGCGTCGAAATCGAGCGCTACGTTTTCGCCTTCCTGATCGAGTTGCGTCCGAGCTGCAGTCGCCAGACGTTGGGGCAGGGAAGGCTCGTCGGGGAACTCATGCGATAGTTGCCGGGCTGCGAACATCGCTTGGGCATGCAAGCGGGCAGCCCGCGTCAGGCCGGCATCGAGCGTGAGGAGCGGTGCACCGGCTTGGGCTCGCGCCTGATTGGCCAAGGCGAAAAGCTGCTCTTCGGACTCGAGATCGTAGTCGCTGAAAGGAATATCGGGAGATGTGGCCGAGGCTGGTTTTACGGTCGCTTGCTGGGCAGGATTCTCAGAGCCAGCCGGAATTCCCAGGGAAGAAGCCATCACTCGGGCCGACGGCGGAATCGAGACGGTGCTCGTTACCAGCAGAAACGCGATGGCGAATCGTCTACCGGTCCTGCTGATCATCGATCTAGGTGCCCGTAACATCAGTTTGTGCCTACCAACTTGATCCTGGGAAAGGATGCCGTCCGGCTCAAACTTGTTGCTGGTGCTACGCTAGAAGCTGAAATCCAGCCTGAGAAGTTACCTTCGCTATGGAACCAAGTGTCATAGGGGTCATCGGCCTGTTGTTTGGAAGCTTGATTGCTTGGCTGGCTCTGCGCTCGCGAGGAGCCGCGCTCAGCGCACGTTTGTCCTTGATGGAAAAGGAATTAGCGGCCGGAAAGGCCGATCTGGAGCGGTTTCAGCGGGCTCACACGGAATTAGTGGCGGGCAAGGCCAAGGCGGAATCGGCTCTGGAGGCGGAACGAAAGACCAGCAACGAAAAGATCGAACTGGTGACGCGCGCCAGCGAAGAATTGCGCAACGCCTTCAAAGCGATGGCTGCGGATGCTTTGAAAAGCAACAACTCGTCGTTTCTGGTGATTGCGGAAGAGACCTTGAAGCGCTTTCAAAGCCAGGCCAAGGGCGACCTGGAAGCGCGCCAGAAGGCGGTCGCGGATATGGTCGCGCCGGTGCGCGATTCGCTGAATAAGGTAGATGCGCAGATTCAGCAGATGGAAGTGGCGCGCGGGGACGCCTACGGCGAACTGCGCGCGCAGGTGCAATCGCTGATCACTACCCAGAAGGAATTGCAGTCCGAGACAGGCAATCTGGTGCGGGCTCTGCGCACGCCCAACGTGCGCGGGCGCTGGGGAGAAATTCAGTTGCGCCGCGTGGTTGAGATCGCAGGCATGCTTTCGTATTGCGATTTCGCTGAGCAGGAATCGGTGACCACGGAAACAGGAAGGCTGCGTCCCGATCTGGTGGTGAAGCTGCCCGGCGGCAAGCACGTCGTGGTGGACGCGAAGACGCCGCTGCAGGCTTTCCTCGATGCTTTCGAAACCACGGATGAAGATGCGCGGCGCGCCTGCCTGGCCAATCATGCGCGGCAGGTGCGCGACCACATGAACACTCTCAGC
>DATEQW010000134.1:0-8177 GCA_035272245.1 Candidatus Sulfotelmatobacter sp. | reverse complement strand
TCCGGGCCCATCGTCATCGGGCAGTCGGCGGAGTTTGATTATTCCGGCACGCAGGCCTGCAAGGCGCTCAAGTCTGAGGGCTATGAAGTGGTGCTGGCCAACTCCAATCCCGCGACCATCATGACGGATCCGGAGATTGCCGACCGCACCTACATCGAGCCGCTCACGCTCGAATATCTGGAAGAGATTATTCGCATCGAGCGGGAACTCTCGCCGAGTGCGGGTTTTGCCGTATTGCCGACCGTGGGCGGACAGACGGCGCTCAACTTGGCGATTGAGCTTTCCGACGGCGGCGTTCTTGAAAAATATAACGTGATCCTGATCGGCGCAAACGTCGAGGCCATCAAGAAGGCCGAAGATCGCCTCTTCTTCAAGGATGCGATGCAGAAGATCGGGCTCGACGTTCCGAAGTCGGCGCTGGTGAACAGCACAAAGGACGGTCTGGAGTTCGCAGGCAAGATCGGCTTTCCGGTAATCATAAGGCCCTCGTTCACGCTCGGCGGCACGGGCGGTGGCATCGCCTTTAACCGCGAAGAGTTGGTGGAAGTGTTGACCCGCGGCCTGGATATGTCTCCGGTGCACGAGGCGCTGATTGAAGAGTCAGTGCTGGGATGGAAGGAATTCGAACTCGAGGTGATGCGCGACACGAAAGACAACGTCATCATCATTTGCTCGATCGAGAACTTCGATCCCATGGGCGTGCACACCGGTGACTCGATCACGGTGGCTCCGGCGCAGACGCTGACCGACCGCGAATACCAGGCGATGCGCGATGCGTCGATTGCCGTGATTCGCGAGATCGGCGTGGATACAGGCGGATCGAACATCCAGTTCGGAGTGAATCCTGAGACTGGGCGGATGGTGGTCATCGAGATGAACCCGCGCGTCTCGCGTTCGTCGGCTCTCGCATCGAAGGCTACCGGTTTTCCGATTGCAAAGATTGCCGCGAAACTTGCAGTGGGTTACACGCTCGACGAAATTCCCAACGACATCACGCGCAAGACTCCGGCGTGCTTCGAGCCGACGCTCGACTATGTGGTCGTGAAGATCCCCAAGTGGCAGTTCGAAAAATTTCCCGGAGCCGATGAGAACCTCGGGGTGCAGATGAAGTCGGTCGGTGAAGTGATGGCCATCGGCCGCACCTTCAAAGAAGCGCTGATGAAGGGCGTGCGCTCGCTCGACACTGGGAAGCGCGTTGGCGGTGCAAAGATCGAGCCCAAGATCCTGACGCAACGACTGGTAACGCCGCATCCCGAGCGGCTGGCGTACGTTCAGTACGCTCTGCGGCAGGGGCACACGGTAAAGCAAATCGCGAAGATGACCTCGATGGATCCGTGGTTCCTCTACCAGCTCAAAGAGATTAACGACATGCAGCTTGAGCTGGAAAAGCACCCGATGGAGTCGATTCCTACCGAGGTGTTGCGCGAGGCCAAGCGCATGGGCTTCTCCGATGGGCGGCTGGCGAATGTATGGCGTCTGGAGGGACAAGAGAAGGTCCGGCACCTGCGTAAGAAGCATGGCGTTCTACCTGTATACAAGCGCGTGGACACATGCGCCGCGGAATTCGAAAGTTTCACGCCCTATCTCTATTCGACGTACGAAGAGGAAGACGAAGCGGCGCCGACGGACAAAAAGAAGATCATCATTTTGGGCAGCGGGCCTAACCGAATCGGGCAGGGAATTGAGTTCGATTACTGCTGCTGTCACGCCTCGTTCGCGCTGCATGAAGACGGTTACGAGACGATCATGATCAATTGCAATCCTGAGACGGTCTCGACCGACTACGACACGAGTGATCGCCTGTACTTTGAGCCGCTGACCTTTGAAGATGTGTGGGCGATTTATCAGCACGAGGCTTCGAAGGGCGCGCCGGTGGGCGTGATCGTACAGTTCGGCGGGCAGACGCCGCTGAACCTAGCATTGCCGCTGAAGGCCGCGGGCGTAAACATTATCGGAACTTCTCCAGAGTCGATCGATCTGGCGGAGGATCGCAAGCACTTCAACAAACTGCTGGAGGAATTGCAGATTCCGCAGGCCGCAGGAGTGATGGCGACGTCGCTCGACGAAGCCATTGAGGGAGCCAAGCAGGTTGGGTATCCCGTCGTAGTGCGGCCGTCCTACGTGCTGGGCGGGCGTGCCATGGTGATCGCCTACGACGAGGAATCGGTGATCCGGTACATGAAGGAGGCGGTCGAGTATTCGCATGATCGTCCGGTGCTGATCGATCACTTTCTCGAAGATGCGATCGAAGTGGATGTGGACGCGCTCTCCGACGGCGAAGATGTGGTGATTGGCGGAATCATGCAGCACATCGAGGAGGCCGGCATTCACTCCGGCGATTCTTCGTGCGTGCTGCCCGCGGTGGATATTCCTCAGCCGCTGATGGAGCGCATGCGCGATTACACATTCAAGCTGGCGCGGGCCCTGAAAGTGATTGGGCTGATGAATATTCAATTCGCCATCCCGCGAGGAAATGGTGCTGGCTCAGGGAATGGCGCCGAAGGCGGAAAAGTTTATGTTCTGGAAGTCAACCCGCGGGCTTCGCGCACCGTCCCTTACGTTTCGAAGGCAACCGGCGTGCCGATGGCGAAGATCGCGGCGCGGCTGATGACTGGGCGGAAGCTGAGGGAGTTTCTGCCAGATAACATCGAGCGGCGCGCCGATCTCGACACCGGACGCTGCTATTACGTGAAGTCTCCGGTGTTTCCGTGGAACAAATTTCCCGGCGTGGATACGGTGCTGGGGCCGGAGATGAAATCCACGGGTGAAGTGATGGGCGTGGGCGATAGCTTCGGCGAGGCTTTCGGCAAAGCGCAGTTGGCTGCAGGACAGAAGTTGCCCACGCAGGGCACGGTGTTCCTCAGCGTCACCGAGCACGACAAGCGGTACGTAGCAGACGTAGCGCGTAAGTTTGTCGACATGGGTTTCAAGTTGGTCGCCACCTCGGGCACGGGAGACGTGATTGAGGCTGCAGGCATGCGGGTGGAGCGTGTCTACAAGGTGAAAGAGGGGCGCCCGAACGTGGTGGATTTCATCAAGGGCCAACGCATTCATCTCATCGTCAACACACCCACTGGGCTGGAGCCGTGGTTTGACGAAAAGGCTATCCGGCGGGCTGCGGTGATGGCGCGGATTCCCACCATTACCACGCTTTCCGCTGCCCGCGCCGCTGCGGAAGGGATCGCGGCGCTGCAGCGTGGGGAAGTGAACATACGGGCGTTGCAACAGCTGCACGCGGAGCGAATCGTCAAGAGCAGATAAAACAGACCATCTGGCTCGAATCGCGTGCGATACTGGTTGCGAGGCTTCGCATGCTACTTCACGGTATTTTCCCTCCCATCACGACGCCGTTTTACCCCGACGGCAACGTCTACTTCAAGAAACTGGAAAGCAATGTCGAGCGCTATTCGCGCACTCCTTGTGCTGGAATTGTTGCGCTCGGCTCGACCGGCGAAGCGATTCTGCTTTCCGACCAGGAGCGGCGTGACGTGCTGAAGTCCGCGCGGGAGGCGGCTGCGCCCAACAAAGTGCTGATAGCCGGCACCGGGATTGAGTCGGCGGTCGAGACCTTGCGGCTTACGGAATACGCTGCGGAGCTGGGCTACGATGTGGCCATGGTTCGCACGCCGCATTACTACAAAAAGCAGATGCTGCCAGCCAACATCCTGGCATTTTACCGAACCGTGGCTGATCGCTCGCCGATTCCGGTGATCATTTACAACTTTCCGCAAGGTACCGGCTATGACATTCCCCCGGAGCTGGTGATCGAACTGGCCGACCATCCGAACGTGATTGGCATAAAGGAATCGGGAGGCGACGTGGAGAAAGTTCGCAAAATGGTGGAAGGCACTCGCCACATCCAGCGCAGCGCAACGGTGACCGAGACGTTTGAAGCGGTCACTCCTCGCATGCTCGCGGCTGCGAGTGCCGGCTCGGTGGCCGAGGGCGGGGAACTCGTTTCAATCGCGGCGTTGTCGAGTTCGGGATCGGTGCCTTCGACAAAGCCGTCGTCGGCGGCTGTCACGGTCATAGGCAAAATGAAAACCCGACAGAAAGAAGTGGGATTTCAGGTGATGGTGGGAGCGGCGGACAAGCTTCTACCTTCACTCGAAGTTGGAGCCGTGGGAGCGATTCTGGCCTTTGCTTGTTTTGCACCGACTGCTTGCTATGAAATCCACGCTGCCTGGAAAGAAGGCGACGCCGAGCTGGCGCAATTGAAGCAGGAGCGCATCACTCTGGCCTCGCAGTATGTCATTGGGGGGCTGGGAATTTCCGGCGTAAAGCATGCCATGGACTTCGACGGGTATTTTGGCGGCACAGTTCGGCTGCCCCTGCTCCCGCTGACGGGCGACGCGAAGACCGAAGTTGAGCGACTACTGGCCGATGTAAGGAATTGATTCCAGGGCAACCATCTGAATCTGTAAGAGCTCAGTGAACTATCCGCGACCATGCGCTTGTGATCAACATCACATTGTCATATACTATTTTCGAACGAGCGTTCGAATAGGACCTCCTGCGGCAATCATGGCAAGTTCGTCGACTGCAACCCGAGTTTCAACGAGGCGGCGTAGCGCAGCGCGCGCGCCGGCTACGCGGTTCGATCGCCGGCTGTCGGAGATTCTCACGCACGCCACCAACGTCTTCTGCGAAAAGGGATACCAGGGAGCCTCCATGCGCGACCTTTCGCGCGCCAGTGGAATGTCGCTGGCCGGGCTCTATTATTACTTCGAATCCAAGGAGCGGCTGCTCTTCCTCATCCAGAAGCATACTTTTACCACGATTGTGCAGCGTTTGAAGGCGCGGTTGGAGGGAGTCAGCGATCCGGAGCAGCGAATTCGCATTCTTATTCTGAATCATCTGGAATATTTTCTGGCCAACCCGGCGGCGATGAAGGTGCTCTCCCATGAGGCGGAGGCGCTAAACAACGGCTTTGCTTCGGAAGTTGCGACGATCAAGCGCGAATACTATCGCATCTGCGTGGGTCTTCTGGATGAGTTGAAGCGGGAGCGGTCTTTGCAGTTTTCCACCCGCATCGCGGTGCTCAGCTTATTTGGCATGATGAATTGGATTTACACCTGGCATAATCCGCGGGTCGATGCCGACGCCGAGGAAATCGCCCGGGAAATGGGTGATATTTTTCTGCGCGGGGTAATGATGCCTACGAAAGTTCGCAAATAGAGAAGCGGTCAAATTGAGCGGCACTCAGAATTTGCTCAATAGCGATTGATAAACACTTGACGGACGAAATCTAGAGGAGCGACAAACATGGCAACGACGATGCAGCCGACGACCGGCGAAACTATCAAGGAGCTAGTCAATTACCGCACGGATGGCGGAGTAGCAGTGATCGAGATGTGCGATCCGCCGGCCAACACCTATACCTACGAGATGAACCAGCAGCTGGACGCGGCCATCCTGCGGGCGCGTATGGACAACGATGTCTACGTTATCTTGCTGACCGGTGCGGGCGACAAGTTTTTCTCGGCTGGGGCGAATATCAAAATGCTTTCCAGTGTCGATCCGACTTTCAAGTATTACTTTTGCCTGCACGCCAACGAAATGCTGCTGCGACTGGAGCACACTCCGAAGCTGGTGATTGCGGCGATCAACGGCCACTGCGTGGGCGGCGGGCTGGAAATTGCCATGGCCGCCGATATTCGCATCGCACGCAAGGATGCGGGAAAGATTGGTCTGCCGGAAGTGAATTTGGGCGTGCTTCCCGGTACCGGCGGCACGCAGCGGCTTTCGCGGCTCGTCGGCAAGAGCAAGGCGATTGAGTTGATGGTCACGGGTAACACGTTCTCGTTTGAAGAGGCGCAAGAGCTCGGCATCATCAATGACATTTACGAACGCGATGGCTTCATGGAAAACATGATGGAGTATGCCAAGCAGTTCTGTCCGCCGAACAAGGCGGCGAAGGCCGTAGGACGCATCAAGCGCGCGGTGCAGACGGGTTGGGAGATTCCAATGGAATCGGCCCTGGCGGTGGAGCGGGAGAATCAACAGATTCTTTTTCAGAGCGAAGATGCGAAGGAAGGTTTAGCTGCATATGTTGAGAAGCGGCCTGCGGTGTTCAAAGCGAAATAGTTGAAAGATTAAGGTCAAATCTCGAGGTTTTATGCCAGGAAAAGTAGCAAAAATCGGAACGTTCAGTGACTGGATTGGCATGTTCAATGATTGGCGCAAGGATATAGGCGTCAATACGGCGGACATTGAAGCCTTCCATTTCGATACGCTGTACGGCGCGATTGATACGGAAGAGATCGAATTCGGTTCGTACAAAGGCCGGCGCAAGTGGGAGAACCTGCGCCAGATTCCGACGCAGCAGATGCGCGATGCCCTGATGAACATGATTGTGTATCAGGGTGACACCGAGTTTGCCAGCGTCGAACAGCAGCGAAATCTTCTTGAGAACGCGCCTACGGACTGGGACCGCCGTGCCATCACACGGGTCATGATCGAAGAGATGCGCCACGGTTGGCAGATGTGCGCGCTGCTGGTAGATCACTTTGGGTATTCCGGCAAAGTCGAGGCGCAGAAGATGCTGGAGCGCCGTGCCTTCGAGAACAAGCGGCTGCTTGGCGCGTTCAACGTCGACGTCGATAACTGGATGGATTTTTTTACCTATACCGACTTTGTAGATCGGGATGGAAAATTCCAATTACAAATGCTGAAGTATTCGGCCTTTGCGCCGCTGGGACGGTCGATGTCCTACATGCTGCGGGAAGAGGCTTTCCACATGGGCACAGGTAACGATGGCCTGCGCCGCATTGTGGAAGCGGGAGTGATCCCAGGCTGGCTGATTCAGAAGTATCTCAACAAATGGATTTCAAGTTCCTACGACCTGTTCGGAACGGATCATTCTTCATCGGCGCATTGGGCCTATGTGTGGGGCGTGAAGGGGCGGTACGACGAGCCCAAGAACGAGCATGCTCCTAACCTCGACGAGTTGAACGATTACAACCGGAATCTCTATCGTGACGAAGTGGCGGGATTGATTGAGCGCTTCAACGGAGCGTTGAAGGCTGGTCAGCCGAAGCTTTACGCGCCGGACATCAAGTTCAATCGGGAGATTGGACGTTGGAAGGGACAGAAGTTCCATGCGCAAACCGGCGAGCCGCTGGACGATCGTGCCTATGAACAACATTTGAAGGAATACATGCCGTCACAGGAAGACAAGAAGCTGCTGCTGGATATTATCGGGACCGAGAAGAAGTGGATTGCCGAGAAAACCGGCGCGCGCGATCCGCTGGCGAGCATCGGCGAAGTTCGAAAATCAGCGATCAATCTGTGAGTCGAAGTGATTCGCTGCCTAGGGAAAGAGATAGTGGGGAAGGCATGACAACCGGTTTGCTGGATGCTAAACTCGCGCGCCTGGCATTTGAGGTTGATGCGCCGGTGGCTCGGATTACGCTGCGCAATCCACCGCTAAACGTAATCGACATTCCGATGATGGACGAGTTGTGCGCTGCATTGTTAGACATTGAGGCTCGTCCGGAGATTTCGACTATCGTGCTGAGCGGCGAAGGCAAGGCGTTTTCAGCTGGAGTCGATGTGGCGGCACACACTTCTGAAAAAGTCGCAGAGATGCTGTTCAAGTTTCACGCCGTGATTCGCGCTTTGGTTGCGAGCAGGAGAGTGACGGTCGCCGCGGTGCATGGCAATTGTCTGGGTGGTGGTGCGGAGTTGGCAATGGCTTGCGACATCGTCTACACCACGGCTTCGGCGCGCTGGGGATTTCCGGAGATAAAGCTGGGCTGTTATCCGCCGGTTGCGTGCTCAGCCCTGGCCGCGCTTGTTGGGCAGAAACGGGCCGCGGAATTGATCCTAACCGGGCGGACGATCAACGGTGTTGACGCGGCGGGAATGGGTTTGGCAAATCGCTCCGTAGCGGACGATGAAGTGGTGAAGGTGGTCGACCAAACCGTAGAAGAGCTCTCCAGGCTGAGTCCGGCAGCGTTGGCGGTGACCAAAAAAGCGATCTATGGCTGGGATGCGATGCACTTCGACAAGGGCTTGGCGCGGGCGGAGAAGATTTATCTGGAAGAGCTGATGAAGACGGCGGACGCGCAGGAAGGTATCCAGGCTTTTATGGAGAAGCGCCAGCCGAAGTGGACGGGGAAATAAGTATTAAAGACCACACATGGATTACGAGATCACGCCCGAAGAAGTAAAGA
>DATEQW010000133.1:0-14845 GCA_035272245.1 Candidatus Sulfotelmatobacter sp. | reverse complement strand
GGACGCAGCGTCAACTCGGAACAAAGTTCTGCCTGCGCTTTGGTCATGCCGGGTGCGATGCCGCTGCGGGCTGCGCTTTCGTTCACGGCGAAAATTTTTTCCATGGGAGGCTTGCCTTCGAAAATGGCCATGGCCAGCGCGTGCAACTCCGGTTCGGCGCGAGACACCGCGGCCACGGGAAAGTTCGGCACGAAGATGCAGGCAAAAGGCATGATGAATCCGTGGCCAATTGCCGGTGAATTTTTCTGTCCACTGGGCACTGGCAACTGACAACTGGGCTCTCATCCCGCCCATGCGGTTTTGCTGGCGAAAGTAATCTCAGCGGAGCGAACTGGTTTACGATCCATGCGCGAGCGCACCAGTTCCGCCGTGATTTCCATTTCAGTCAGCAACCGCGCGTGGGTAGGTGTCGGGCTCGCCTGATTTTCTGATGCGCCCAGTTTCATCGATCCCAGCTTGATCAATCCCAGCTTGATCAATAAGGATGAGCAGCTTCCGGCGATGGACTGTCGCTCTACCGCCAGCAATACCGTGGATGTAGGTTCTACGGCACGGCGAAAGCGGAACCATGTAGCCAGCGGGATACGGCGTGCTGTTTGTGGTGGCAGATCGCCCAGATCGAGGACGATCATTCCAAAGCCTCCACTTTCGAGCAGCAAATCCGTAGTACGCAGAAGTTGTTCCAGGCGATGCTCGGCCTGATGCGCATTCTCTCCGCAGCGCACCCATAGCAACCGGTCCAACTCAATCCCTGCAGAGGCAAGGGACAGCGGATCGAGAGCATCGCTGGCATCCACGATCGCGCAAAATTCTCCACGCCGGGTTGCCGCAGCCAGAGCGGCTAACATTAAGGTGCTGCGGCCAGAAGAGGCGGGACCGCAAATTTCCGTCAGGCAACCGCGGGGCAATCCTCCGGTAAGCGCGTCCATCGCGGCAATGCCGCTCGATACCATTTCTGGCGCAGGACGTACCGCCAAGCGAGAGGCCGGAGTTACACTAGCAAGCCTCGCGTCTTGGAAGGCCCCGGGAAAAATTGCGGAGACGACTCGCTGGGGCGGCCGCGCCTCAGTGAAAAGCTCTGCCTGTGGGCAGACCTCGGCCTCATTCTCACTGTCAAAGACAAAAGGGCGGCCTTGGGCCGCCGAAGTGGAAAACACTGCGGAAGACATAAATTCCTCAGGAAATTTCAGGGAACGCCGGAGCCGGGAAGGTTCCGCAGGCATTTTCGCTTTTTATTCGCCTTCAAGAATTATGCGCCTGGCAGGGAAGATTGTCAAGCTAGAGTCCTAATCATGCCGGGAACAAGCCTAAACCCTGCTATTTCCCGCTATAACTCACCCTCCAGATTGAGTTCGACCCATCATCGCTTACCAGCAAAGAGCCATCCGGAGCCACCGTCACGCCCACCGGCCGCCCCCATACATTGCCATCAGGCAACACAAAGCCGGTGAGAAAGTCCTCATACTCGCCGCTGGCGTCGCCTGTCTGATGGAGAGGCACGCGAACTACCTCATAGCCCACGCGCACCGTTTTGTTCCAGGAGCCGTGCTCGGACGCGAAAATGTCTCCCTTATATTCCGCCGGGAATTGCTGGCCTTGATAAAACGCAAGCTCCAGCGACGCGTTATGCGGCTGCAACAGCACATCCGGCACGATCACCTTATCTTTCAACTCCGGATGTTTGCCCTTGTGCCGGGGATCCTGATGTCCGCCCATATACCACCACGGCCAGCCGTAGAATCCGCCTTCCTGCACGTGCGTGATGTAGTCAGGGACGAGATTGTCGCCCAGTCCGTCGCGTTCGTTCACCGAACACCACAGTTCGCCGGTCTGCGGATCCACTGCAATTCCGCCTCCCGCATTGCGAATACCGTAGGCATACACACTCAGCTGGCAGTTCGCCGGATCGCAAACCAGAATATCTGCACGGTTTTTCTCTCGCGGCGTAGTGTCGGGATCGTCAATGTTCGATCCTGAGCCTACCGCGACAAACATTTTCTTTCCATCCTGTGAGAACGTCACGGCGCGAGTCCAGTGTCCGCCCGGCCCCGGCAGATCGGCGATGTGCTGCGGCGCTCCGCTCGCCTTCAGATCGCCGTTGTGATACGGAAATCGAACTACCTCGCGCTCGCTACCCACGTATAACCACTGCGGATCAGGGCCCGGAGGATAGAATGCCAAGCCATACGGGCGTTTCAGGCCGCTGACGAAAATAGCTGACTGTTCAGGCTTGCCGTCGCTGGTGAGCCCGCGAAATACACGAATGCGTCCGGGATCGCTTTCCGCAAGAAAAATATCGCCGTTCGGTGCAGCACGCAGCGTCCGGGGATTCTCCAGACCAGCGGCGTACATCTCCACTTTGAATCCAGCGGGCGCTTTCGGCCACACGTTATCCGGGCGCGCGACTAAATCAGGACCATTCTCTGCCGATTGAGTGGCATACGGCTGCGGTAGATCGTTTACAGTAATTTTGCGAGTCGCGCCCGGCTTCTCGTAGCGGAAGTCGGTAAACGGCGGAGTCGGCGGCGAGGCCTTCAATTTCGACGTGCTCGTGTCAGCTGGCGCGGGCGCGCTTGCCTCCGGCGCAGTCTGCGGTTTCCCCATCGACTTCACATAGGTAACGATTTGCCAGCGCTGTTTTGCTGGCAGGGATGCCCACGAGGGCATGCCATTATCTTTATCGCCGCGGGTGATGAACCAGAACACTTCCCCCGGCTTAACGGAATCGAGCTTACCGCCAGCCAGGGCGGGCACATTGCCCGTGCCTTGGCCCGTTCTGCCGTGGCAGGAGAGGCAATTGCGTGCATACAGTTGCTTTCCGGCTTGCACAGCTGCGTCCTGGCCTTCGTAAGGATTTTTCATCGCCTGGGCCGAAGGCGGTGCGTTATGGAAGTTCGCATCTACATCCGCTGCGAACAGTAGCGCGGGGGATAGCAGAATTGCCGCCGCAATGAGGGCGTAGCGAAGGGCGAATGGGCGCATGAATCCTCTCTGATACGTATTTACCTCCTAGGTTGTTAGCTGAAACTTTGGATGCACTTGCGTGGCGTTAGGATTACGTAAGTCTGCCTAGCTTGTCTTGGGTGGAGTGCTACGCTGCTGTTCGAGAGCTTTTTCATAAGCTTCGCGAGGGTCGCGTCCCGTCACTTTCTTGTACCACGCAGGATGGAACGTCCACGCCCACGCTTCACTGACTGCCCCGCGTGTCATAGCGTGAAACGTTCCGGGCTCGCCAATCGTGCTCAAATAAATGTGGATAAAGATTCCGCCCAGCATGATTATGGCGGAAATGTCGTGCAACACATAGCTGATCGCTACGGCAATGCCGCCAAAATAGCGCGCGCCCATCCAGAGAATAATTCCGCTGATGAGGTAGACTATGCAGCCAGCTACGATCTCCCAGAACATCGCTTTCTGACCGGCGTTAAAGAATCCGGTCTCGGGCGGCTCCAGTTCTTGTTCGCCAGACACGACCCTGCGGATGTTCCATATCCATCTCGTGTCGCCCGCACACCACGTCATCGGAACAATCCAGTTCAGCATTTGCAGGAAAAAGAAAAATACGAATCCCACGCCGAACCAGGGATGCATTCGGCGGCTGAGCGGTCCTCCACCAAAGATGGGAGTGAACCAGCGAAACAGCCAGGGTAAATAAATGCCGAAGCCGCTGAACAGGGCAAGAAAGAAAAACAACGCGACCATCCAGTGCAGCACCCGCGTGTAGACCGGATGCCGCAGCAACTCGCCCTTATAGACTTCCGTTCGTCCGATCGAATCAAAGGTTCGCCGCGCCTTCTCGTCAAAACGATCAATCACCGTTCCCATGCGTGGCCTCCTTCTCGGTCGGCTCCGGTTGTGGGCGGCGCGGACCCACGGCGACGTAGTGCAGCAACACTCCCAACCCGCCAAGTAGCGCGAAGGTGCCTAGAACCGGCTTAAACAGCCACTTCCAGATGGTGTAACTCCATGGGATTGTCGGATTCTTCGGGAGCCCGCCATAGCGCTCGGGATCGGTAGCGTCGTGCAGAACGTAGATCACATGCGTGCCGCCGATCGATTGCGGATCGTACACACCAGCGTTCTCCATGCCAAAATTTTCCTTCAGCTGCCGGGCACGTTCGTTGGCAATAAACTTCATGTCATCCTTGCTGCCAAACTTCAAACATCCCGTGGGACACGCCTTTATGCACGCTGGTTCCAGCCCCTGGCCCACGCGATCCGAGCAAAGCGTGCACTTGTAAACTTTCTTCGTCGCAGGATTGAAACGCGGAATATCGAACGGGCAGCCTGACACGCAAAACTCGCAACCGATGCAATTCTCCTGATTGAAATCGACAATGCCGTTGGTGTACTTCACGATGGCGCCGTCCGCGGGACACGCCGCCAGACACCCGGGATCGGCGCAGTGCATGCACTGGTCTTTTCTCATCAACCATTGAATCGTTCCGTCTTCGCGCTGGTGTTCGTTGAACTTGATCAGATTCCAGAAGTTCCAGCGCGTCTCCGGCATCGTCTGGTAAGTGTTATCGAAGGTGGTCACGCCAAAGGGCATGTCATTCCACTCGACACACGCCACTTCGCATGCTTTGCAGCCGATGCACGTGGTGGTATCGACCAGCTTGCAAACTTCGTAGTCGCGCTGCATTCCGAAGCCGGGAGAAGCGCCGGAATGGCCCGAGATCTTTTCGGCTTGTAACGTCTTGCGGTCGGTCATGGTCGGGTCTCGCGCCTAAACTTTCTCGAGCTTCACCAGGAAGCCCTTGAATTCCGGGGTGTATGCATTGGGATCAATCACAGTCGGCGTCAACTGGTTGGCCAGAGTCTTCGCCGTCTTGCCCTCATCTTCAGCGATTCCACGGAATCCCCAGTGAATCGGAATGCCGATCTGGAAGGTTTCTTTGCCGTCAATCTTCATTGGCCGGATGCGCCGGGTGACCATCGCTTTGGCAATGTACTGAGCGCGCGCGCTGGTCACTCTTACTTTCTCGCCGCCGCGGATACCCATGCGGTCGGCCAGTTCCGCGGGTACCTCCACAAAGGGCTCGGGGACGAGTTCCACGTTCATGGGATTGTTCTTCGTCCAATAGTGGTAATGCTCGGTCAGCCGGTAGGTGGTGCAGACGACGTTGAAACCCTGATCCACGGTGCCGTACTTATCCATGTCGGTCTTATATTTCCTGACCACCGGATTGTTCGACTGGCCGGGATGCAACGGATTCGCAATCGGGCTCTCCATGGGCTCGTAATACTCGGGGAACGGTCCATCGGCCATCGCGCCTAACGGCACAAACAGCCGCCCCACACCCTCCGGATTCATGATGAACGGGCCCATATGATCTTTCGGCGCCGAGTCGGGCTTGAAATCCGGAACATCGTTACCTGCCCAACTCTGCTTGGCCTCATCCCACCACACTTGGCGCCGCTGCGGGTCCCAGGGCTTGCCGTTGCCATCGCACGACGCACGGTTGTAGAGTACGCGGCGGTTTGCCGGCCACGACCATCCCCAGTTGGGGTAAATACCCAGGCCCGAAGGATCATCGGTTCCGCGCCGCTGCATCATCGCTCCCGCCTCGGTCCACGAGCCGCAATAGAGCCAGTTGCCTGACGTAGTTGTGCCGTCGTCTTTGAGCCACGCGAAGCCCGGTAGCTGCTGACCGGCTTTGATGCTGACGTTTGTCTTGGGATCGGTGATGTCGGCGAGCGCCTTGCCGTTCAACTCCTTCGCTATTTCCGAAAGCGACGGGTTATAGGGCGTTGTGTATGCAAACGTCGCATTCAGAACTGGATCCGGGAATTTGCCGCCTTCTTTCTGATAAAGTTCGCGCACTTTCAAGAAGATGGTTGCCAGAATTTCCTGATCCAACCGCGCTTCGCCTGGCGGCGGCACGGCTGCATTCTTCCATTGCAGCCAGCGCGCTGAATTCACGAACGTGCCATCTTTCTCCGCGAAGCCCGCGCCCGGCAGCCGGTACACGGTGGTATTGATCTTCTTCTGGTCGTCGGCCGTGATACCCGGGGCACGCCAGAACTCGCTGGTTTCGTCGGGATAGATTTCGCAAACCACCAGCCAGTCGGCTTTTTTCAGCGCATCAATATTCTTATTCGAGTCCGGCCCAATCATCACGCCGTTCATGCCGAAGGCGAATATGCCTTTGATCTTGCCTTCATACATGTCATTCCAGATATTCACCCAGGAATAATTGCGGTCGATCTTCGGCAGATAATTGAAGGCGAAGTCGTTTTCCTTGGTAGCTGCGGGGCCATACAGCGCCTTCAAGAGCGAAACCGCAAACTTCGGCGTATTCGAGTAGTAGTTGAACGAGTCCCACGGATCCGGCTTCGACGATGTGGGCGTGACGCGCTTTAGATATGTGGCCAGATCAACATCGTTGGGATTGGGCATCTTTAAATAGCCGGGCAGAATATCGAAGATCCCTGCCATGTCCGTTGCGCCCTGAATATTCGAATGCCCGCGCAGTGCGTTCACGCCGCCACCGGCGCGTCCCACGTTGCCCATCAGCAATTGCAGCATGGCCGCCGTGCGAATGATCTGCGTGCCGAAGCTGTGTTGTGTCCAGCCCACCGCATAAATAATGGTGGCGACTTTCTTCATGTCGCCATCTTTTCGGACAGAAGTAAAAAGGTCCGCGGCCTTGAGGAACTCTGCCTGCGGAATTCCCGTGATGCGCTCCACCATCTCCGGCGTATAGCGCTCGTACTGCTTCTTCATCAGCTGAAACACGCATCGTGGATGCTGCAGGGAAAGATCGAACGCAGTCTTCGGAGGCAGCGCCGGAGTTCCTACGCCGCCCTTGGCTCCTGCCGGACCTGCTCCCTGATATCCGTGTCCCTGCCCATTATCGCCTCCCTGTGCGGCATGGCCCGCTGGTGGAGCATTCTGCCCCGGAGGCGTCGGCATCACCGGTTTGCCAGTCAGGTCTCCACCTTCCTCATAGTTCCAGGTGGATTTGTCGTAAGTCTTTTTCTCCTCGTCGAAGCCGGAATACAGCCCGTCCTCCGGTAGCTTGAATCCGTCTTTAATAATGAAGGCTGCGTTGGTGTAGTTGACGAGGTAGTCGTGAGCGATACGATTGTTCTGGATGGCGTAGTTGATCACGCCGCCGAGGAAGGCAATGTCGCTTCCGGCGCGGATCTGCACATACATGTCCGCATTTGCCGCTGTCCGCGTGAGTCGCGGATCGATCACGATGGTTTTGGCGTTACGGTGGACCTTGGCTTCAATCGCCCACTTGAAGCCGCATGGATGGTTCTCGGCCGGGTTCCCACCCATGATCAACATCATGTCGGTGTTCTTGATGTCGATCCAGCCATTGGTCATCGCCCCGCGTCCGAATGTTGGCCCCAAACTGGAGACCGTAGGGCCGTGTCAAACCCGGGCCTGGTTTTCCAGGTAGCAGACCCCCAGGCTGCGCATACTTTTTACCGCGAGATAGTTGAACTCGTTGGTGTCGGTGCACCCGCCGGTGAAGGCGATGCCTTCGCAGCGATTTACGGTTTTTCCTGCCGCGTCCTTTTCGAGGAAGGTATCGTCGCGCGTTTTCTTTACCCTTTGCGCGATTTCGGCGTAAGCCTGCTCCCACGAAATATCCTCCCAGTCGGTCCCGCCCGGCCTTCGCACCTGTGGCTTCAGCAAGCGGCGATCGTTCAGGATGTCCTGCTCCAGCGATGAGCCCTTGGGGCAAAGCGTCCCGCGATTAATGGGATGATCGGGATCGCCCTCTACGTGGACGACCTGCGGGATGGCATTCTTCGCCTTGTCGCCCAGCGTGTAGATGATGACGCCGCAGCTCACGGCGCAGTACGGGCAGGTGCTCCGCGTTTCCGTCGCGCGCGAAATTTTCAAAGTCTCGGTTTGCGCGTAGGCGGGAGTCAGATCGAATCCCAGGAGAGACATGCCCGCACCACCGGCGAGCGTGCCTTTGAGGAAGGTCCGGCGGGAGAGTTCCATTCTTGCCTCCGACGGTGAACCTGCTTACTGGTTGTCGGCCGCCAACGCTACCGCGCGACCGGGCCTAGCGCCCCAAAAATTTCAACGACTATAACGCCACCCCAGGCCACAGTCAATCCCCAGAAAGCCGTATTCCACGATACCTCATTGCAGGCGACGCGGTTGCTGGCAGCTAGCCCGAAGCCGCATAATCGGCCCGTGACCGACAACCTCTGGCAAGAGCGCATAAGGCGTGCCGAAAATCTGGCCGCCCAGCACAGCTTCGCAAGGCAGATCCTCACTTTTTACATTCAGATGGCGCGATTCCAGCACGATCTCTATCGCCGCCTGGAACGCGCTTCCGCAAGCACGGCTCAAGTTTCTGCTTCCAGCCCGCCGGAATTGCCGGAGCTTCTAGCCAGTTTTCCAAAGTTCCTCGCGCTCGTGGAAAATCATGCCCCGGAACGTCTCGCCCTCGACGCGCGCGGACTCAGCGCTGCATCTTCCAGTTCCTGGAGTGACCTGCTGAACAACGCTTGGTCTGTCCCGAATCAGCCTTCGGAGCCCGGCGAATTTATCGCCTTCGCCTTCCTTCAACCCTACGCGGAATTCATCCGCTCCCGGGTTCCGCTCCAACTCGAAGGCTATACGCACCCGCTCTGCCCGTTCTGCAGCCGCAAACCAGGGCTTGGTGTGCTGCGTCAGATGGGGGACGGAGCACGCCGCAACCTGCTGTGCGGATTCTGTCTCTGCGAGTGGGAGTTCCATCGCATCGTCTGTCCCGGCTGCGAAGAGAAAGACCATCTCAAGCTGCCGGTCTATACCGCCGAAGAGTTCCCCTATATCCGCGTGGAATGCTGCGATACTTGCCGGACCTATCTGAAGTCCATCGATCTGAGCAAGAACGGCTTGGCCGTCCCTGTTGTCGACGAACTGGCTTCCGTCCCGCTCGATCTCTGGGCAGAAGAGCATGGGTACGCAAAGCTCCATCCCAACCTGCTGGGGATGTGATTACTTTTGTAATTCCACGACTAATTTCGTTGTGCCGGGTTTGTAAAGTTCTTGTAAACATACAACCTGTGCCGCTTGTAACTTGATCACAGTGCAAGAAAGCCGTATAAGCTTAAGGAAACAACCAACAACTCAACCTGAATTGCAGACGGAGTATTCAATGCGATCCTGGAAGTTTCTTCTGCCGCTCCTAGCCACATCTCTGTGCTTCGCCGCCCAACCCGACCGCATCACCGGAGCGATCAATTCTGGCCAGGCGGTGGTGCTGGCAAAGAGCCTGCATCCCAAGGCGAAGCCGGAATACGATCAGGGCCCCGTAGATCCGTCGCTGAAGTTGACCTACATGACTATGTTGATGGCGCCCTCGCCGACTCAGCAGAAGGCTCTGGATCAGCTTCTCGCCCAGCAGCAGAACCCCAAATCTCCCAACTACCATAAGTGGCTCACGCCGCAGCAGTTCGCCGATCAGTTCGGCCTCAGTCAGAACGATCTCAACAAAGTCATTGCGTGGCTCAAGTCGCAAGGCTTTCAGATTCTCCGGGTGGGAGGCAGTCGCAACACCATCTCGTTCAGCGGCACCGCTGTTCAGGTCGAGAGCGCCTTTAGAACCGAAATCCACAACTACAAAGTCGACGGGGAAGTGCATTTCGCTAACTCGACGCCGCTGATGATTCCCTCCATGCTCAACGGCATCGTGAGCGGGATCATGGGCATCCACACCTTCTTCCCCAAGCCCGCCAGCCAGGGTAGGGGGGCCCGCGGAGTGCGAAACTCCCACCCCAACTACTACGTCTCCAGCCTGGTTTTTCCCAATTTCCTTGCCCCGGATGACATTGCCACCATCTACGACATTACTCCTCTGTATAGCTCCTCGATCGACGGCAGCGGCCAGACGCTTGGCATCATCGGCCAGACTGATGTTTACCTTGCCGACCTCAATGATTTCCGCTCCGGCTTCGGCCTGAATCAGATCACCGGTTGCACCACCAATACAAATGGCGTTATTACCGCCTGCAATTCCACCTATTTCCAATACGTGCCTGTGGGCACCGATACAGGCATACCCAGCACCTGCGGCGATTTAACCGAAGCCGACCTCGACCTCGAATGGTCTGGAGCCGTGGCCCGGAATGCACAGATCGTCTTCTTCAACTCGCCGGTCACGTACAACGCGGAATGCACCGGAATAACCGCCGGAGGCGGGGTTAACCAAGCCCTGATCCAGGCGATCGATCCTACTACCGGATCGCCCCTAGCCAAGGTTTTGAGCATGAGCTATGGCAGCTGCGAACCTGGGTCGGATACTACGCTGGAATCTATCCTGAAACAGGGCAACTCCGAAGGCATCACCATCATGAATTCGTCGGGCGACCAGGGTGCGGCTGCGTGTGACTACAGTCCTCCCGGCAACCCGACCCCCGCTAACCCGCCGTTCGGCCTGGCGCAGTTCGGACTGGCGGTGAACTATCCTGCGAGCAGCCCCGAAGTCACCGGCGTAGGTGGAACCTCGATTTCGCTGGCCAACGATTCCTACCCGACTCAATCTCCCTACTGGAGTACCAGCCTAGGCCCGGAGGGAGGCACAGCCGTAAGCTACATTCCGGAACAATCCTGGAACGACGACGTGGAGTTTGCCGACTACTGTCAAGATCCCATCTCCGGCGACACGTTCTGCAGCACAGGCGGAGGTGTGCAGGGCTGGGTTCCACTCTCGACCTCAGCGACTGCGGCACAGTTGCAAACCGACATTTGGATTAATTCCAGCGGCGGTGGCGCAAGCAACTGTGCGTATGTAAACGGCAGCGGCATTTGCCTCGGCGCCGGGGCAGGGCCTAACACCGGCGGTGGCTTCGCGCAGCCCTCCTATCAGCAAAGCTTGGTGGTTCCCGGCGCCCCGGCCGGCGTCCGCTATGTTCCCGATGTCTCCATGATGGCGTCGCCAGATTTTGCGGGTTACATCTATTGCACGCCGGTGGATGAACTGTCCTCCCAACCTCCCTATGACACGGAAACGACCAGCAGTTGCGCCAGTGGCATACTCGCCGCCCTTAACAGCGGCAACTACGTTTCTGCCGTGGGCGGCACCTCCGCCTCTACTCCAGTTTTTGCTGGAATTGTGACACTGCTGAATCAAGCCATGGGAGGCAGCCAGGGCAACTTTAATCCCACCTTGTACGAACTGGCCGCAACTCCCAGCAACGGAATTTTCCACGCCATTACCAGCGGCAACAACAATGTTTACTGCGCGGTGAACACGCCCGCCAACTACCCCGCCAACGTGATGTGCACGAGTTCCGGCGTCATCGGGTTCAGCGCCTCGAATGCCGATCCAACCACCGGTTATAACCTTGTCAACGGTCTCGGCTCCGTCGATGCTGACAAGTTGGTAGGGGCTTTGACCGTGCCGGATTTTAACTTCTCGGCTGGAGCCTTGAGCCCTAGCTCGGTTCCGGCCGGGCAATCTACTACAGCCACTTTGACGATCAGCGCCTTGACCGCGGGATCTACTCCCATGGTCGTGAACTTCAGCCCCAGCAATTGCTCAGGTTTGCCGACCGGAGCGAGTTGCAGCTTCAATCCAATCAGCGTCAACTTCGATGGCGTCGATTCGGTTAGCACAGTGGTGACGATCTCCACGCTGGCTAACATGACGGTGCCCACCAGCGCCCAGACAATCACTATTACCCCCACCAACTCGCCGAAAACTCCGGCAACGGTCAGCCTGACGGTGGGTGCAACCAACCAGAGCTTCAGCATGGCTTCCACGGGAGCAACTTTCTCCGTAGCTGCGGGAGCGACTGCATCGGTCCCGATTACGGTTAGCGGAACTGGTTCGCCGCTCTCGTTTGTCAACAGCAGCAGCAACACCACCGTCTTGCCGGTGACTTACACTTGCCTGCAAAGCAGTATTCCGTCGGAGGCGACTTGCACGTTCAGCCCCGGCGTGGGCAGCGCGGTCAGCGCAACCTCTATCACTCTCAGCATTGCGACTGCGGCGCCGACGGCGCAGTTGCGTTCGCCACTAGGACGCAGCAGTCGCATTTTCTATGCTCTACTGTTGCCTGGCCTCTTCGGAATTGTGTTCGGAGCGAGATCGCGCAACCGTAGCGCCCGGCTGCTTGGCCTGATCGTGGTTCTTGGCTTGTCCACACTGGGGCTGGGCTCCTGCGGCAGCAGCAACGGCAGCAGTGGCGGCCAGAAAAATCCGGGAACGCCGGCGGGAAGCTATACCATAGTCGTGAACGCTACCACGGCAGGCCCGAACGCGCTGACAGCCACTCCACTTAAGATCACGCTCAACGTCACGAACTGATCTGGGGTACGGCGAAAGGCGCTCCGCATTTGCGGGGCGCTTTTTTTTGCGAAAAACCAGACCGGATTAGATTCGTCTCAGGCGTGTACAACGTGCCATTTTCCCGACGCTGGAGTTTTCCCTCCCTGAGCCGATGATTGGTTTGTGTCGAACTCCTCTGCCGCGTCCGCGCGCGATGATCCCCAGGGCATCAAGCTGCGTTACGTGGCCCGACAGCCTATCTTTGACCGCGAGGAAAAGGTATTCGGCTACGAACTGCTTTTTCGCGATGACATGGAGAACGCCTTTCACGGCGGCGATGCCGACGTCGCCTCCCGCTCTACCCTCGACAGCTCGCTGCTCGTGGGCCTGGATGTGCTTTGCGACGGCCGCCGCGCTTTTCTGAACTGCACTCGCAACACTTTGATTGGCGGCCTGGTTACGCTGCTTCCCTCGCACTCCACCGTCGTCGAAATTCTTGAGACCGTTCCCGTCGATACCGAGGTAATCAGTGCATGCCAGCGCCTGAAGGAGGCCGGATACCTGATTGCTCTCGACGATTTCGTCAGCGATGATCCCCGCGAGCCGCTGGCCGAAATAGCCGACATTCTCAAAGTGGACCTGAAACTTACCACGCTCGAGCAGCGCGCGGCATTGGTAAAAAAGCATGGCCCCTGGCGCTGCCGCATGCTGGCGGAAAAAGTCGAGAACCACGCCGAGTTTGTGGCCGCCCGCGATCAAGGCTTCGTCTATTTCCAGGGCTACTTCCTGCGCCGCCCGGAAATGATGACCACGCACGACGTGCCCGCCAACCGCATCAATTACATGAGAATGCTGCAGGCCGTCTCCCGACCCGAGCTGGACGTGCCCGAAATCGACAATCTGATCAAGACCGAAGCCTCCATCTGTTACCGCTTGCTGCGCTACATGAACTCGGCCAGGTTTGGATTCAGGAATGAAATCCACTCCGTGCGCCATGCCCTTGCCATTCTCGGCGATCGCGAGGTGCGTCGCTGGGTGCGCCTGATCGCGGCTGTCGGTGCCTGTCAGGATAAAACGAGCGACCTCGTACTCTGCGCTTTGGTTCGCGCCCGCTTTGGGGAATTGCTGGCTCCGCTAGTGCGCCACGGCGATTCCGATCTCTTCCTGCTCGGACTGCTCTCCATGCTCGACGTCATGCTGGAAATGCCCATGTGCGAAATACTGGGAAAAATTCCGCTGGATTCTGAAACCAAGGCAGTACTGCGGGGCGAGTCCAGTTTGCTGCGACCCATCTACCAGTTGATGCTGGCCCACGAAAGCGGCGAGTGGGACGCGGCTCACGCTATCTGCGAGAGTCTCCAGATTAACTCTGACGCGGTTGCCGGCTTCTATTGGGAGTCCCAGCAGTGGGCCCGCGAAGTCTCCAGCGGAGCGTGAAGGCGGTGTGCAGACCGCGCGCCCGGAGCCCGCAGTCCACCAGTCATGTCCTGTTGTGCAAAACCTATCTCTTTTGCCACTTGCGTGCCTGCAGCCGGACGAGTACCATTAGCTTGTTCTCATTGGCCTCGTTCCCGCGTAGGCCTTCCGCGCCCCAGGCCGTTCCCGGCGGCGCGACGGATCCGACAACGGATAACCGATACGCAAACGTTTATATTTTGTTGCCAATACGAGTTTGCTTCATCTGATAACGGTTAATAACGATTTTGTTTAGGAATTTGCACCAGCTCAACTCGCCATTCCGCATGTAAATCGTCTCTCCCGCGTGGAACGTGCGGCGTGAAGGGCGTCCTTAAACAATGAAATGAGCTGGCGTGAAAAGTTGCCGGCACGCCAACATTGCCAGAGCCTGCCGCAACCAATGGGAAGCCTGAGATTGTAAAACCTGAACTTGGGGAATCTTAAACAGTAAAACTTTGCAACGCTCCACCGGGTCCAGGACCTGGCAGAAGCAGCTTTGAGAGGACTATGAACGCAGGACCAGGAAGGCCCTCCGGTGGCGGAGGCAGAAACCGACGACGCCGCGGACGACGGCCAAACAATGCACGCGGAGCCCGCCCCGCCGGCCCCAGCCAAGCTCGCCACAATCAGGACGGTATCTACACCGCGCCCATGGATCACAGCTATCGCGCCGCATTAGCCGGGAACGGCAACAATGGCCAGAACGGTCGCCGCGGACCTCGTCCCGGCTTTGCTGCGCCCTTCGCGCCTGCCGATCCCGAACCGCTGCCAGCATTGCGCGAAGATTCGAACTCGCGCATTTTCGCCTTCGTGGACGATCTGTTCTTTGCGGCCAAGATTCAGGAAACCGCGCGCAAACTCAATGTGAAGGTCGAGTTCGCGAAGAACGACAAAGACCTGGCCGAGCGCATGCTGCAGAATGGTGAAGAAAAGCCGTCGCTGATCATCTTCGATCTCAACAATGCCAACGCCAAGCCTCTCACGCTTATCCCGAAGCTGAAGTCGAAGCTGAAGAAGGGAACCTCCATCATCGGATTCCTTTCGCATGTGCAGGGTGATCTGAAGCAGAAGGCTCACGAAGTTGGCTGCGACATGGTGCTGCCGCGTTCCGCCTTCTCGCAGAACCTGCCGCAGTTGTTGCGCCGGCATGGAGC
>DATEQW010000132.1:0-3195 GCA_035272245.1 Candidatus Sulfotelmatobacter sp. | reverse complement strand
CACGAACACGCGCCTGGCTAATTTTGACCCCAGCGTGCCTTCGCGATAATAGCTTTCGAGAATCCCTTCCTTCCAGGTAAGCAAATCGGGGTTACGCCGAGCGAATTCCTCCCACCCTGCCTCGTCACCGCGCGCCATGCGTTCACGGATCAGGAAGAAATAAGCGCAGGTGATGGTTTCATTGTAGAGCTGCGTCTTTCCCCGGGCGGCCGCAAATCGCTGAAGCGCTGCGGAGAATTTCTCCAATGCCAGCAGAACCGGAAATCGACACAAGTAAGCAAAAGCTAAATGGAGGTGATCGGCATGATGGAAAGAATTGTCAGGAAGCGTATCGTTCTCGAAGTCGTGGATAAGTCTTTCGTCGGAGTTCATTAAAACCCTCGCTGGTTAGCTTCCCTTCCCCACGGCCACAGCCCATGCAGCGGCGGTATAGATCGCGAGATTGCCCACCTCATACATGCCGTGCAGAAGATGAATGACGATGGCCAGGACGAAAACGGCCACCAGAAGCCAGGCGCCACGGATTGCGCTTCGCGGGATCAGCATCAGGATGCAGCCGGCGATCTCACCAAACCCCAGGACCAGGCGCACAACGTTCGGCATGTGAGTTTTCGCAAAGCTGTGAGCAGCACCGGGCATCACAAAGAGAACCGCTTCAATCAGAATCACCAGCCCCAAAGTCCACTGCAGTCCGGTCAAAGCAATTTGCGTGCGCTGGGTCGTCATCAAAGGTCTCCGCTATTTGTCGCCACTTCGCTTGCGCGCTGGACGCGACTTGATCTCCTTCAAGCGGTGACTGGCGCTGGAATCGAGGTCGAAATCGTAAAAGCGCTTCAAGTCCTGAATGCGCTCGAGCGAGGCCGCACTGAACGGGGTTTTCCCATCGAAGGCGTGCAGAACGATACCCTCCAGCAAATCACCGAGGGTCATGTCGTGGTATTCGGCGAAAGCCTTGAGCACTTTGAGTAGACGCTTTTCCATGCGCACTCCGGTTTGCACGCGCTCGACCAGTAGCTTGGAATCTTCTGTCATGTGTACCAATGTACCACAGTACATAGATATCTGCAAATCGACGGTGACCCCAGCCCAGCCGGTCACGCACTTCTCCGGGCGCGTTGTTTATAATCGCGTTTCACTCTTTTCATGAGCTGAGCGCCGGCAAGGCGCAATTCCCTGCTAAAAGGACTCTCTTGGCATTCGACGAAAATGTTTACGAACTGCGCCGGCAGAAGCTGAAACAAATCGAGGCGCTGGGCCAAACCGCGTACCGCAGCAAGTACGAATTCACCCACACCATTCCGCAGATCCTGGCGGACTACTCAGACAAGACCGCGGAACAACTCGAAACTCCGCGGGTCAACGTGCGTGTGGCGGGACGCATCATGGCCATCCGGCTGATGGGCAAGGCCGGCTTTTGCCATCTGCAACAGGAGGGCAAGCGCCTGCAGATCTACGTGAAAAAAGATGCGGTCGGCGACAAGGGATTCGAGTTGTACAAGCTGCTTGATCTCGGCGATCACATCGGTGTCAGTGGCTATTTATTTCGGACACGCACCGGCGAACTGACGATCCATGTCGAGGAAATCACCTTTCTCAGCAAGGATCTGCTGCCGCTGCCCGTGGGCAAAGCCGTCGAAGGAGATGCGTCCAGCCCCGATGGCCCCAAGAAATGGAACGAACTCACGGACGTCGAACTGCGCTACCGGCAACGCTACGTTGATCTGGTGGTAAATCCCGAAGTGCGGGAAGTTTTCCTGAAACGCAGCAAGCTGGTGCAGTCGCTGCGGCGAACGATGGAAGCGCACGGATTTGTCGAGGTCGAAACGCCAATGATGCAGCCCATCGCCGGCGGGGCGGTAGCGCGGCCGTTTGTGACTCACCACAACACGCTCGATATGGATTTATATCTTCGCATCGCGCCCGAACTTTATCTGAAGCGGCTGGTGGTGGGCGGATTCGATCGCGTGTACGAAATCAATCGCAACTTCCGCAATGAAGGGCTGGGCTGGCGATGGAATCCAGAGTTCACCATGCTGGAGTTTTATCAGGCCTATACCGACTACCAAGGCATCATGGACCTCACGCAGGAACTGATTACGCAAGCCGCAGTCGACGTGAATGGTGGGACGAAAGCAAAGTGGGGCGATCAGGAAATCGACTGGGCAAACTGGAAACGCCTCACCATGCGCGAAGCGATCGTCCATTACTGGCCGGAGACGGCAGGTGCAAAGCCTGAGAGGAGCGACTTCTCTTCCCACGATGGCGTGAAGAAATTAGTCGAGCGCTTCAACCAGGCGCACGCGCATGTGGCGTACGATCCGAATGAGCCTTTGGGCAAGACTATTGCGAATTTATTTGAAGGGGCGGCCGAGGAGCACCTGACACAGCCGACCATCATCTATGAATTCCCCACCGCAGTCTCGCCGCTCTCGAAGCAAAAGCCCGACGAGCCCGAGTGGACCGAGCGCTTCGAGATCTTCGCCGGACAGATGGAGATCTCCAACGGCTTCAGCGAACTCAATGATCCGGAGGATCAGCGGCGGCGTTTTGAAGGTCAACTGAAAGAACGCGAGCGCGGTGACGATGAGGCGCACCAGATGGATGAAGACTACATCCGCGCCCTCTCCTATGGAATGCCGCCTGCGGGCGGTTGCGGGGTAGGAGTGGATCGCCTATGCATGTTGCTTACCGATTCCCATACGATCCGCGACGTGATTCTGTTTCCGCTGCTGCGACCGGAAAAGAGCTCCAACGCAGAGCACGCGGAGGAGACGGACGAAAGACATTAGAGCCTCTGATGAGCTTTGCGCTATTAACTACCGAGTACCACACAATGCACTAGAAGCGGAGCAACCGAGTTTCTATACTTTTCCCAGCAGTTCAGGCTCAGATAATGGCAGCGCTGCCGTAATGTCCCCAGCCTCTGGACATTGGGTCGGTAGCGTTTTGCTTTTTCCCGAGCCAATTCCTAGTCCGAAGTTTTGCCGGAACCATTCTTGTTTACCGTTCTCGGCGGATCATAGGCAGGTTTGTCAGGACTGAAGTTGGCGCTCAGATAATCGATCAGCGCATCCCGATTGGCAGGATCGACCACCGCTCCCCACTTCGTCATCTTCTCGACCTCTTTTGTCCACGCCGCCTTGCTCAGACGCTGCTGCAGGATGATCCGCGCTTCATGACATTCCAGGCACGCCG
>DATEQW010000131.1:0-24061 GCA_035272245.1 Candidatus Sulfotelmatobacter sp. | reverse complement strand
TTTCTTGAAAGGATATCCCGAAGAACTCAGGCAATGGTGGGATAACTTCGGGCCCTCAAACTGGGGCGCAACCAGCGGAGACACGGCGGCGGGCATCGCCATTGAGGCGCTGCAGGAAATGGTAGAAGAGAGTCGAACCGAAGATCGCTATACCTGGCCGGGAGGTCTGGGCGCGCTGACCAAGAAGCTGGCGGAACTTTTGCAGCCGAAATACAAGGACCGCATGCAGACGGGCGCGACGACGGTGGCCGTGGTCTCGGAAAAAGACGAAGTGCAAGTCACATACATGCTGGGCGGCGAACTGAAGACGGTGGCCGCGAAAGCCGTAATCATGGCGACACCCAAGTTCATCACGAGGCGCATCGTTGGGGAGCTGCCCGACAAGCAGAGTGATGCCATGCAGCAAATTCGCTACATTCCGTATCCGGTAGTGAATCTGATTTTCGACAAGCCCGTCTTCAATCACGGCTACGATACGTGGTGCCCCGGCAACAGCTTTACTGACGTTGTTGTCGCCGACTGGGTGATTCAGAAGCGGCCGGGCTACCAGCAGAAATTCAACATACTCAGCTGCTACACGCCGTTGAAAGAACAGCAGCGCAGCCAGTTGCTGAATGAAGCGGGGGCGCGCCAGATCGCCGCCAACGTGTTGAGCGATTTTCAGAAGCTGATGCCGGCACTTAATGTTGATCCGGTGGAAGTGCACATTTACCGGCGCGGGCATCCTCTATATATGACTACGCCTGGGTTGTACACACAGGTTCAGCCGCTGGCGCGGCATCCCATGGATCGCGTCTTCTTCGCCAACACAGATTCGGAAGGCCCGGAATCCACCACCAATGGAGGAATCCTCGCAGCACAGCGCGCTGTCAAACAGGCGGAAGCGCGGCTGGCCGGAAGGCCCGCGCCGAAACAGACAGCGGTTGCAGGCTAACGCGGTTTTCGGTTTGCCTTTTTATGTCCTGCGGATCCCAGCCCGCTAAAGTAAAGTCCTACGTAACCTCCTGATAAGCGGCAACCCATAGTAAAGTTATAGGTAGGGCTCTTGGCGGCGGATGCCGTCAGCTCACGCCGACAGGTCTAACAACAAAGGACAACCATATTTTGAGTTTGAGCATTCGCAACATCGCCATCATCGCGCACGTCGACCACGGCAAGACCACGCTCGTGGACGCCATGCTGCAACAAAGCGGCATTTTTCGTTCCAACGAGCACCACGTCGAACGTGTGATGGACTCGAACGAACTGGAGCGCGAGCGCGGCATCACGATTCTTGCCAAGAACACGGCCATCTTCTATCACGATGTGAAGATCAACATTGTGGATACGCCCGGCCATAGTGACTTTGGCGGCGAGGTAGAGCGGGCGCTGAAAATGGTGGATGGAGTGATGCTGCTGGTGGACGCCAGCGAGGGGCCGCTGCCGCAGACGCGCTATGTGCTGAGCAAGGCGCTCGAGGCCAAGTTGCCGCCCATCGTGGTGATCAATAAGATCGACCGTCCCGATGCACGGCCGCAGGAAGTGCTCAACGAGATCTACGACCTGTTTATCGATCTGGATGCGAAGGAAGATCAGCTCGACTTTCCGGTTTTGTACACGAATGCGAAGGAGGGGACGGCGTCGACAGACGTCAAAGTCGCAGGCGAGAATCTGCGGCCGCTGTTTGACGCGATCCTGAAGACGATTCCGCTGCCTCAGGGCGATCCGGCAGGTCCGTTACAGATTCTGGTGGCGAACCTCGACTACAGCGATTTTCTCGGACGGTTGGCAATCGCGCGTGTGTTCAACGGAACCATGTACACGGGCGAGGACGTGGTCATCGCCAAGCGCGATGGGTCGATGCACAAGACGAAGATCACGAAACTGTTTTCCTTCTCAGGACTGAAGCGGACGGACATTACGGAAACGGTGCTGGGCGACATTGTCGCTGTGGCCGGCGTGGAGGGAATCACGATCGGCGAGACGATTACCGATCCGGTGAATCCGGCGCCGCTGCCGCCAATCGTGATCGATGAGCCGACCATTGCGATGACTTTTACGGTGAACACTTCGCCATTCGCGGGACGTGAAGGGACTTACGTGACGTCGCGCAATCTTCGCGAACGACTGGCGAAGGAGTTGCTCACCAACGTTTCTTTGCGCGTGGAGGAGATGGGCACGACCGACTCATTCAAAGTGCTGGGGCGCGGCGAGCTTCAGCTTTCTATCACCATTGAGATGATGCGGCGTGAGGGCTATGAGCTGATGGTGGGCAAGCCGGAGATTGTCACCAAGCGCATCGACGGGAAACTGATGGAGCCGGTGGAGCATCTCACGGTGGATGTGCCCGAAGGTTTTGTGGGCGTGGTGATGGAGCAGTTGGGATCGCGCAAGGGCGAGGTCATCAACATGCACAACCACGGTTACGGACGGGTGCGCATTGAGTTCCGCGTTCCGAGCCGCGGACTGATTGGGCTGCGCAGCCAGTTGCTCACCGACACGCGTGGGACGATCGTGATGAATTCGTTGTTTGACGGGTATACGGAATGGCAGGGTGAAATTCCACATCGACTTACAGGGGCGCTGGTTGCGGATCGTGCCGGTACTTCCACCGCATACGCGCTCTGGGGTTTGCAGGAACGCGGAGAACTCTTCGTGGCGCCTGGGGTTGAGCTCTATGAAGGAATGATTATCGGAGAGAACGCCAAAGACGATGACCTGGAAGTCAACGCGGTGCGGGAAAAGAAACTCACCAACATGCGGGCTTCGACCGCTGATGAAGCCATTCGACTGGTTCCCTTCCGGCAATTGAATCTGGAACAGGCGATTGAGTTCATTGCAGATGACGAATTTGTCGAGATCACTCCGAAATCATTACGGTTACGGAAGAAGATTTTGCAATCAAATGGCCGCAAGAAGCGGGCAAAAGAGGCACTGGAAGAAGTGTGAAGTCTCGCAGGCAAATCGGGAAGTCAAAGACAGAAGTTCCGCTTCGCATGTTTCTAGTGCCCTGCAGTTGCGGTACGACGTTCGCGGTCACAGAAAACTACGACCATTGCGGGACAGCCTGGAGTCGATACATGATCTGTCCGGGTTGCGGCAAGCGGCACGATCCCAAGAACCGGCTACTGCAAGTGGGCTATCATCGCGAAGGATACTGGCAAGTGGATAAATGCTAGCCGAGTTTCGCAAGGCCACCCGCCTGATTTAACATGTCCCGCTTGACAAACCTGCTATACTTCTGGCCGCATTCGACTGCCGCCAGCTCCGGTCTCGATTTTCAGGAAGGTGTCCCCGACCTGCCAGTCCCGCCGAATTGAGCTTGCACTTCGACAGCTCAATGCAGAGGGGCGCTGCGTGAAGAATATTTTCGTGGGGAATCTGAGCTTCAACACATCAGAGGACGAACTGCGGCAGATGTTTGAACCGTTCGGGCAAGTGGATCGAGTCAGCATCATGACGGACCGCGATACTGGACGCTCGCGCGGGTTCGGCTTCGTGGAAATGGCCAGCAACGAAGACGGAGAGAAGGCCATCACGGCCTTGAACGGCTCGCAAGTGGGGGGGCGTACGCTGAATGTCAACGAGGCGCGGCCCAAGACAGAGCATGGTGGAGGCGGCGGACGCGACCGCGGAGGTCGAGGCGGAGATCGCGGGGGTGACCGCGGAGGCCGCGGCGGTGGTGGTGGTGGCCGGGGCCGCTGGTAAGAATCTCCAACTCAAACGAAGCCGAGTGATGTTTTTTGTAACTGCGAGAGGTACCCTACCTTCCGCAGGCGCACTCCTGCCTGTAGGAATCTCCGGTACTATTCGAGTTTGGGCTGCGGGATTGTGCGCTTCCCAAGCAGAATGCTCAATTGAAGGTACTCGCCCCACCCATGTAAACTGAATATCGCTGACGTGCGCCCGTAGCTCAGATGGATAGAGCGATTGCCTCCGGAGCAATAGGTCGGGAGTTCGAATCTCTCCGGGCGCACCATTCTTCAATCACTTAGCGGCTCCCCTCTCGCCGCGCGGTGTTCAGAAAATGTTCAATTGGCTCGCGTGGGGTCACTGCGGGCTGACTCGACAATGGAATAGCAAAATGCCAGAGAAACCAATTTTGGTTGTGACGCGGCGATTGCCTGCGGCAGTGGAGGCTCGAATTAAGCTCCACTACGAGGCGCGCTTCAACACGAGCGATCGCCTGTATACCCGAGACGAGCTGCTGGCGGAGTCCAAGAGGGCCGATGCATTGCTGATCACCCCGCAGGACCGGATGGACGCGAGTCTCCTCTCGCGTTTGCCGGAGTCCGTGCAGATGGTCGCGACCTTGTCGGTCGGCTTCGATCACATTGATGTGAAGGCTGCGGAGGCGCGCGGCATTGCGGTTACAAATACGCCTGGAGTTCTCACCGATGCGACCGCCGATATCGCCATGCTTCTTCTGCTCGGCGCGTCGCGCCGGGCGACCGAGGGGCAAGCGTTGGTGCGCGGGGATACCTGGAACGATCCGCGACCCACGGATTTATTGGGATGGCAGTTGACCGGCAAGATTCTTGGAGTGTACGGGATGGGTCGAATCGGCCAGGCAGTGGCCGAGCGGGCGCGGGCGTTTGGCATGAAAATTCACTATTGCAAGTTGCACCGTCTGACTCCCGAGGTCGAGAAAGATGCGGTCTTCCATGCCGACGCCAGTGAATTGCTGGCCGTCAGTTCGTTTCTCACGCTTCACGCGCCAGCAACAGCCGAAACCGATCGATTCCTTAATGCCAAAACGATCGAGTTGCTACCGAAGGGTGCGATTGTCGTAAACGCAGCACGCGGCAGCCTGGTCGATGACGAAGCTCTTATCGCCGCGCTGCGAAGCGGGCACATCGCGGCGGCAGGTCTTGACGTGTACGAAGGCGAGCCCCACATCCATCCGGGATATCGCACGCTGCCCAATACATTTTTATTGCCGCATTTGGGATCGGCCACGATCGAGACGCGTACGAAGATGGGCATGATTGCGCTCGATAACCTGGACGCACATTTTGCCGGGCGTCCGCTGCTAACGCCGGTACTTTGATGACTGCGGAGATGCTCATTTGGGATCCGATTTTCCGGCCTCCGCTGCCAGCAAGCTAGCGCTAGCGGGGCGTCCATTGCGGGTGGCCGGAAAAGAGGCCGTTCGCGAAGCCGATCTGATAGGCGAGGAAAACTCCGAAAGCCAGACTTACCAAGCCGGAGGCAAGCCCGAGCCAGTGGGAAAAATTCTGATGCTTTCTCCCGAAGAAGTTGAAGGCCGAGGCGATGCTCATGGTGATCAGCATCATGCCGCCGACCGTTCCGGCCCCAAAGACGAGCAGGTAAACCATCGCCCAGCGCGGGTTGCGGATGGTGGTGAGAATCAGCAGCGCGACCGCAGCGGAACCCGCCAGTCCGTGAACGATCCCGATGATCAAAGGACGCAGTTGCTGGTAGAGGCCGATCCTGCCAAAAATTCGATCGAGCCAGGTGAGCGGAGTTTGATGAGTGTGCGCATGCGCCTCGGGCGCGTGTCCGTGCGCATGGCTGTGTATGTAGTCGCCGTGGATATGGGCATGCGAATGAACAACTTCGGATTCTTCCTTAGAGGGAACGACGGCGCGCGTTGTTCGCATGAAGGCTGCAATATTCATCGCGCCCAATACGATCAGCATGAGCCCCACGGAGAATTCCATGGAGAGGCCGATGCGGGCGGGAATCACCACGTCAAAGAGAATAATCGCGGAGCCCACGACAAAGATTGTGAGCGTATGGCCGACACCCCAAACAATGCCGGTAAGCGCAGCCTTCAGCAGCTTGCGCTGACGGCTTACGATCGTAGTAACGGCGATTACGTGGTCGGGATCGGTGGCATGGCGCATTCCGAGAAAAAACCCCACCGCGATAATAGAAAGAAAACTGATCATGATTTGCGATTTTCGCTAGATGGTAGCGGTCACGCGCGATTCATCCAAACGCTTCTTCAGGAAACTCAGATACTCATCCATTCCCTGTCCGTTTTTGGCGGATAGCTTAAAAACCTGCATGCCAGGGCGCACAGCCTGAATGTTACCGTATGCAGTTTGCCAGTCGAATTCAACGGCTGAGGCCAAGTCCATTTTGGTGACGACGGCCACGTCGGCGCTGTTGAAAATTGTCGGGTACTTAAGTGGCTTGTCCTCACCTTCGGTCACCGAGATAAGCACGAGGCGAAGATTCTCCCCTAGATCATAGGAGGACGGGCATACCAGGTTCCCAACATTTTCGATGAAGAGAAAATCGAGTTGGTTGAGATCCCACTCCTGAAGGGCGTTCTGAACCATGGCGGCTTCCAGATGACAAAGCGTGCCGGTGGTGATTTGCTTCACCGGAGCCTGGCTCCGCGCCAGCCTAACCGCATCGTTCTCCGTGGCAAGATCGCCGACAAGCGCGGCAACACGATAATGTTGGCGAAGCAAGGTAAGGGTCTTTTCCAGGAACATGGTCTTGCCCGAGCCGGGACTCGATACCAGGCTCACGACAAACACTCCCGCCGCGCGGAATTGCTCACGCAATGCACGCGCGACCAGATCGTTCTGCTTCAGAACATTCTTTCTGACTTCAATTAGACGGGGCTGTGATCCCATTCTTCAATCTCCAATGCAACCACCTCGAGTTCCTTCCCTTGCACAACCTCGGCGGACGGAGTTCCGCACTCGGCACAACAAAATAATTGCACTGAGCTGATTGGACACTTCGCCTGGCAGCTTCGACAAAAAATGAGGACGGGCACATCCTCGATGACCAGACGCGCTCCTTTCAGTGGAGTATCTTCGCAAGCCATCTCGAAAGAACCCAGCAGCGCTTCTTTCACCACGCCCGACAGGGCCCCAAGCTTGAGATGCACGGCACTCACTTGAGCGCCGCCGCGCTTATCCGATTCTTCCTGCACCAGTTCTATGATGCTCATCGCAATGGAAAGTTCATGCATATTTCCCGTCCGCGTATGGAGCGCTACCCAATTTCAATCGAACCGAGCGAATGCAGCCATAGCCGCCTGTCCCAGGCTGATTCCGCCATCGTTGGGCGGGACGGCGTGATTCGTCCATACCTCCAGGCCCGCGGCGTGAAGCAGTGACTTCAAGTCCTTCAAGAGTAACTCATTCTGGAAGACCCCACCTGACAGAACCACGACATGGAGATCGCGGGCTTCGCAGACGCTTACTACGGCGTCGCGCAAGCCCTGCGCTAACCCGATTTGGAACGCTCGCGCAATTTCTTGGAGTGGCCTTCCGCGAAGGCGATCGCGCACCACCGCCTGGAGTAGAGGTCGGAAATCTAGTTCCTGCCCCGACCACGGAAAAGAGTATGGTTCCGTCGCGTCTACTCCTTGAGCGAGTTGCTCCAGCCACATTGCCGCCTGCCCTTCGAAGGTAACCTCACGCGTAAAGCCCAGCAGCGCCGCCGCCGTGTCGAAAAGCCGACCGATCGAACTGGTGGAAAAAGTTCGGACATTTTTATGAACCAGATCTACAGATTGCTGGTAGCGCTTTGGAAAGCAGAAAGGCGGCTCGGCGAGATCGGGCAAGCCCTCGACCTGCGCCAAGAAGCCGGCCGCAGCCTGCACAGGATACTGCGCCGCGGCGTCACCACCCGGCAATGAAGCGCCACGCAGATGTCCAACGCGGTCAAAGCCTTCTTTGATGCTACCTACAAAAATCTCACCACCCCAGATGCTTCCATTGTCGCCATAGCCGGTGCCATCGAAACTGACTCCAACGATTCGCTTCTCGAACTCACCTCGCTCGGCCAGCACGGAAGCAATGTGGGCCCGGTGATGTTGGACAGCCAATCTTTGCGGAATCCCCAGAGCCAGGGCATGAGAGCTGCTGGCATACTGCGGATGGGAATCGTATGCGACCAGCAGCTCTTCGGGACGAACCTCGTACATGGCGATCAGATCCTGAATCGTTTCTTTGAAAGCGCGCAGAGACTCATAATGGCTCAAGTCTCCGATGTGCTGGCTCATAAACGCCTGACCGTCGACCACGAGCGTGATTGTGTTCTTCAGATCGGCACCGACGGCCAAAATTGGACGCGTGGTCGGCAACTTCGCCACGGCGCCCGGAGCATAGCCTCGTGCGCGGCGAACGATGACCGGTCCGAACACTCCGTCCCGGGCCACAGAGTCATCCACTCGTCGGGCGATGGGGCGCTCTCCAATCAGAAAAGCATCTGCAATTCCAGAAAGGCGGTCCAGCGCTTCGTCATCTTCATAGGCGATCGGTTCACTCGATCGATTCGCACTGGTCATGACCAACACATCCGGCGCGCCCGCCGCGAAGAGCAAATAATGCAAAGGTGTGTAGGGCAGCATCACGCCGAGCTCACTATTTTCTGGAGCAACTCCCGAATCCACTTGGGTGAGTTTAGGTTTCGCCGAGGCAAGCACGATGGGCCGAGCGCTCGATGTGAGCAATTGTTCGGCTTCCGGCGAGAGCTCGATCAGATGGCGGGCCACATCCAAGTCTCTGGCCATGATGGCAAACGGCTTTTCCTTCCGGAACTTGCGTTCGCGCAATGCCGCGACGGCAGCGGGATTCGCGGCATCGCAAACCAGGTGATAGCCTCCGAGTCCCTTCATGGCGAGGATGCTGCCTGCGCTCAGAAGCAGCGCCGCTTTGCGAACGCTCGGACCGCTGCCATGCTCGACTTCTTCGCCTTGTTTTAGAAAATAGCCCGGTCCACAGGACGGACATGCAACCGGCTGCGCGTGAAAGCGGCGATTGCCCGGGTCGTGATATTCCGTAGCGCAGTACTCGTCCAAGGGCCACTGCCGCATGGTCGTGTTGGCACGGTCATACGGCAAACTCAGGACAACGGTGTAGCGCGGACCACAATTCGTGCAGTTGATATACGGATAGTGATAACGACGGTCGGCTGGGTCGAAGAGTTCTTTCAGACATGCATCGCAAACGGGAAGATCTGGGGAGATGCGAACCGTGGGGCGTTCGCTGCCGTGGCTTTCGCGAATGGTAAATTCATTCAAGCCGAGCGGAGCCACGCGATGGACTTCGACTTCCGTAATGCTGGAAGCGGGAGGAGACTGGGTTTTCAAATCCTGGATAAAGGCCAGCAATCCTTTTTCAGCGCCCTCCAGAAAAATCTCGACCCCCTCCTCGCCGTTCAATACCCATCCGGCAAGGGTATTGGCGCGGGCCAAGCGATACACAAAGGGACGAAAGCCAACGCCCTGCACCACTCCCCGAACTCGGATGGAACAAGCACTGGACATCCTTACTCCACATCCACGAAGAAACTGCGGCCCTGCCCAGCCGATCTGAACCGCCTTGTTGGTCTGGGTCGCTGCCTTCGACAAGAACAGAGGATCAACGAACCCACGCCGATCCGGGGCCCAGCGCGTATTCTACATAACTTGCCGGATTACGAGGCAAGTCGATGAAGTTCGGAGTCGCGATCTCACAGAGCGGCGAGACGCCGTTGCAGCAGCAGAAAATAGAGAGCAACCAGAATGAGCAGAAAGCCGTTTACCCCTAGCACGACAGGCGCGGAAAAAACCGGAACGAGCCATCCCGATAATAGATTGCCCATCGGCATGCCGCCGCGGAAGGCGACGTTGTAGACGCTCATCACGCGGCCACGCATTTCGTTGGTGGTGATCAGCTGCACCAGGGAGTTCACTGTGGCGAAGACCGCCATCATGGAAGCGCCTGCCAGGACGAGAATAATTCCGCTGAGCGGCACCGACTTCGAGACAGCGAAGGCGGAAATACTTGCGCCCAGGAAGATTAGTGCTCCGAGCGCGACGAGGCCTTTTCTCCTGAAGTTGCCCGCGCTCGCAATGGTCAGCGAACCGAAAATCGACCCCAGCCCCATCAAGGCCAGCAGATTGCCGTAGGTTTCAGGACCGCGATGGAAGATGTCCTTTACGAATACCGGGATGTAGGTGCGCATGGGCATGCCTAAAGCAGTCATGCAGAAAGCCAGAAGGATGAGCGCCTCCATGGAATTCTGCTTGCGCGCGTACTGGATTCCCTGCTTGAGGCTGACGAACATCGACTCGGTCGTCTTTAGTGGCAGGAAGCGGGCACTGATGATGGACAGCGAAATGATGGGAGCGAGAAAGGAAAGTGCGTTGAGGCCGAAGCACCACTTTTCCCCCAGCTTCGCTAAGGCCTGTCCGGCCAGCGCGGGCCCGACCATGACTGCCACGTTGAACTGAATGGAGTTCAGCGCGATGGCATTGGGCATGTCTTCCTTGTCGACCAGGGTCGGAATAAGCGCCTGGTAGGCTGGCGCTCCAAACGCCTGCGCACAGCCCGACAGAAACGAAAGGCAGATAATCTGCCACACATGCACCGCTCCGGTGGCCACCAAAACCGTGAGCACGCTGGCGCTAAGCATCTGCACATATTGCGAGGCTAGCAGAATTTTCCGACGCTCCACCCGATCGGCAATCACTCCGGTGAACAGAGAAAAAAGAAAAATCGGCAGCCCACCCAGGACCTGATCCAATGCCAGTAGCCTTGCGGAGTGGCTCAGGCGGTAGATCAGCCATCCCTGCGCCACGATTTGCATCCATGTGCCGATGCTGGATGTGCAGGCGCCGATCCACATCAGGCGGAAATCGCGATATTGGAATGCTTTAAAGACCCGGGCAAGCAAACTAGGCGTCTCCAGAGGTTCTGGCAGAAGCGTACCACGCGGCTTTGTCAGTTCGACTACGCTCATTTGGCAATAGGCAGCAGTTCATGAGACGTTGTAGATGGGCGGATGTCAACGATGGATTCAAGTTTGTGGGGATGCTCATCTGCCGGATCTCTGCCGAACAAACCAATTTCGATATGACCTACGACGCAATCTTAGTGGTTTCCTTCGGGGGGCCGGAGTCGAAAGAAGACGTGATGCCCTTCCTGGAAAATGTCTTGCGTGGACGAAATGTTCCCCGCGGACGGATGTTGACCGTAGCCGAACACTATTATCACTTCGAGGGCAAGAGCCCGATCAACCAGCAGACCCGGGAACTGATTGCCGCGGTGCAATCGGAGATGGATCGAAATGGGCTTAAGCTCCCGGTCTATTGGGGAAACCGAAACTGGCATCCGCTGCTGCCAGAAACTCTGGAGAAAATGAACCAGGACGGCATCCGGCGGGCCGTAGCTTTCGTGACTTCGGCGTACAGCTCTTACTCCGGATGCCGGCAGTATCGCGAAGACATTGCCCGGGGGCAACGCAAAGTGGGGCCAGGTGCACCAGAAGTGGACAAACTGCGGGCATTTTTTAATCATCCCGGTTTCATTGAGGCGACGGTGGAGCGAGTTCGTGACGCGCTCGAAGCCGTTCCAAATACTGCTCGCGAAAATGTACTGATCGTTTACACGGCGCACAGCGTTCCGGAATCGATGGCGAACACCTCGGACTACGTGAAGCAATTAGAGGAAGTGCGGCGTTTGGTTTCGGGGGCGATCGGGCATGAGAACGATGTTCTCGTATACCAAAGCCGCAGCGGCGGTCCGGGGCAGCCATGGCTGGGACCGGACATTCTCGAATACGTGCGTCAAGTGAAAGCGGAAAATAAGGTATCGGCTGTCGTGATTGCGCCGATCAGCTTCATTTCCGATCACATGGAGGTCTTGTACGACCTGGATATCGAGGCGCAACAGCTTTGCGATGCTCTGGGTTTGCCCATGACGCGGGCGAAGACGGTAGGTGTCCATCCGAAGTTCATCGCCATGATTCGCGAATTAATTCTGGAACGAATGAATCCGGCGACGGAGCGTCGAGCGTTGGGAGTGCTTGGGCCGCGGCCAGATGTTTGTGCCGAGGACTGCTGCCCGGCACCGCAACAACGGCCCGTACGGCCGCATGCGAGCTAGATCGAGATCGGAACCTTGTGATGTTCGTAGTCCGTCGCCCGAGGTCGGCCCTCGACCAGCTGCATGGTATGAAGAATGGTCTGGATGACGGACTCATTTCCGATGGCCGTGTTGATCATCATGTGGTAGAGGGAGCGTGTAGGCCAGTCGGCGTCAAAGTAATGTTTGACGAAGGCGATGCGCTGGCGGTCGACCGAATCGACATTCTCATCCGCCTCTGATTCCGTGGATCCGTCGTTCAGGAGGCGCCGAATTTTTTCGGCGCGCGGGGCATAGAGAAAAACGTGAAACGCGTCGGGTTGCTCGCGCAGGAAGTACGGAGCGCCACGGCCCACGACCACAGCATTCCCTTCCTGAGCAATTCTTGCGGTGATCTGTTCCATCATGAACATCATGCAATCGGTGTCGAAGGCACGATTAGCGAGTTGGGAACTGGGCTCGTAGCTGCCTCGCCAGAAAGTTTTGGCGAGGCGGTAGAAGCGGCTATCCATGCGCTCGTCGCAGCGCTTGACCGCGGAAGGGTCAACGTTGGCCATGCGGGCGATCTCTTCAGTAAGGCGTTGATCCCAGAGATTCCAACCGAGATGCTGGGCTAGTTGAGCGGCAATGGCGCCACCGCCGCAGCCGTACTCTCGCTCTATGGTCACGAGCCGGAACATGGCTACCTCCATTTTAACGCGGACTAGTGTACCGCGATTCCGCCGCCAGGCTTGCTTTTTTTCATCAGGAAAACCAGGGGAACCATGGCCAGGATGGCCCATGCGAGGAAGCGGAAGTCATCCAGATAGGCCAGCATAGTGGCTTGCCGTTGAACCGTACCTTCAATCATGGCGTAGGCCTGCTGGGTGGCGAATGCGGCGTTGGCGCCATGGGTCCGCATGGCCTGGCTAGTGCCCTGCAGCATCGACTGGAACGCCGGATTGCTGGCGCTCAGGTGGCGGGACAGATCGTTCAAGTGAACCTGAGTTCGGCGGTCGAGCAGGGTGGTGACCAGGGAAATTCCTACGCTGCCGCCGATGTTGCGGGCTAAATTCATTAAGCCGGACGCGGCGTTGTTCTTGTCCCGGGGCAGAAAGGCGTAGGCAGCCGTATTGATGGGAACGAACAGAAATGCCATGCCCGCCGCCTGCAGGACGCGAGCCATCGCGGCGGTGTGGAAATCGATTTGCAGATCGAAGCGGGTCATGTTGAACAGCGAGGCGGAAAGCATGACCAGACCGAAAACCAGCAGCCAGCGCGGGCTGTAGCGCGAAAGCAGGAATCCCACCAGGGGCAGGAGGAGCATGATGGTGAATCCGCCGGGCATCAGGGCCAAGCCCGAGCGCTCTGCGGTGTAGCCCAGCAAAGTTTGCATGAATAGCGGCAGCAACAGAGTGCTGCCCAGCAAAGCAAAGCCCAACATGAACATCAGCAAGTTGGAGATGCCAAAGGTGCGATCGCGGAATAAATGCAAATCGATGATTGGATCCTTGTGCTTCCACTCCCAGAAAATCACAAAGATCAGGGAGACAGCGGCGATGAGAGAGAGGATCACAATGAAGTGCGATTCGAACCAATCATCGCGCTGCCCCTTGTCGAGAACAACCTGCAGGGTTCCAAGGCCAAGGGCCACGAAGCCGAGGCCGATGTAATCGATTTTGGTTTCACTGAGCTTGCGGCGCCGGAAATAGGGCGGATCCTGAATGAGCCGCGAGGTCAGCAGAATGGAAATGACTCCGACGGGAATGTTGATGAAGAAAATCCAGCGCCAGGTGAAGTTGTCGGTGATCCATCCGCCGAGCGTAGGCCCGATGGCCGGAGCCGTGACCACGGCAATGCCGTACACAGCGAAAGCCATGCCGCGCTTGGCGGGAGGAAAAGTGTCAGCGAGTATGGCCTGTTCGCTGGGCTGAAGGCCGCCTCCGCCAGCTCCTTGCAGCACACGACAAATGATAAGTGTCGCCAGGTTCGGAGCAAGACCGCACATGAATGAGCTGATGGTGAACAGCGCTACACAGCTCATGTAAAAGTTCTTGCGGCCCATGATGGAGGAGAGCCAGCCGCTCAACGGAAGAACGATGGCGTTAGAGACAAGATAGGAAGTGAGGACCCAGGTGCTCTCGTCCTGCCCGGCCGAGAGACTGCCGGCGATATGGGGCAGAGCGACGTTGGCGATGGAGGTGTCGAGCACCTCCATGAAAGTCGCCAACGTAACGGTTATGGCGATGATCCAGGGATTGATCGCCGGACGCCAAACGTCAGCGTTCTCCAGCGGCGGTGCAGCAGAACTCATTGTCGAATCCAAACTTTGGGCTCGACGGACATGCCGGGACGCAGTGATTGATCCTTGTTCTCACCTGGGTCAAGCACGATCTTCACCGGAATACGCTGCACAACTTTCACGTAATTGCCCGTGGCATTCTCGGGAGGAAGCAGGCTGAAACGGGCGCCACTGGCGCCGGCGATGCTATTCACCTTGCCGTTATATTTTCTTCCGTTGGCGTCGACTTCAATGGTGACCGGTTGTCCCACCTTCATGTATCGAAGCTGGGTCTCTTTGAAGTTGGCGGTGATCCAGATGTCGTTGAGAGGAATTATCTTCATCAATTCCTGGCCGGGAGCCACGTTTTGTCCGACTTCGACGGTACGATCGCTGACCACGCCTGCGACTGGAGCGATAATCTTGGTGTACTGCAGGTTCAATTGCGCCTGATCGAGTGCGGCCTTCTTTTGCAACACCTGTGCCTCCGCCGATTCGGCTCGCGAGCGAATGATCTGCATTTGTCGGGGCGCCGTCTGCGCGTAGCGGAAGTTGGCTTCTGCCTGCACCAATTTTCCCTGGGCTTGCGTGACCTGCGACTGCGCCGCATCGGCCATGGCATGCGCAGCAACTACGGCAGCGGCACTGGCTTTAGCAGCCGCTACCGCCTGATCGTACTGCTGCTGCGAGATTTCTTCTTTATCCACCAGCTGTTTATACCGAACCAGATCGTTCTGCACCTTGACGTCGTTGGCCTCAGCTTCTACACGCTGAGCTTGGGCAGCGTCGAACTGCTGCTTGGCAGCGGCAATTCCAGCACGGGCGCTGACCACGTCCGCTTCGGTGGCTGAAACCTGACTGGTGGTATTCACGTCGGTAATCGGTACATTGACGCCAGCGGCGGAAGCGGCTGCGCGGGCATCCTCGTAATCGGCCTTGGCGCGGTCGAAGGCTACCTGATAGTCAGTGGGATCAATTTCCACCAGGACCGTACCCGCCTCCACATACTGGTTGTCGACGATATCCAACCTTGCAACATGGCCCGTAATCCGGGCGCTGATGGAATTGATGTGGCCGTCGATTTCGGCATCGTCGGTATCTTCGTAGCTGGAGACGTAGCGGTAGACGAAAAATCCCACAACCAGGAGCACAACTACACCGATGATGATAGCGATGCGGAAGCCGGGGCTCGCCGTGCGCGAAGGGCGAGTACGGAAATCTCGTTCCGTCGCGGGCAACGGCTTGTTGCGAGTTTCGGCTTGATCCGGCGGAGCGGCGGGTGGGCTTTGCGTCGTCGGTTCCATAAATTTTGGCTTAGTGTTCGCCTTTCAAATATCGTTTGACTCCCTGCTCAGCATCTCCGATGGCGCGGGCCAGTTCCACTTTCGCGAGATTGTGCGCGTACAAGCTTTGGATGTAACTTTCATGCGCACTGGCGACGGCCTCCTGCGCTTGGACCACTTCAAGATTGTCGGTCACGCCGGCGGCAAAGCGATCCCGCGACTGGGTGAGCGCCTGTTCTGCCAGATCAACGGCACTGCGGGCGACCTCGACTTGATCGGCGGCGGAATTCAAGTCCAGCAAGGAGCCGCGGACCTCATAGTCAATACGGCCGCGAACGTCGCCCAGTTGAGAACGCGCCTGCTTCAATTGTGCCTCGGCTTCCAAAACGTCACTATGAACTTTTCCTCCTGCGAAGATCGGGATGTTCAGCCCTCCATTGACCTGCCAGGTCCCGTTGGACGAAGCCGGATTGACGCCAATGTCGCCGTAGTTCGCGCTAACGTCCAGCGAGGGATAGTGACCGGCGGTAGCGGCCCGACGCGAAAGTTCCGCGGCTCGGACTTGCGCCTGGGCGGCCTGATAGTCAGAGCGGGAGGTATAAGCACGCTGCAAGTACACTTCGAGCGGCAATGGAGTAATCGCCTGGTACGGAGCTTTTTCGGTCAACACAAATTCCTGACCAGGCGGCAAGCCAATAATTCTGGCGAGAGCCAGCTTTTGCTTGGCAAAATCGTTGCGGGCGGCAATTAATTGTTGTCGCCGAGTTTGCAATTCTACTTGAGAACGCAAGGTGTCGATGGCGGGACTCAGCCCGGCCTTTTGCTGATCGACGGCCTTGTCAAATAGGGCCTGGGCATTGGTAACCTGGGCTTCTGCAGTTTCTATCCGGGCGGCATCAGCGATCGCCAGCAGGTAAGAGTTCCCCACTGCCAAAACCACCAGCTCGCGTGCATCTTTGTAATTGTACTGCGCAGACTTCAGACGCTCGGTGGCGGCGCGTTCCTGCTCCAGGTTTTTGAAGTTGAAGACGGACTGACTCACCGAGGCACGCGCGTCGAAGTAATTAAATGGTCCGATCACGCGCGGAATCGGGAAGGGAAACACATTGCTCTTCAGACCCAAGGCCGTAAGGCTCAGAGTTTGGACATCTTCCTGCACCTGCGCTTGCAAGTTCGGTAGTAAATTGCTGAGTTCCTTCCATCTTTCGCCCCGGGCCGCAATGGCCTGGTCGCCAGAAATCAGAAGACCGAGATTGTTGCGCAATCCACGATCGATGGCTTCCTGAAAGTTCAGCTGCAGCACTTCCGGGCTGGCTTTGCCTTCCGGTTCGCTCCCGACGAAGGGACTCTGCGATCCGGGCAAAGTGATGGATGGCGCAGGCGTAGAGTTTTGAGCCATGAGGCCTGTGACGGCGAAGAACGATACAAAAGTCCAGGCTAGAAATCTGCGGGTTGGAAAGGCTAGGAGACAGTGCATTCTTTTCTGACAGCATCCCATTATAAGTGTTCAGGATGGTCTTTTTCATCGCAATGAAACTATAACGCCTGAATTTTGATTCACTTATCGCGTCTAGAGATGCAAAAAAGGCGCCTGGGATCGAACTCCAGGCGCGACCTCTTCGGAGCTAAACAGCATTTTCGCTCAATGGAAACTCTTACCTTCGACACTTTCCCAGACTTGTTAATGCGGTTAGAGTTAGGAAAGCATCGTCCTCCTAATTCTTTCTCGGACACTCTGTTACTACGGAAGTTATGTTTTGTTCACCACGGCGGCCTCAATTTCACCTCAGAATTGACCGGGTACTCGACTACCGATCCGGTTCACGAATGAAAGCTAACCTCAACCGAAGAACACAACCCAGATTTGCAAACTGCATTTCAGCCGCGCTGACCCGTCGGTCGAGCGTAAAAGTACCCCCGGACACATGCCATCTTCTGATCCGAAGCAAGCGATGAAGCCGTTCGACCGCCGGCGCCGCCGGTATATCCGATATCGCAGCGATTTCCGGGTCTCGGTTCGCCATTTGAGGGACGAATATCAAAAGGTGGAGGGGCATTGCAGGGATCTGTCAGCCGCCGGAATCGGAATACTTCTGGCTGCGGACCTGAACGGCGGGGAGGTGGTGAGTTTGAACTTCCTGCTTCCGGGAGCTCCGACGGCGTGGGACGTGAGGGCTGTGGTTCGCTATCGCCGAGGATATCAGTACGGCTTTGAATTTCTCTCCCTCACCCAGGAGCAGCGGGAAGCGCTGGAGAATTGTCTGAAGGGCCTGGAACCTGCCGACTAAATTTCAAGCCGCATCATGGCGACTGGTGAGATGACTTAGGTCATCTTGTGAATAGGTGACCGGTGGTTCAAGCTTAACTGGCACAGCTTTGCAGTAACGAAATCAGAACGCGTATCTCATGACGGACTCAAAGTCGAAGCCATCGGCCGGAACGGACTGGACAGGACTGCTGGCAGATCCCGACCTGGCGCGAAACCTGGGAAAGCTCCTGCAGATCTATCGTGATGCGCCTCCCGACCGCAGGGAACAGGCTTTGCTGGCGGCCATGCGCGAGATCAAGCAAGCTGCCGGCGGCGAGGCAACTTCTGCCGAGACCACCCCACCATCGCCCCAACCCTTGCCGACCGCAGCCTCTGCCACGCCTCCGTTTGAGCCTGATCTTTTCAGTTCTACCTGGGCACAGGATCGGCGGCGGCATCCCAGAATCAAGTGCTTCGTGGCGGTCGAGTTGCGCGTCAACGATGGGGACGTTCCGATCTGGGGTAATCTTTCGAACACCAGCATGGGCGGGTGCCAAGTGGAAACAGCGGCTCAGATTAGCGGCGGCGCCAAGGTTGAAATCGGCCTTTGGGTCGCCAGTGGCAAGATTTGGGTCAAAGGTCTGGCTCTGAACGGAGTGGTCACGCGCAGCGCTCCCGCGAGTGGCGTGCGCGTTCGCTTCGCCGGAATGGACCCACTCGGTAAAGAGAACCTCCGTCAGTTTCTTAAGTATGTCCAGGAAACCACCCGCATATCCAGCAGCGAAAGCAGTTACTTGCAATTGTTAAAGTAGCGTTTCAATTCCTCGTCGGCTCGCGCTTTTCTGCCAAACCCGCTCCAATTTTCACAGCTCGCCCGACATTATTCCGCAAGAAATTGATACACTCGTGGCTTAACTGTAACCCTTTGCTGTCCTCGGAACTCTAATTACGATAGGCAGTAGAACAACACCCAGGCACTGAGTTTTTCCCGAGAGGAGCACCCATCCATGGTAGCCAGTGAACAAGCGTTGGTGACCGGCAAGCAACTGGACACGCTATCAATCAACACCATTCGTACCTTGGCGATTGATGCCGTACAGCAAGCCAACAGCGGGCACCCCGGCGCACCCATGGGTCTGGCGCCAGTCGCTTACTGTTTGTGGCAGGAATTTCTGCGTTACGACCCGGAAGATCCGACGTGGTTGAATCGCGACCGCTTCGTTCTGTCGAATGGCCACGCCTCCATGCTGTTGTACGCAATACTTCATCTAGCGGGTGTCCGCCAAGTTGACGAAAACGATCAAGTGCTGAAAGAGCTGGCCGTCCCTATGGCGGAGATCAAGCGCTTCCGGCAGCTTGGGAGCCGGACTCCCGGGCATCCTGAATCAGAACTCACTTCCGGAGTAGAGACTACGACGGGACCGCTCGGACAGGGAGTTGGGAACAGCCTGGGGATGGCGATCGCGAGCCGTTGGATGGCTGCGAACTTCAACCAGCCGGATTACGAAATCATCGATTACAACGTCTACGCCATCTGTTCCGATGGCGACTTGATGGAAGGGATCGGCGGCGAAGCTGCGTCCCTGGCTGGCCATTTGAAGCTTTCGAATCTTTGCTGGATTTATGACCACAACCACGTCACGCTGGATGGACCGGCAAGTTGGTCCTTCAGCGAAGATGTGGCTACACGATTTATCGGATACGAATGGAACGTGACACGGGTCACGGATGCCAACGACCTGGACATGCTGGCACGGGCGTTTGAAGTTTTCAAGAAAACAACCGATCGTCCAACCCTGATTATTGTGGACACCCACATTGGCTATGGATCGCCGCACAAGCAGGATACGAATGCCGCTCACGGGGAGCCACTGGGTGAGGAGGAAGTGCGGCTGGTAAAGAAGTTTTACGGCTGGCCGGAAGATGCCAAGTTCCTGGTGCCGGAAGGCGTTCGTGAGCATTTTAAGGATGGCGTTGGAAAACGCGGGCACGATGCTCGCGCGAAGTGGTCGAAGCTATTTGCAGATTATTCGCAGAAGTATCCGGAACTGGCCGACCGTTTGCATCGTATGCAAAGGCGCGAACTACCCGACGAGTGGGACAAAAATCTGCCTACATTCCCTGCGGATGCAAAGGGCATTGCAACGCGCGAGAGCTCAGGCAAAGTTCTGAACGTGCTGGCACAAAATATTCCGTGGCTGATCGGCGGTTCGGCCGACTTGGCCACCTCGAACAAGACCACATTGAAGTTTGAAGGAGCCGGAGACTTCAGCGCCACCGACTACCACGGACGCAATTTACATTTTGGCATTCGCGAACATGTGATGGGTGCGAGCGTGAACGGACTGACGGTTTCTGGAATTCGAGCCTTCGGCGCGACTTTCTTTAACTTCAGCGATTACATGCGAGCCAGCATACGACTCTCGGCGCTGATGGAAATTCCATCGATCTTCATCTTCACTCACGACTCGATCGGAGTCGGCGAAGACGGACCTACCCACCAACCCATCGAGCAGCTAGCATCGCTGCGTGCGATGCCGAACCTGATTGTGCTGCGTCCGGGCGATGCCAACGAAGTAGTTGAAGCGTGGAAGATCATTGCGAAACTGCAGCATGAGCCGGTAGTGCTGGCATTGACCCGGCAAAACCTTCCGACCTTTGACCGCTCGAAGTTTGCCCCGGCCTCGGGTACAGCGAAGGGTGCCTACATTCTAGCCGACGCTCCGGGCGGCAAACCTGACGTGATCCTGATGGGAACCGGCAGCGAGGTTTCGCTCTGCGTCGAAGCCTACGAAAAGCTCAAGGCAGAAGGCATTCATGCACGAGTGGTAAGTATGCCGTCGTGGGAAATTTTTGAAAAGCAGGACGCTGCTTATAAAGAGAGCGTTCTTCCCTCTTCGGTCACGGCGCGAGTTTCCGTGGAAATGGCTGCGACTTTTGGCTGGGAGCGGTATGTGGGGTTGAAAGGACGAAAAGTGGGGATGCACCGCTTCGGCGCGTCGGCCCCGTTGAAAGACCTGCTGAAGTTTTTTGGCTTCACTGTGGATGTAGTAGTGGAAGAAGCCCGCAAGGCAATTGCGCAGAAATAAGGGGCGATTCAACGCTTCATCGCGTCGCTCAACATAGAATTGTAATCAACGACGTCCGCCGTCAGTTCATCAGGAGAAATCACTATGCAACCTACTGGAATTTTGGAAACGGCAAAAGCTACGAACCCTCTTAAAGCCTTACTGAGCTATGGACAATCCATGTGGCTCGATTACATCCGGCGGGACTTGCTCACGAGTGGAAAGCTCAAGGCGATGATTGAGGAAGACGGCCTGCGGGGGATGACTTCGAATCCATCCATCTTCGAGAAGGCGATCGCCGACAGTCACCTGTACGACGACATGTTGCAATCGCTGGCTTCGCGGCGGGATCTTACCGTGACTGCCCGTTATGAACAAATCGCGATTCGCGACATTCAGGACGCCGCCGATATTTTGCGCCCCGTGTATCAGAGTTCGAATTTTCGCGACGGATACGTCAGCCTGGAAGTTTCTCCGTTGCTCGCCCTGAAGACGCAGGAGACGATCGAGGAAGCCCGCCGCCTGTGGAAGGCCGTGAACCGGCCAAATGTAATGATCAAGATTCCGGGAACGCCCGAAGGACTTCCGGCAATTCGCCAAGCGATTGGCGAAGGCATCAACATCAACGTGACGTTGTTGTTCGCGCAGGAAGTATACGAACAAGTGGCTGAGGCTTACATTGCCGGACTCGAAGACCTGGCAAAGCGCGGTGGCGATCTCAAGAAAATGGCGAGCGTGGCCAGCTTCTTTATCAGCCGAATCGACACGCTGGTTGATTCATTGATCGACGACAAATTGAAATCCATCAAGGATGCGGGACAGCAGACACTGCTAGGCAGTCTGAAGGGTAAGGTTGCGATTGCCAATGGAAAACTTACCTACCAGCGCTACGAGCAGATCTTCAGCGGACCGCGATGGGAGGCGCTGGCTTCCAAGGGCGCGCAGACCCAACGCGTGCTCTGGGCAAGCACCAGCACGAAGAATCCGGCTTATCGAGACGTCATGTACGTGGAGGAACTGATCGGGCCTGACACAGTAAACACTATGCCTCCGGCGACCATTGATGCCTTTCGCGATCATGGAAGGCTTCGCGAGAGCCTCACCGAGGACGTGGCAGGCGCGCAAAAGGTGATGGACGATCTTGCAAAGGGCGGGATCTCGATCAAGGAAGTGACGACCAAGCTGACGGCCGATGGGGTGAAGTTGTTTGCGGATGCGTTCCACAAATTGCTGGCTGCGGTGGAAAAAAGCATTGAACAAAAAGAAAAGACCGCCTGAGTCCTTTGCAATCGGCCGTTCCGGAACCCTTCCCATCCGGTGAAGACGGCCATCCGCATTGGGTGCGGTGAGGCGCGCTGTCCCGCGGCAACTTGAAGGTGTTGGCTGAGCCCGGACTGCGCGCTAATTGTGTATCTCGGAAGCGGGCTGATACGGGTCTTGCCACATTGGCAGCCCAGCGCAATGAGACACTTGCCTGGCTTAGTTATATATTTCGAAGTGCGGGCGGCTACTAGTCCTGCATCGTAAGGAGCAAGTCAAATGCAGTTGGGAATGGTCGGTCTGGGCCGCATGGGCTCGAACATGACGCGCCGATTGATGCGTGGTGGACATCAACTCGTTGTCTCAGACTTGAGTTCGGATGCTGTGAAACAGCTCGCCGGAGAAGGCGCCGGCGGCGCATCGTCCTTGGAAGACCTGGTGGGAAAGCTGAAGACGCCGCGCGCGGTGTGGGTGATGGTACCGTCAGGCAGTCCGACGGAGCAGACCGTGCAAACGTTGGCGCGGCACATGCAGGCCGGCGACACCATTATTGATGGCGGCAATTCTTACTTCAAAGACGATGTGCGCCGCGCCGGTGAACTCAAAAGCAAAGGCATTCATTACGTGGATGTGGGAACCAGCGGCGGAGTCTGGGGACTCGAGCGTGGTTACTGCATGATGATTGGCGGACCCGACGAAGCCGTGCAGCGGCTCGATCCCATTTTCAAGACGCTGGCCCCGGGGAAGGGTGACATTCCCCGCACGCCCGGCCGCGAAAAGCTAGGCGGGACGGCTGAAGAGGGCTACATTCATTGCGGACCTTCCGGCTCCGGACACTTTGTAAAGATGGTGCACAACGGGATCGAATACGGCATTATGCAGGCTTATGCCGAGGGCTTCGACATCTTCAAGAATGCCACCAGCAAAGAGTTGCCGGAGAATATTCGCTATGATTTGAATCTGCCGGACATCGCCGAAGTTTGGCGGCGAGGCAGCGTCGTCAGTTCGTGGTTACTGGACCTGACGGCGATGGCGTTGACCGAAAGTCCGACGCTCTCTGAATACGAAGGTTACGTGCAAGATTCGGGCGAGGGGCGATGGACGATCCAGGCGGCGATTGAAGAAGCGGTCCCTGCGGAGGTGTTGACCGCTGCGCTGTATGTACGCTTCCGGTCGCGGCAGCAACACACGTTCGCTGAGAAAATGCTTTCTGCGATGCGGCAGAAATTTGGCGGGCACGTGGAAGCCGCTGAAGGGACTGCCGGAGCTGCGACCAAGACCAAGAAAACCGCATAACGACCCAGCGCATCTTTAAGGACTTTATGATGGCACAATTGGCGGAACAACCCACGGCGGCTCTACCGCGCGTCGGCAAGCAAGGAGATCCTTGTGTGATGGTGATCTTCGGCGCGGCTGGCGACCTGACGGCGCGCATGTTGATTCCAGCGCTCTACAACCTCGCCCGGGCAAATCTACTCTCGAAGGAGTTTGCGGTGCTGGGCGTGGCCCGGACGCAGATGTCGGATGAAGATTTTCGCAAGAGAATCCTGGATGATGTTAAAGAATATTGTGGCGACTGCATCGACGAATCTTTGTGGGATGGCTTCTCGCGCCGCTTTTATTATTTCGCCGGTGATTTCAAAGACGACAAGCTTTACCCCCAGATCAAGGAGCGCCTCGACCGGATCGACCGCGACCACTCCACTCAGCAAAACTTCTTTTATTACCTTGCAACCGCTCCAAGTTTCTTTGGCCCCATTGTGGAAAAGCTCGCGGCGAATGGGCTGATGGAGCAAAGCAATGATCACTGGCGGCGCGTGATCATCGAGAAACCCTTCGGTCACGACCTGGAGTCGGCGAAGGCGCTCAACCAGCAAATTCTGAAAGTCGCCGATGAAAAGCAAATTTATCGCATCGACCACTATCTCGGAAAAGAGACCGTCCAGAACATCATGGCGTTCCGTTTTGCCAACGGAATTTTTGAACCCATCTGGAATCGCCGCTATATCGACCATGTGCAGATTTCAGTGGCTGAGACCGTGGGCGTGGAAGGCCGCGGGAGTTATTTCGATCATGCGGGCTCGCTGCGCGACATGGTGCCCAACCACATCATGCAACTC
>DATEQW010000130.1:0-22059 GCA_035272245.1 Candidatus Sulfotelmatobacter sp. | reverse complement strand
AACAATAACGCGCGTACCGGGCTGAATGCGGCGGAGACGACGCTGACTCTCAGCAATGTGAACTCCGCCTCGTTTGGGAAGCTGTTTGAAGTGACGGTAGATGGGCTGGTGGATGGCGAACCTTTGTATTTGTCGGCGGTGCCGATCCCGGGCAGCGGCACGCACAACCTACTGATTGTGGTGACGGAAAACGATTCGGTTTATGCATTCGACGCCGATACCGGCGGTGGGATCTGGAACATCAGCACACTCGGGGCGGGAGAAATGCCTTCGGACGATCGGGGCTGCAGCCAGGTCACGCCACAGATCGGGATCACGTCCACGCCTGTCATCCGGCGGCCGGCGGGATCGAATGGCGTGATTTATACGGTGGCCATGTCGAAAAATTCTTCGGGAGACTATTTTCAGCGGCTGCACGCACTGGATGCGACGACTGGCAAGGAGCTGTACAACGGTCCAGTCACGATTACGGCAAAATATCCCGGCACTGGCGACAACAGTTCCGGAGGGAATGTAGTGTTCGATCCAGCGCAATATAAGGAGCGTTCCGGGCTGTTGCTGGCAGGGGAAACGGTTTATCTGACGTGGGCATCGCATTGCGACATCCGGCCGTATACGGGCTGGGTGATGGGCTATAACGCAACGACGCTGGCGCAGAAAACGGTCATCAATGTAACGCCTAACGGAAACGAGGGTGCGATCTGGGGATCGGGCGCGGGGCTGACGGCGGACGGAAGCGGCAACATATTTTTCCTCGACGCGAACGGAGTGTTCGATACGACTTTGACCTCTGGCGGATTCCCTGACAGCGGTGACTACGGCAACGCGTTTATACGGCTCACAACCTCTGGTGGATTGGCGGTCGCGGACTATTTCGAGATGGATAACGGAGTGCAGGAAAGTAACGGCGATGTGGACCTGGGATCAGGCGGAGCGCTGTTGCTGCCACCGATGAAGGATGGTTCGGGCAACACCTGGAATCTGGCGGTGGGCGCGGGGAAGGATTCGAACCTGTACATTGTGAATCGCGAATCCATGGGAAAGTTCAACCCGGACAGCAATGGAAATTATCAGGAACTTGCGGGCGTGCTGCCGGGGGGAATCTGGTCGATGCCAGCATATGCGAATGGACGGCTTTATTACGGTCCGGTGGGTGAGCCGATTCTTGAATTCGAATTCAAGGATGCGAAGCTGTTGACGACTCCGGTGGCTAAGACGAACAACAGCTTCGGATATCCGGGAGCCACCCCCAGCATTTCGTCCAACAAAGGTTCGAATACGATCGTGTGGGCGGCGGAGAATACGAATCCGGCGGTGCTGCACGCCTACAACGCAAAAACCCTGGTGGAGATCTACAACACGAATCAGGCGGCGGGCGGGCGGGATCATTTTGGCGCAGGGAACAAGTACATCACGCCGATGATCATCAACGGCAAAGTGTATGTGGGTACGACGAATGGAGTGGGCGCGTTCGGAGTGCTGTCTGAGAAAGCGGCTGCAGGGCACACCGCGCCGGCCGGGGCTGGTGCGGATAAGGCGACGGCGTCAAGCGGAGAGACGGATTCGGCTTCGCAAAGACGGGCGATTCCGTAGGAGCGGGGCGAACGGCGCGGCTCCAGGCCGCGCCGTTCAGCTTCAGGGTGCGGGGCGAATCAATTCACAGGCAGAGTCAAAGGCAGCGGACAAGAGTGTCCGCTCCACACGGGCAGTCTTCCATTAGGCATCTCACCGGCACGAAATCTGTTCTAGACTCCTTGTAATCGGATGGTGACCAGGGATCAGCTCGGCTTGAAGTTTCAGCCGCCGGAGCGGCGGGTGTGGACGGTGCGCGGGTTGGTTGCGGCGGTGCGGGCGCACGTGGAGCGGGAGTATTCCGACGCGTGGGTGGAAGGTGAGATTTCGAATTTTCGCGCGCCCGATTCGGGGCATCTTTACTTCACCCTGAAGGATGGCAACGCGCAGATCCGCGTGGTGATGTTCCGGTCGGCGGCACGGCTACTGCGGTTTCGTCCCGAGGGTGGGATGCAGGTGGTGGTGCGCGGGCGCGTGACCATTTATGAAGATCGCGGCGAATTGCAGATTGCAGCGGAATATCTGGAGCCGAAGGGCGCGGGCGGATTGCAGGTTGCGTTCGAGCAGCTGAAGGCGAAGCTGGAAGCGGAAGGATTGTTTGCGGCGGAGCGGAAGAAAGCGATTCCGACGTTGCCGGCGCGAATTGGAATTGTGACTTCGCCGCAGGCAGCGGCGCTGCGCGACATCCTGAACATTTTGCAGCGGCGACATCATACGGTGAACGCGGTGATTTATCCGGCGCAGGTGCAGGGCGATGCAGCGGCGGCCGAAGTGGCGGCGGGCGTGCGGTATTTCAACCAGAGCCGCAACGTGGAAGTGATTATCGTGGGGCGGGGCGGAGGGCCAGCGGAAGATTTGGCGGCTTTCAATGATGAAGCATTGGCGCGGGCGGTAGCGGCGTCGGAGATTCCGGTGATTTCCGCGGTAGGGCATGAGACAGACTTCACCATTGTGGATTTTGTGGCTGATCTGCGGGCGCCTACACCTTCGGCGGCGGCGGAGTTGGTCATCCGGTCGCGAGTGGAAGTGGAGAACCAGGCAGAAGCCGTGCGGGAGCGGCTGGTGCGCGCGATGGAGCGCCGGCTTCTGGAAGCGCGGCATGCGCTGACCGAACGGGCACAGCATGGGGCGTTTGCGCGGATGATGGATTTGATCCGGCAGCGGCAACAGAAGTTAGATGATTTGACTTACCGGCTGGAACGCGGCGAGCGCCAACTGCTGGAGCGGCTGCGGCGCCGATGGGAAGCGGTTGCGGCGGCGGTGCGGCATTACGATGCGCGGCGAGTGCTGGCGGGAATGCGTGGCGAGCTGACCTCGCAGACGGCGGCATTGACGGCGGGGATGCGCAATCTGCTGCTGCAGTACCGAGTGCGCGCGGAGCGCATGGGCAGGGCGCTGGAGATGCTTTCCCCATTGGCGATTCTGGAGCGAGGGTATGCGCTGGTGTTTGATGGCGAAGGGAACCTGGTGAAGGATGCGGAGCAAGTGATGCCCGGGAGTGAGATCAGGGCGCGGGTGGCGCGAGGGGAGATTCGGGCAACGGTGAACAAAGCCGGTGGAGACGCGGGGAAACAAAAGAGGCAATCATCGTGAAGCCGGAACTACAGAGTGAGGTAGCGAGCCAAACGCGCTATTATTGCGTCGTAAAAAGCACGACGCAACGCGCGGCTCGCCCAGGATGACAAATCTTTCTCGTTCTCACTAGCAGTAGAATGTAGGGTTCCAGGGTTCTAAATTCTTCGTATGGGGACGGAGCGGTGACGCAACTGACGGCGCCATGGTCGAGAGTGTCGTTTACGGTGCTCGACATTCTACTGGTGGCGTTGATCATTTACGAAGTGCTGGTGATGATCCGGGGAACGCGCGCGGCGCCGATGTTGGCCGGGTTGGCCGCGGTAGCGGTGGCGTTTTACCTGGCGCGAATCGGCGAGCTGGTCACGTTGAATTGGCTGGTGAGTCATTTGCTGCCGTACGTGGTGTTCGCGCTGATCGTGGTTTTCCAGTCGGAGATCCGGCATGTGCTCTCGGACGTGGGACGGCGGGTGAGTTTTCTGCGCGGGTCGACAGTGGAGGGTGATTCCTACGACGACATCGTGCTGGCGGCGAATTTATTTTCGCAGCATCAGACGGGCGCGCTGATGGTGATTGAACGGGAGATTGGATTGCGAACGTATATCGAGAGTGGCGTGGCGATGGATGCGAAGCTCTCTTATGATTTGCTGGCCACGATTTTCCGGCCAAGCGCTCCGTTGCACGATGGCGCGGTCATCATCCAGAAGGATCGTTTGGCGGCGGCGGCTTGTTTCCTGCCGCTGTCGATGAATCCGGTGCTCTCGACGCAGATGGGAACGCGGCACCGGGCAGGGATTGGAATTACGGAGGAGACGGACGCGATCGCGGTGATTGTGTCGGAAGAGACGGGCGCGATCAGCATGGCGGTGGGCGGAAAGATTGAACGAGATCTGACGGTGGAGCAATTGCGCGAGCACTTGAGCAGCGAATTGCGGCGGTACATGTCACCGGTGACATTGCCGACGGTCGTCGCGCAAAATGAGGAATCGGATGGGGCAACGGAGACGCCGCTGCGGACGGGCGCGCCGATGAGCGCAGACGGAGAATCGGATTCGGAATTGGAGCGGCCACTGTGATGGAATTTGTGCGTCGCTGGGTGCTGCATAATTTCTGGCTGAAAGTTCTATCGCTGCTGCTGGCAACGGGACTGTGGATGGCAATTTCGCCGGAGCAGGAGTCAGCAGAAGTGGCCGTACATGTACCGATTGAATTCCAGCACGTTCCGCCACATCTGGAGATCAGCTCAGTCGACATACCGGAGGCGCAGATTCGCGTGCGCGGGCCAGAGCGGGTAATCCGGCAACTGACTGCGGCGGAAATCCATGCGGAAATTGAACTGGGAGACGCCAAGCCAGGCGAACGCACGTTCGATTTGACCGCGCAACAGATTCGGCATCAGAGGGATTTGCATGTGGTGCAAGTGGTGCCGGGGCAGGTACATCTCATCTTCGACATGCGGCTCACGCGCGAGGTGGAGATTCACCCGCGGGTCACGGGCAACTTCCTGGCGGGTGAACAGATCGCAAAGGTGCTGATCGATCCGGAAAGAATCACAATCACGGGGCCGCAGCATCACGTGGAGATGATGGATGCGGCGAGTACCGATCCTATCGACGCGTCGGGAACTACAACCCAGGCGACGTTTGTGACCAACGTCTACGTTAAGGACCCGCTCGTGCAGGTGGTGCAGCCCACGCCGGTGCGGGTGACGGTGATTATGGGAAAGACAGCGCCCGGGGGAAATGGGCATTGATCTTGTAGTTTCGCGATTGTCGTTTATCATCCTCGATTGAGCATTCTCGGTTCTTCGATTCGCACTCCAACGCTTCTCAGGAATTCGCACAATCTATGAGCAATCAGGGCAGGCAGTTGTTTGGCACCGACGGAATCCGCGGAGTCGCGGGGGAATTTCCCTTGACGGCGGAAAGCACGTATTTGATTGGGCGGGCGCTCGGGCACGATCTGGTGCGCAACACGTCGAAGGCAAGGGCGGTGATGGGACAGGACACGCGTGAATCCAGCGGGTGGATTGCGGATCGTGTGGCTGCCGGGATGGCGGCGGTGGGTGTGGACGTGCACAGCGCAGGCGTGATCACTACGCCGGGGGTGGCGTATCTGGCGCGAACGCGCGGGTTCTCGGCGGGGGTGGTGATTTCTGCCTCGCATAATCCATGGACGGATAACGGGATCAAAGTTTTTTCCGGCGACGGATTTAAGCTCACCGATGAGCGGGAGCTGGCCATTGAAAAAGAAATCTTCGCGCTGCTGGCGAAGCCAGGCGCAGCGGATGACACTGCGCTTAGGATTGCCGGGCCCTCGCTGCCGGGCGAAACGGCGCTACGCAAGGCGTATATCGAGTCGCTGGCAGGAAGCGTGGGATCGGACCTGAGCGGGCTGCGCGTGCTGGTGGATTGCGCGAACGGGGCGGCCAAGGCAGAGGCTCCGGAATTGTTTGCCAGCTTGCGAATCCAGGCAACGTTTACGCACGTGACGCCGGACGGAAGAAATATTAATGACGGGTGTGGGGCCCTTCATCCGGAGACGTTGGGTAAGGCTGTGGCAGAGTCTGGCGGGAAGTTTGATCTGGGTGTGACCTTTGATGGCGATGCGGACCGCGCTCTGTTTTGCGATGCTGCGGGCCGCGTAGTGAATGGAGATGGTGTGTTGCTGCTTACGGCGCGGGATCTGCAGGCTCGCGGGAAGTTAAACGGATCAACCGTGGTGGCAACGACGATGTCGAATATGGGAGTGGAGATCGCGCTGAAGAGGTCGGGCATTCGGATGTTGCGGGCGAATGTGGGCGACAAATATGTGCTGGAAGAAATGTTGAAGACCGGTGCGACACTGGGCGGAGAGCAATCAGGGCACATTATTTTTCGCGATGGCGACGCGACGACGGGCGACGGTCTGCTGACGGCGTTGCGGGTGATGGATGTGATTGTGCGTTCCGGGAAGACGCTCGCGGACTTGGTGGGCGACTTGAAGGTGTTTCCCCAGAAGATTCAGAACGTGCGAGTGCGGGAGAAGATTCCGTTTGCGAATGTGCCGGAGGTGCGGAGAGCCATTGAGGCTGCGGAGCGCGAGCTAGATGGAAACGGGCGTATCGTGGTGCGGTATTCCGGAACGGAGGCGCTGGCGCGGGTGATGGTCGAGGCGGAATCAGAGGAGAAGATGCGGGCGCTGACGGCGGGGATTGCGGGCGAGATTCAGAAGAGGCTGGGGGTTTAGAGCCGCAGCGTGCCGAGCCGGACAGAGAAAACGCACTTGACTGAATCGCCTGTTAATCGTCCGCAGGGCAAAGATCAGGTTTCACTCTCCGAGTTGGCATTCGTTTTTCTGAAGTTGGGGACCATTGCGTTCGGCGGGCCGGCGGCGCACATCGCGATGATGGAGGATGAGTTCGTCCGCAAACGGGGTTGGATTACAGAAGAAGATTTTCTGGACCGGGTGGCGGCGGCCAGTTTGATTCCTGGGCCGAGTTCGACTGAAGTCGGCATTTTTATTGGCCGTTCGCTACGGGGATGGAGTGGTTTGGTGGTTGCGGGTTGTTGTTTCATTATTCCCGCGGCAATTTTGGTGTCGTTGATCGCGGCCGCGTACGTGCGTTTTGGTGCGCTGCCACAGGCGGAAGGAATCCTGCGCGCGATCAAGCCGGCAGTGATTGCGCTGATTCTGCAGGCGCTGTGGAAGCTGGGGAAAACGGCCGCGAAAACATGGGCGCTGGGTTTGATCGGTATCGTATCGGCGGTGCTGAATTTTGTGGGCGTGGGCCCGCTGCTGGTGCTGGCGCTAGCGGGTGTCAGTTCGGGGATTGCGTGGTGGTGGCAGAAGAGTAAACGCAATCCGGTCGCGCTCTGCGGGATCGCTTTGACGAAGATGTTTTCGCCGGTGAGTCTGACAGCGCTCGCAGTTGCCGCGGTCGCGCCGATCCGCCTGGGACGTTTGTTCCTCTCCTTTCTGAAGATCGGTTCCGTCGTATTCGGGAGCGGCTATGTGCTGCTGGCATTCCTGCGATCAGAGTTTGTCGATCACCTGCACTGGTTGACGGAAAAACAACTTATCGATGCAGTGGCGGTCGGGCAATTTACACCGGGTCCGGTGTTCACAACAGCGACTTTTATTGGGTATCTAGTAAGTGGCTTGCCGGGCGCACTGCTTGCGACTCTCGGGATTTTTCTGCCGGGATTTGTGTTCGTCGCGATCAGCGGACCTGTGATTCCGAAGATCCGGCGATCGCCGGCGGCGGGAGCGGTGTTGGATGGAGTGGTGGTCGGGTCACTGGCTTTGATCGCGGTTGTTGCGTGGCAGTTGGGGAAGGCTTCGGTTACCGATTGGCTTACGGTTTCGATTCTGGTTGTCAGCGTGATTGCGATATTGCAGTTCAAGGTTAATTCGGCGTGGTTGATCTTGGGGGCGGGAGTGGTGGGGTGGGTAGCGGGGGGCGGCTGAATTGATGAATTTCAGATCGTTGCCGTGCCTTTTGCTGACTCCGATATGTGAGGACGGTCAAAATCCCCGCCCTGTCTCTCCAAAGAACGCAGAGACAAGGACGGGGCACCCGCTTCGACATTAGCCTTGATACCGAGTTAATCCAAGTCTCTCCAGTTCGGGCCTACTTCCATTTCTACGAGCAGTGGGACAGTGAGAGCGTGGACTTTTTCCATTTGCTCGCGGACCAGGGATTTCATTTCTTCTATTTCTTCTTCCGGGACTTCGAAGACCAGTTCGTCGTGGACTTGAAGGGTCATGCGAGACTTCAGGCCGCGTTCCTGCAGCGCGGCGTCGATGCGGATCATCGCTATCTTGATCAGGTCGGCGGCGGTGCCTTGGAGGGGCGTGTTGACCGCTGTGCGTTCCGCAAAGCCGCGTTGATTTGCGTTTTTGCTGTTGATGTCGGGGATGGGGCGGCCGCGGCCGTGGAGCGTTTTCACTTTCAGGTCGCGGCGGGCTTCTTCGAGCGTTTTGTCGATGAAGGCGCGGACGCCTTTGTACTTCTCGAAATAGTTGGCGATGAACTGCTTGGCTTCGGCCGGTTCGATGCCGAGATTTTGCGACAGGCCGAAGGGCGAGAGGCCGTAGACGATGCCGAAGTTGACGACCTTGGCGGCCCGGCGATGCTCGGGCGTGACCATGAGCGGCGGCACGCCGAAGACTTGCGAGGCGGTGAGGGTGTGGATGTCATCGCCGCGGCGGAAGGCTTCGACGAGGAGCGGATCGCGTGAGAAGTGGGCGAGCAGGCGGAGTTCGATCTGCGAATAATCGGCGGTGAGCAGGACGTGGCCGGGCTCGGCGATGAAGGCGGCGCGAATGCCGCGTCCAAGCTCGGTGCGGATGGGAATGTTTTGCAGATTTGGGTTGGCGGAAGATAGGCGTCCGGTCGCGGTTCCGGTTTGGCCGAAGGTGGTGTGCAGGCGTCCGGTGAAGCGGTTGATGAGCGCGGGCAGCGTGTCGACGTAGGTGGACTTTAATTTTGTGAGCTGGCGATAGTCGAGGACCATACGGGCGATGGGATGATCTTCGGCGAGAGTTTCGAGAACATCGACGGCGGTCGATATAACACGGCCTTTGCCATATTTCACGGGCTTGGCCAGATTCATCTTGTTAAAGAGCACGTCGCCGAGCTGCTTGGGCGAGCCGATGTTGAACTCCATGCCCGACGCTTCGTAGATCTCTTTCGCTTTCACGCCGATTTCGCGTTCGAGTTCAGATGACATTTTGGCGAGCGCGGCGGTGTCGATTTTTACTCCGGCCTGCTCCATGCGTGCGAGCACGGGGACGAGCGGCAGATCGATTTCTTCGTAGAGTTTGGTCAATCCTGCTTGTTTGACTTCTTCGCCGAGAGCGGAGGCGAGCCGGCCAGTGACGTCGGCGGCTTCAGCAAGATCGCCTTCGAGTTTGAGATTGAAGCGACGGAGCGCGACATCGGCGAGGCGATGCGAGGAGTAGGTGGGATCGAGCAGGTAGGAATACAGCATGGGATCGTGCAGCACGCCTTGCAGATGGATGCCGAGGGGATCGAGTGCGTGGATGGCGGCTTTGTAATCGTGAACCGCTTTCGGTGTGGATTGCGTCGTGAGAATAGAACCGAGCGTGACAGCAGCGGCGGAATCGAGTTTCACGACGGCGGCTGAACCTGCGGCGGCGGAAATGGCGATGCGGCGTGAAGCAGGCTCGGGCGCGGAGGATGGCGAGCCATCGGTGAGAGGTAACATCGCTTCCTGGGGCTCATCGTCAGCGATTTCTTCTTCATCTTCTGTGAGCGATTCGGCCTGATCCAGTTCCACGGCGATTGCTACTGCACTTTCGGGAGTAAGAGAGCTGACGATTTTGTCGATATCGGCCGCGGAGTTGGCTTCGGTGTAATGAGTTTCCGTCACCTGAACTTGCGGCAAGATTTCCTTCAGCAGGGAAGTAAATTCGAGTTCGGTGAAGAGCTGGCGGAGGAGATCTAGATCGGGCTCGCCGGCACGCATAGCTTCAACGTTGAACTCGACGGGAACATTGGTGTCGATGGTGGCCATGCTTTTGCTGAAGAGAATGATGTCGCGATTGTTGAGTAAAGATTCGCGATATGTTTTCTTCTCGACTTCGGCGGCGCGGTCGAGAGCCTGTTCGACGGTGCCGAATCGTTTGATGATTTCGACCGAGCCTTTATCGCCGATGCCGGGGGCGCCGGGAATGTTGTCGATGGTGTCGCCGCGCAGGGCCATGATATCGATGACGCGCTCGGGAGGGACGCCGAGAATTTCTTCGACCTTGGCGGCATCGCAGATGAGATTGTCCTTCGGAGGATTGAGAATCTGAACATCGTCGTTGACGAGCTGCATCATGTCCTTGTCGCTGGAGACGACGTAAACGCAATACGAAGCGGCAGCGGCTTTGCGGGCGAGGGTGCCGATGACATCGTCCGCCTCGAAACCGGCGAGTTCGAGAATGGGGATGCGGTAGGCTTCAAGAGCGCGGCGGATGAAGGGAATCTGCTGCGCGAGATCCTCGGGCATGGCGGCGCGGTTGGCTTTGTAACCTTTGTATTCGATCTCGGTAAAAGTTTGAGTCTTGATATCGAACTTGCGAACTTTCGTGATGGCCTCCGCCTGGGTGTCGCGAAAAGTTTTGGCGGCGACATCGAAGACGGCCGCGAGATAGGCGGGAGAGAAATCGTCGCGCAGCTTGCGCAGCATGTTGACAAAGACATAGACGGCGGCGGTGGGAAGGCCGGATTTTGTGGACATGGAGCGCTGGCGCGCCATGGCGTGATAGGCGCGGAAGATGAACGACATGGTGTCGATCAGGAAGATGCGGTGTTTCGTGGACGGCGCCCCGGACTTGGGCGCTACTGCAGGCGTGCTGCTGGGCTTGGGTTCCGGAGATTTTGTGCGAGGGGGCAAGGCAGTAGTTTAACAGCCGAGGGCGGCTGTCCCCACATCGGCACTGAAGCTAAAAATCGACGCGGAAGTCGGCTTGCACTACTTTCTTACCGGCATGGCCCGGGCTATTGCGAAAGACGAGATAGTACTGAGCGGGCTTGTCGAAAGTGGCGGGAAGGCCGAAGGCGACGTCCTGCTCATGGGAAGAATCGACTGAGTAGACCACATCAGCGGGATGGCCACCGGCGAAGTCTGCGTATTGTTCGGCATTCATCAGGAGAAGATCGACGTCGGCGCTGTCATCGCTGGATTGGCTTCCAGCCTGCTGGGTAAACGAACGGTAGCTTCCGTTCAGTTGCGGGCTGGCAGCGTGGGGCGGAACTTCAAAGACAAATTTCGCGGCAGAAGTGATGGCGAAAGTTTTGCGCACGATGGCCGTGCTGGTGCCGACCGGGGAGTCAGCAACATGGTCGCTGGGACTTGGCACGCGCGGAGCTACCGGCTGTGGTGCCTTGTGCCAGGGGTTGACCTTGTCCATCCAATTCGCCAGCGGACCCTTAACCGCGACGTACTGCCTTGTATCCGGAAGCCCAGGTTTTGCATCCACCCCCGGCTCCTGATCGTCCGCCGGTGGTGATGGAACTTCCTGGGAGGACACAGCGGCGTGCGGCTTCGAGTGCATAAAGTGATCCTGATAGTAAGAGAAGCCACCCCAAAAAGCGGCGATTCCCAGCAGCGCAGCCAATACCTGTTTCATGCAACCCTCTTGATACAAACCTCGAGCCCAACTCTGTAAATTACCGCCGGGAAGGACGAGTGACCAAGGGTCTTTTAGCGGCGCGGGTTACGTTCGTTTTCCGTATCGAGTCGTGTAGTGGAGCTGGATTTCGCCGCACGTGCCTTGCTCGGCGGAGTAGACGACGCAGGTGTCGAAGGGACGGGAGTAAACATGCAGACTTACCGCGCGTTGATTGAATTCACGGGGATTAAAGACGCGGTGAACGGGTTCGAGGGGATCGACGGCACAGGGATGCGAGGCATTCATCTCGATGATTTCCGTGGACTGGATGGTGCATTTGCCGAGCGCGATGTCCTGCTGTACGACATGAAAGTTTTCCACTAGCAACCGACCGACGGGTACGGACATCCAGCAATTCTGATCGCGATGATTGTGTACGGAACTGGCCTGGCCGACTTCCCAGCAGATGGCCATCAACTCATAGAGAGGAGTCTTGTCGATGAGATTGCGAGTGTAGTGCTGGCGGTCCCAGGTGAGATAGGGAGCTAACGAGTCCGGATTGAGCGGGGTATCGCGCAGGAATCTGCGGAGTTGCTCAGTCTGATCGAACGCGGCCTCGGGGAACTTGCGGAGTTCGGCGACGAAGCTCTCGATGGGAATTTGTTTTACGGCGGTGGACATGAGGTGCTCCGGGAAAAGTATAACGCAAGGCCTGGAGCGGACGGTTGTCGGAAAACCTTTAACACAGAGGACGCAGAGAAACATAGAGTAGGGCGAAAGACTACTCGATGAACATGCAGTCTCCGTAGGAATAGAAACGATAATTTTCGGTGACGGCGTGCTGGTAGGCGCGCGAGATGTTTTCCTTTCCGCCAAAGGCGCTGACCAGCATGAGCAGGGAGGATTGGGGCAGGTGGAAGTTCGTGAGCATGGCCTGGATTACTTTGAATTGGAAGCCGGGATAGATGAACACGTCTGCGGCGCCACCGCCGGCGAGGATAGTCCCTGAGCCGGCGCGAACCGCGTGTTCGAGCGTGCGGACGGTGGTGGTGCCGATGGCGATGATACGCCGCGAAGCCTGCAGAGCGTGGTTGATGGCAGCAGCCGCGGCGGCGGAGATGGAATAAGGTTCGGAGTGGAGTTTGTGATCTTCGACGCGCTCCACGCGAATGGGTTGAAAAGTTCCGAGGCCGACGTGAAGAGTGATCTCTGTAGTTTCGATTCCTCGTTGGCGGATGCGCTCGAGAATTTCCGGGGTGAAGTGAAGGCCGGCGGTGGGAGCGGCGACGGAGCCGCGCGGATCGGCATAGACGGTTTGATAACGCTCGCGATCGCGGGAAGAATCCGCGCGAGAAATGTAGGGAGGGAGTGGGACGTGGCCGATGCGATCGAGGGCGGCGAAGAAATCTGCGACCGGCCGGAAGCGGATGCGGCGCTCGCCAAATTCTGCGCGTGCCAGAACTTCCGCTTGCAGTTCGTCGGGGTCGCCGAAGTACAAGTGTTCGCCGACGCCGATTTTGCGGCCGGGACGGACCAGACATTCCCAGTCATTGGGCTGGGTGGATAGCTGGCGAGTGAGCAGAACCTCGATGCGGCCGTGAAGAAAATCGCGGGCAGCGGGATTATGAGGGCTGACGGGTTGAGCGCGAGCGCCTGCGCGGCGGCCGTAAAGGCGGGCGGGGAAGACGCGGGTGTTGTTGAACACGACCAGGTCGCCGGGGCGCAATAGATCCGGGAACTCGCGAAACGCACAGTCAGACCACCGGCCCGTGGCTCGCTCGACGCGCAGCATGCGGGAGGCATCGCGAGCGGCAAGGGGTTCCTGGGCAATGAGTTCGTCGGGAAGATGAAAATGGAATTCGGAAACCAACACGAGTTAAGATTACAGGAGGAGCGGATGCTTCGAAGCCCGGGCCAAGATATTCTGCCCGGTCTGGTAAATTTATTTGTCGGTTTCGCGCAAGGTGCGATACTATGCGGGGGTTGTAGCTTCTGCCCTTTCGCCACTCCCCTGAAGAGAGTATTCCATGGCCACTGAACGGAAACACAGGGAAGAGATTGTTCGCTACGGCCGCATGCTGCATGAGCGCGGGTTCGTAGCGGCGATGGATGGAAACTTGTCCGTACGACTCGACAGCGGCCGAATTCTGGTAACCCCCACCTGCGTGAGCAAGGGGGCGATGCGGCCGGCGGACATGGTGGTGGTGGATCAGGAAGGCACGCGAGTGGCAGGCAAGCGGAATGTAACCAGCGAGCTTGGGATGCATCTGCTGATTTATCGCACGCGGCCCGACGTGCAGGCGATCGTGCACGCGCATCCGCCCACAGCGACGGGATTTGCGGCGGCTGGCATGCCGTTGACGGAGCCTCTGGTTTGCGAAGTGGTGATGGGATTGGGATGCATTCCGCTGGCGCGATACGGGACGCCGGGAACCTCGGAGCTGGCGCAAACCCTCGAGCCTTACGTGCCGCATTATGATGCGATCCTGATGTCGAATCACGGGGTGGTCGCCTACGGCGATACCATCGAGCACGCGTACATGAAGATGGAAACGGTGGAACACTTCGCGCAGATTGCGCTGGTCACGCACTTGCTGGGAAGGCAGCAGCCGCTGACCGGGGTCGATATCGAAAAGCTGCTGCTGGCGCGGACGAAATATTTCGGCGGCAAGATGAATGCGGCTATGCCGATGTCGATGGCCAGGCCTCCCGAGAAGGCAAGCTAAGAGAGCCCCGCGGGACAGCCGATGAGACTGTCCCGACGCAAGTTCAGTTTGTTCCTCAGCCGTTCATTCCTTAGTTACTCTCCTCCAATGCGGAAGCGGACTCCGGCGCGGAAATTTGCGCGGAGCGCTGGATAGCCGGTCACTTCTTCGTAGAAGTGATCGAGCACGTTTTCAGCGTTGGCGTAGAGGGTCACGTGCGAATTGACTTTGTACCAACCGCCTACGTCCAGGAGAAAATATCCGGGCGTGTGGGTGATGCCGAAACCGTCGAAGTCTGAATCGGGGCGCGGGCCCACAAAACTGCCTCCAAGATTTCCGCCCCAGCGCGGGCCGAGGTAGGTAAGCAAGGTGGAAGCCGTGTGGCGGGGACGACGGAGAAGAGGATTTCCCTGGGCATAGGGCGGAGAAGTGCCCGGCGGGGCCAGGAGAATCTGGGTGGAAGTGTAAGTGTAGGAGGTGTTCCAGGAAAGCCGCTGCGTGATCCGGCTCTGCAGTTCGGCCTCCGCGCCCTGGGCGAAAGATTTTTCCAGATTAACGTATTCGCCTACAAAGGTATTCGGGTTGACGGTGATGAACTCGATTTGATCGTGGAACAGGTTATTGAAATAGTTGGCCACGAAGATAAAACGGGCCAACAGGTTTTGCTGAAAACCGGCTTCGAAGGCTCGGTTGCGCTCGGCCTTCAGGTTGAGATTGGGTAGCTGAAACTGACTGCTGACGAAAGTTTCCTCAAAGCGAGGTTCCTTGATTCCTGTGGCGTAGGAAAAGTTCAGTCGCGTTCCTGAAAACAGCCGGGCACCGCGGAGAACTTTCAGCCCGAGAGCCACACGCGGGACGCCGGTGTTGCCGAAAGTCGTGTTGTGCACGAAGCGTCCCCCGGCGATCACCGTGAGGCGCCCGAGGGTGAGCGCTTGTTGGGCGTATGCGGCTTCGTTCAGGCGCAAGCCGTGGCCGCCGCTGGCAAAATCGGCGGGGATGGGATCGTTGACGGAACCGTTTTCATCCTCGAACTCGTAACCGATGGTGGTCTCCGCCCAGTTGCGCTCAACATAATTGCCCTGGTAGTCGAAGCCGGCGCGGTTGACATTGACCAGGGCCTCGAAGGGAGTGTTGAGGGTGCCGAAGGGAGTGTTCTCGGGCGAAATGCCGCTATCGAGGTTGGTAGTCTTCAGGTTGTATTCGAAGCCGGTGAAGTGTTGCGTCCAGTTTGATCCGGTCTTCACGGCGAGATCGAGGCTGGCGAGCAGATTGCTCTGGCGAGCACGCGCGCCGAGATCGGGAGAGAGGACGTAGGTTGTGCCGAAGACGTCAAACACGTTGTTTCCGTTGAAATTCCACGCGCCCGGGGTTCCGGTCACACTGTTGTCGTGGCGGGCGCGCAGGCGCAGGGAAATCTTGTCATTCAATAAGAAACCCACATTCGCGCCTTCGAGAGAGTTGGAGTAATCGTCATTGGGGCCGGAGCCGCTGGTATTGAACTGGTTGCCGAAGACGTTGTAATCGAAGCGGCCGTGGGATCCGGCGAGAGAAGCGTAGCCGGTTTCCGTGCCGTAGTTGCCGGCATCGGCGCCGAAGCGAAGCTCGGGAACAGGGGTGGTGCCGGTGCGAGTCCAAACCTGGACCACGCTGGTCATGGCATCGGAACCATAGAGCGTGCTCTGCGCGCCGCGCAGAAATTCCAGGCGATCAGCTTCGGCGAGTGAGAGTGTGCCGAAATCGATGGTTCCCCCCGGCTCGGTTACGCTGACGCCGTCGACGATCACCTTGTTGTAGTTGGAATCGCCGCCGCGCACGAAGAGCGATGACAGGCCGCCGCGCTGGCCTGCGGTATTCACGACTGCGCCGGGAAGAAAACGCAAGGCATCATCGGCCGCAACTGGATTCATGACTTGTAATTGCTCGCCGCTGAGAGCTTCCACCGCGGCGCCGGCAGTGCTTGCCTCCACGGGCGTGCGGGTTGCGGTTACGACCACGGTTTGCGATGTGGGAGCGAGGCGAAGCTGGATGGTAATGGACTCGGCGGTGTCAGGAAGCGTGGTGCTATCGACCGCGAAGCCTGGAGCGAGGACGCGGATATGGTGAGGGCCGGCTGCGATTTCGCGAAAGACGGCTACTCCGTCGGCGGAGGTGAGCTCCACCTGTGGATGCGCGGCAGTTTTATCTTCGAGCAATAAGACTTGGGCGCCGGGAACAGCGGCAGATTGAGGGTCGACGACTTTGACCTTGAGATCGGCTGCGGATGCGGCCGAGAGAAAAACGAAGAGCAAAAACGAAGCGCACAGTGCACGCATAACCATCCTCCTTTTCACGCGAAAGGGGTTAAGGTGGACGGTTTACGCCGGTCTCCTGGCTTTGCGAGTGAGGATGGGTGGGCAGCAATTGGCAATTAGCAGCTAGCAATTATCCATTGGCCGGAACATCCGGAATTTGCAGACGGGCTTCCCGGGAATCTCCCAGTGACCGGCTGCGATTTTCTCGCTTACAGTTGCGCGGCAGCGCGGGAATTGCACCCGCTTCCCTGTCTTCGCCATGGGACGAAGACGCGCAAACCGAAGGACATTTCAAAGAACGGAAAATAAGTGGTGTGAGAAATCTACCGGGGCGGTGCGGTGGAAGTCAACCGGCCGAGACTGATTTGTCGTCTACCGCGACCGTGGAGAATAAAGACCCCGACAAATGAAAACGGGATGCAGATCAAGCACGGCTCTTCCCCAATGACCAGCAATACGGAAGTTGTTGCAGTCCAGAGTCGACTTCTCGACAGGGATTCATCGGTGGCGGCAAGCGCGTTTATGAAGACTCAACTCATCTCTGTCGCTTGCCAAAAGCCCATAGCGCGCTATTACGGTCGTCGCTTTTTCACCACCTGTGCCGTTTCGTCTCTTTTTCGTCAGGTGGATTTAGCGTCGGCGAGGAAGTCTCTTTGCCGAGGCCTCGGATCCGGCTGGTTCACGGAACGGTTCCACGGAAATGCGCTGGTAGCACACTTCCAGCACGGTCAAGTATTCTGTGCCGCCCGGCAATTGAAGGGCTACGCGGTCACCCGCTGCCGACTTCATCAGCGCGCGCCCCAGAGGTGATACCCAACTGATGTGGTTGCGGTTGAGATCGATTTCGTCGGTGCCAACGATGCTCACCACTCGCGATACTCCCGCGGCATTGGCATAGCGCACGGTCGCTCCGAAGAATGCCCTCGCCGCCGCCTGCCCCGCTCTCGGAGCTTCCGGGTCCACCACTTCGGCGGCTTCGATTCGCTTGGTGAGAAAGCGAATCCGCCCATCGATCTGCCGCAGCCGCCGCTTGCCGTACTGATAGTCGGCGTTTTCACTGCGATCGCCGTTGCTGGCAGCCCACGCCACCACCTCCGTCACGGCCGGGCGCTCCCTGGTGAGCAGAAACCGGTGCTCATCTTTGAGGCGCTGCAGCCCGCTGGGCGTGATGTAGTTCTTGACATGCGTCGCGGGCTCGTCCGGTTTTGGTTTTCTGGTAAACCCTTTTCGCATATCGTAGTCCTTTTTTCACGTCTTCCGGTCCCTTAGCGATCCGATCCATCATCTCGGACAAGTGCCGGCGAAGGCATGCTTGGGAGAATGAGTACTGAAGCCTGGCTTGTGTGAATCGATTCCAGATACTTCTGGATCACGGGCAAGCGGGAAGTCCCCCAAGAAGAAGGGTTGCCGACTAGTCGGGAGTTGGCTCGCGTTGGACCACAACCAAAAACACCACACCGACAATGGTGAACATTCGGAATGCTTCTTCCTGCCCACTCCACATTTTCGACTGCCACATCAGAAACCATTCGCCCCCGACATCGAGGAATGCCACCAACCACATCAGCAGGCTCGTAGTCAGCGCAATCACGGCGACGTTCAGCGCATCGGCGAATTGTGCTCTGTCCGCACGATACGATTTCAGCAACCGAACACCAGCCCACCAGCATAGAAACATCGTGACTGATTCCCAGGCGATGATGCCGATGTAGAAGACCGTATGTACTAGCGGCGAATTGACGGCGCGCCACATGAGGTGGTTCCCCGGAAAGGTTGAGTCCATCATCAGGACGTGGCGGACAAACTCATAGTTCGAGCCGTAATCCGTGATGTTGTTTAGGACCAGAATCGTGTAGAAGACTGCGATTGCAAAAACGAGAACCGCTTTGGAAACGCGAAGCACCATTACATGCCGCATAGGTTGTCGCACGCGCGAATTATAGCTCCCGGTGACTTACCACGACCTTTCTTGCAGTGCGCATGAATCCTGGGGGAAGTCCCGCAAAAGGTTTGCCGACCAACCATCCAGACTCGCCCGTGTGCGCTCAGAACTCCACCCGCGCCTGGAAGGCGATCATGCGTGGACTGCTATCGCCACCCAGCCCGACGCCTAGCAAGCCGGTCGGCGGAGCAGTCGTGTAGGTAAGCGCTCCAAATCCACTCTGTGTGGAAGGAGTTCCAGGAATGCCGGCCTGAACCATATTTGGAAGGGCAAAATTCGGATGGTTAAAAACGTTAAAGAACTGCCCCTCAAACCGCAGCTTCACGCGCTCGCTCAAGGGAAACCATTTTGTCAGGTAGAAGTCGCTCCAGAGAAAATCAGGACCACGTAAGGCATTACGGCCGAGGTTTCCGAATTGGCAAGCCTGCGCGCTATCGCCGCCATAGCACTGCCCTGTACTCGGATCGACTGCTGACACAAACGCGTCCGGATTAAGCCACTGCAGCGTTCCTGCCTGCGTCACACCCGGAATGGGATGATGCTCATACACCGGAACGCCGGGAACGACACTGGCAAACTGCGGTCCGCTGCCCTGCACGATTCCGTTTCCGTCTGCTGAATAAGGGCTGCTCAGCACCGAGAACGGAACTCCGCTGTGCCAGAACGCTGTTCCAGAAATCTGCCAGCCGTTGAGCGCGTAACCCAGGAAATGACTGCGCACTTTGAGCGGCAACTGATAAACATACTGCGCGTTGAGATTGTGCCGGATGTCATAGTCGCAAGGACCATAATCGCGGGCCAGGTCTCCCGGCAGAGGCGAGAGAATCCCTCCTGCGGAAAACGAAAGGAAGCCTCCGTTCGAGACCGTATCCATGCAACGGCTCCATGTGTAGTTGACCTGCCCTTGCAGACCATGTCCGAGGCGTTTCATCGCCGTCAATTGAAGGCCGTTGTAGTGGCTGTTCGCGCCCGTGGAGAACTGCGTTACAGCGCCGAATCGCGGATCGGTTGATTGCAGGTAGGGAAAAGGCGCAAAACAGCCCTGACACACGGTTTGATAACCGTTGACTTGGGTTGAGTACGGTTGATTCACGGCTCGCGTGCCTACGTACTGCGCTTGCACACTAGCCGTTGTTCCAAATTGATGTTCCATTCCCAAGCTCCACTCCATGAAGTAAGGTGCGTGGAGTTTGCCATCAGGGACGGCGGTGATCGCGACCGGTGGAATACAGCTTCCGGGACTTGACTGTGGAGATGCGCAAGAAAGCTGTCCCTGGGGAAATCCCGACGTAAAAATCTGATTGGCGACTACAGTTGCGTCGACGGCACTGTTCGGTGCTCCCGGCGCAATCGCTGTACCGCCCACGGTGCCGAGGAGACCTCCCTGAAACGTTTTATCGTATGGAGGATTGGCACCGATCAGGTCGGCCACGCTGCCCGGCAGGATATCGCTGAAGATACCAAAGCCGGTGCGGAGCACCGATTTTGGCTCGAACTGCCACGAGATCGCAGTTCTCGGTTGCAGAATTGCCAGTGGTGTCGACGAAAACAGATTGCCGAGATGAGTCTGGATAGCCTCATTCAGCGGTTGATTGACATCGTGCGAGATGGAAAGGAATGAACCGCGAAGGCGGGCGACTTGATCATGAGGATTCAGCGGATTGGAATTAAATGTGTCGCGCAGACCGAACGTCCAGGTCAGTTTGCGAGTAACTTTCCATGTGTCTTGCGCGTAGACATCGAGATTGAGAAAGTTGAAGGGTTCATTGGCGTTTGAAGGGAATGCTTTCGATGCGGTGTTCGCGACTCCAGTAATGAATTGCTGCAAATTCGCATAGGTTACCGTTGGAACCGTGCCTTCTTCGAAGTCGTAGTCGTTCAGGCGAAAGATACGGATGTTGGTTCCCAACCGCAGTTCATGAGCGCCGCGACTCCAGGCGAGGTTGTCGTTGATGAAAAAGCGAGACGCCCGCCGGCCTTGAATCCAGGTGTTGTCGAGACCTCCGACGGGCGTAAAGGCGTTCGCGCCAGTGCCTTGTAACACAATCGGAAACGCCGAAAGCGTCCGCTGCAAGTTACTTGGCCCAAACAAGCTCTCGTACCAGGAGAAGGCCGGATTGAAGTAGTTCACCAGGTTCGGTGAGAAAACGTGCGTCTGTCCTGCCGCGAAAGAATAGAGGGGCTGCGGGGAAAACGCATCAAACACCGGGTTTATAGGGTCCGTCCACGCGGCTTGCAGACCGGTGTCCGACTGAAAGCGAAACCAGGCCGTATCTCTCGGGTTGATGTTGTAGTCGAGACGGACCGTCTGCACCTGTTCGTGGTCGTCGCTGGAATGTGAGACGCTCTGCCGGTTGGCACAACCCTCCCCGGCCGCGCCGAGCGGGCAGCCAAGTATCGCGGTCGGTGTGCCGCTCGTGTTTCCATACAGTGAAAACATCTGCTGATAGAAGGGGACCGACGCGGAAGGAAGTTGCTGCAGCACGTATTGTTGGAAAGCCGGGCTGGGAACAATCGTGGGCGTGACGATGGGCAGTGCGATCCGCACCCACTCGCTGTCGAAGAAGAAAAAAAGCCTGTCGCGCGCAATCGGGCCGCCGACACTGCCGCCAAAGTGATTCACGGTCGATCTGGGCTTGTGGTTCCCCGGAGTCGCATTGGTGAAGTAGTCCGCTGCATTCAGTAGCGATCCGTTCCACAGCTCATAGAGGTTCCCGTGAAACTGATTCGTCCCGGACTTGGTGACATAGTCGACTTGCGATGCTCCGTACCGTCCTTGATCCACGGAATAAGAAAGTGTGTTGACGGTCACTTCCGAAATCGAATTCAATCCCAGGACGAGGTTGGTTGAGAGTCCGCTGTTGAGGTTGGTGAGCGGGTCGTTCGTTTCCAGCCCGTCCACGATGTAGCCGTTAGATAGGGCGGGGAGTCCGTTGAACTCCACGTTGCCATACCCGTTGCTGCCGCCGACGAAATCGTTACTGCTCCCCGCCGTATTGATCAGTGCCCCAGGCGCAAATTGCAGAGGGTAGGTCAGATCACCTCCCGGATTCGGCAGGTTCTCCAGCGCAGGCGCAGTCAGGGTTGTGGATGTGTTTGAGTTTTCCGGATTGATGAGCGGGGCTTCGCTGCTTACCTCAACCGCCTCATTGGACCGCGCCACCTTGAGCATGAAATCCACGGTTTGCTTCTGGCCCAGTCCCGAAATGACGTTGTCATTTTGCCCCGGTTCGAAGCCCTGCGCTTCGGCTCTAACGGAATAGGTGCCCGGCTTCAGTTGCGGAAAGTTGAACCGTCCTGCGTCATCAGTTCGGGCAGTGCGCTTCAGACCGGTCTCGTGATTCGTGATCGTCACAGCGGCGCCCGGCACAACCGCGTCAGTTGTGTCTCGCACTTGGCCAACGATGGCACTGGTGGTTTCCCCTTGTGCCAGCGCTTTCGCGGGAAGGAGACACGCCATCATCATTAGAACAAAAGCATAATTCGCTGCCCGCGCCATGAATACCCCACTTCCCTGCTCTGGAGTGGCAGAGCGCCACTTGCTGTCGTTCTATTAACCAAGGATTATTTCTCATAGTTAACCACAGTTAATAGAAACAGGCAAGGACGAAGGAAAAAGCTGACAACCTCGGCAACTGCGCCGAGTGACAGGCAAACCGGAAGCTGGCCATCAGGTTCGGTCGTAGTAAGGGAAGTCCGCCGTGCCTACTTTTGTCACATTCTCCTCGGCGAACTCGCATACGCGATCGAGAGCGGCTTGGAGTTCGGCGGTATAACGCTCTAGGTCTTCCTCACTTGCATCCGCCGGAACTGGGATCAGTTTGCCGAAGCGGACCAGCAGGCGGGAAAAAGGCTTGGGGATGATCAGGCG
>DATEQW010000129.1:0-22831 GCA_035272245.1 Candidatus Sulfotelmatobacter sp. | reverse complement strand
TGCGAACATTCCGCTGTCTATGGGGCTGGAGGCCATCGCCATTGGCGGCGGCGGGTCCGGCGGTGGAGCACACACTTTGCAAGAGTGGTTCGACAGCAACGGACGCGAGCTGGGACTAAAGCGGATTCTGCTGACCATGCTCGCGCTGGCGGGAGCGGGGGACTCGGGCGAATGATGAGGAGATTGGCGGCCACTGGGGGTATAAGCCTCGGGAGAAGAAAGCATCTTTTCGCAGCGCTGAGGCGCTGCGCCACCCATAAGCCGAACGCAGTATTGGAATTCCATCCTTCGCAAGGAACGCGAGGGATGGGGCACCCGGCTTTTGCTGTGGTCTTTTGCTGCGTCGCTTTTTTGCAGGCGCAGAATGCGGTGCCCGCTCAATCGCTGGCTGCTCCCGGCCCGAAAGCGGACGTGATCTTCATGCACGCGAATGTCTATACGGGAGTTCCCTCGAACACGCCGTTCAGTTCGATTCTGCGCGAGGAGGCGATCGCGATACGTGGCGATCGCATTCAAGCTCTGGGCAAAACCGTGGACATCCAAAAACTGAAAGGGCCACAGACGCAGGTTGTCGATCTGGACGGGCACTTCGTCATGCCGGGATTTGACGACGCGCACCTGCACCTGGCTGATGCGGGACTGCAGCGGTTGAATGCCGATCTAACCGGAGTGAAGACGCTGGATGAATTCCGCGAACGCGTGCGGGCCAAAGCGCAGACGGCCAAACCAGGCGAATGGATTCTGGGCGGAGGATGGGACGAGACGATGTGGCCGGTGAAGGTTCTGCCCAGCCGGTGGGATCTGGATGAGGTTTCGGACGGGCACCCCGTGTTTCTGGATCGCGTGGACGGGCATCTTGCCGTGGCGAATACACGGGCGCTGCAGTTGGCGAGTATCACCATTGCCAGCCGCGAACCCGAAGGCGGCCAGATTGATCGCGATGCCAACGGCCAGCCCACGGGGATTTTGCGCGATACGGCCCAGGGAGCGGTGCGCGCCGTGATTCCACGGCCAACCCACGAAGTGCGGAGGCATGGAATTGAAGTCGCACTCGCGGACCTGGCGGAGCATGGCGTGACCTCGGCGCAGGATTATTCGCCAGAATGGGAAAACTTTCAAATTTATGAGGAGCTCGAAAAAGACGGCAAGCTGACGGCGCGGATTTCCGAGTGGCTGCCTTTCGACGATTCCGTCGACGAGTTGAAGGGCAAGCGTGATTCGCATCCGCAGTCAGATTTGATGTTGCATACGGGGATGCTGAAGGGCTTCATGGATGGCTCGCTCGGCGGCCACACGGCAGCGCTGCTGGAACCCTACTCGGATGATCCGGGGAATTCGGGCTTGCCGCGCTATGAGGCGTCGAAGCTGAACGATATGGCCAAAGAGCGCGTGCTCGCCGGCTTTCAGCTAGGGTTCCACGCCATCGGCGACAAAGGGATTCAGATGGCACTGGATGCTTTTGCCGAAGCGGAAAAAGCCGCGCACGAGCAGAAGGTGAAGGCAGCCAACGGTGGCGACGATTTCCGGCTGCGGATTGAGCATGCGCAGGTCACCACACCGGCGCAAATCGCGCGTTTCAAGGAGTTGAAGGTCATTGCCTCCATGCAGCCGAGCCACGTGCTCACCGACATGCGCTGGGCGCAGGATCGGCTGGGCCCGAAGCGCGCCGCAACTTCTTATGCATGGGCCGGGTTTCTGAACAAAGGGGTGACGCTGGCCTTTGGCACGGATTATCCGGTTGAGCCAGTCAGCCCGTTTCGCGGGTTGTACGCGGCGGTCACGCGTAAGAGCGAAAACGGCAAGCAGGAATATTTTCCAGAGCAGAGGCTGACCATGGATCAGGCCATTGCGGCTTACACCACCGGTTCGGCCTTTGCCGAGTTTGAAGAAAAGGAAAAAGGCAGGCTGGCGCCGGGGATGCTCGCAGATTTCATTGTGCTGGACCGCGATGTGACGGCGTCCTCAGCGGAGAAAGTGCTGGCGACCAAAGTCTTGCGCACCGTAGTCGGGGGCAAAACGGTCTACGAAGCGAAGTAACTTTCCCAAACGAAATAGCGATTTTGTGCGTCTAACCGACGGGTGATCGCATAACGCGCGATCCACCGTCGCGGCTTTGCAAACGGGTATAATAAAAGTTTACCGTCTCGGAGGAAGCAGATATATGGATTCGCAGGCATTTTGGCTGCGCTTGAAGACCCACGGATGGGTCTATTCGTTCAGCATTGCGGCAACGTTGGCACTGGGCATCTTGATTGGCACCGTAGTTTCCTACGGAGTGAAGGGCAAGGAAGGGCAAAAGGCCTCCGATGCGACTCCGCTAACCATTCCTTCACCCAAGCAGCTTTCCAATGAGTTCTCCCAGATTGCCAAGCAGTTAGGACCGAGCGTGGTTAACATCAACACCGAATCGACCATCAAGAATCCACACCGGCGCCGAGGCGAGCAGAACCCCGATGAGGACGACAACGGGGGCGGCGGTAACGGCGGCATGGATGACTTCTTCAACCGATTCTTTGGCGGGCAGGGTGGGCCGAACGGTGACGCGGCGATTCGCGAGCGTTCGCTCGGTTCCGGGGTGATTGTCGATCCCAAGGGCTACATCGTTACCAACCGGCACGTAGTGGATAAGGCGGATCGCATTCGCGTGCGACTGCAGGATGATCCTCCAGGTGTGCAACACGACGCCAAGGTGGTTGGTGAAGATCAGGAGACCGACCTGGCCGTGATCAAGATCGATATGGACCGCGGGGTGCCGACCGCCAAGCTGGGCAACTCTGACAGTATGCAGGTGGGCGACTGGGTTCTGGCCATCGGCAGCCCGTTCGGGCAGGTGGGTACGGTGACGGCTGGCATTGTTTCCGCGAAGGGCCGGGATATCGTGCCTGGCCGGCAGTTTCAGACTTTTATTCAGACCGATGCCGCGATCAATCCGGGAAATTCCGGCGGGCCGCTGGTCAATATGGACGGCGAAGTGATCGGCATCAACACCGCGATTTTGAGTGAAACCAATGCCTATGCGGGGGTGGGCTTCTCGCTTCCTTCGAACACCGTTGCGGAGGTTTACAACCAACTCATCGGACCGGAGCATCGTGTGGTGCGCGGTTCGATCGGCATCATGTTCGACGCAGTGGAAAACCCCGCAATCACAAGAGTGTATGGAAACGGCAGCGGTGTAGCGGTCTCGAGCGTAGTGCCGGGCAGCCCGGCCGATCAGGCGGGACTGAAAGTGGGCGATACGATCACCACTGTCGATGGCAAGAAGGTAACGAAGGGATCCGAATTGGTGGCGGATATTGCCTCGCGCAGGCCGGGGGCGAAGGTGCAACTCGAGTTCCTGCGCAATGGCAAGAAGCAGGATACGACCGTGACCATCGCGGATCGTGCCAAGCTCTTTGCGGCTCGCCTGAACGAAGATGAGGGTGGCAACGACGAGAGCACGCCCAAACAGGACAAGTTCGGCATCACCATCCGCAAGCTTACTCCCGAGATGGCGGAGCGGCTGGACATGCCGGCAGGCAAGGGCGTAATCGTCCAGGACGTCAAGCCGGGATCCTTTGCCGAGGACATTAATCTGGGTCGTGGCGACGTGATTCTCGAGGTCAATAAGCAGCCGGTCAACAGCGAAGAAGACTTCGCCAAAGTGGCCTCGGGGCTGAAGAGCGGCCAGGACGTGGTATTTCTCGTCCGCCCCCGCGGTTCCACTCGCCAGGATGGAACCATTTTCGTAGCCGGGACACTTCCGTAACCTACGGACGAGCCAACGGGAACTGGCATTGCGTCATCCGATAAGGGATGATCACAGTGCCGGTTTTCTGTTGGACTTTGTTTTTGTGGTCGTGTTTTGTGGTAGTCTGCCGGCGCGGTCGTTTGGCAACTTGAGGTTTTGCCTTTGGAACTAAAGCCTTACGCGAAGACCGTGACGCGATGGTTGGGTGCAGCCTGCGCTCTAGCGGTGGTTTGCGTCAGCTTCTCACCGCTCACAGCGCGCGCTCAAACCGACGCTGCTGCTAGCACGACATCTTCCGCGAAGAAGGCTAGCGCCACGAAGGCAGCGGGCGCCAAGAAGCCGGTGGCTCATTCTGGAACGCACTCCACGGCGACGAAGCACCCGAAATCGAGCGCAACCGCGGCTCACAGCGGCAAAAAAACTCACGCGAGTGTGCGGAAGAGTTCCAGGAAAAAGACGGCACGCGGCCAGCAGAAGATCGATCCGGAGCGCGCGGAGGCGATCCAGGAAGCGTTGATCCGCGAGCATTATTTGACCGGCGAGCCGGCGGGAATGTGGAATCAGGCCAGCGAAGACGCTATGCGCCGCTATCAGGCGGATCACGGCTGGCAATCGAAAACGGTTCCCGATTCACGAGCGCTGATCAGCCTTGGCCTCGGTCCCAGCCACGATCACCTGTTGAATCCCGAGAGCGCGATGACGACAGGGCCGGAAGTTTCGCATGGACCGTCCGTTACTTCCTCTTCGTTATCGCAAAACCCGGTTTCGCACGGCGCCGACCCGGGAGAACGCATGACTCCGAGTCCTGCAGTACCGGCTAATAGTCCCGCCTCGGGCTTATCCGATCCGCAGTAGCTCAAGCAACCACAGAAGGAAGTTCAAGAGCAGCGGATAAGAGTGTCCCGCTCCACACGAGGAACATTTCCCCTACTAACTGCCGGAGGTCTTGCGATAACTCCCGCTCACTGGCCGTGGAAAATAGGGCAAAGGTTGCGATTGAATGATAGCGGCGGGATTACCTTCTACGAGGGCATCCGCGACTTCTTCGCCGCAAATCTCGGCGGCAGCCTCGCGCGCCGTGGAGAGTATAGGAACACGCTTCTCCGTATCGTGCGCGTCGGTGGCTAGCACGTGTACCGCGTCGTGTTCGAGCAGCCAGTGCGCCGCGCGGCGCACACGTTCACCCCAGAATCCGGTGAGCGCCGATCCCGTCATCTGAATCACACATCCTTGCTCGGCCCATTCCACCACTCGCTGCGGACTCTCGCGCAGAATCGGATTGCGCTCGGGGTGGGTAATCACCCCGGTGATGCCGCAGTCGCCGAGTTTCATAAAACAATCGGTAATCTGTTGCGGCACGCTGTAGTTGCTCAGCTCGACCAGCATGTAGTGCGTGCCGGTGATGGCATAGCGGGAGGGATTGGCCAGCACATCCTGCAGGTTGTCGTAAGAGAGATGGAAGTCGCATCCTAGGCTGAGAGTGAGAGCGTTGCCGACCCGTTGTTGCAGGTGTTCGACTAGTCCCTGAAGATACGGGCGGTCATAGTGATAGCGGTCGTTGGCGTGAGGCGTGGCGACCTGATGTGTGATGCCGTCGGCGGCAGCCATGCGGCACATGGCGACAGAAATGTCCCAGGATTTTGCCCCGTCGTCTACTTCCGGAAGAATGTGCGAATGAATGTCGACCACGATTGTTGAAACACGACCAACCTGTCGGGGTTGCGTCTTTACCTGATTTAAGCAGATTCGGAGGGAAAGAGAAAGCCGGCAGGAACCTAGGAGTCTCGTCTTTCCGCGACCGTTTCCGACAACCAGGTTGCCGCACCTTCCGTCCCGGCTGTAGCATCAATATCCAGGCATTCATCAAGGAGACATTATGGCGACCGACACACTGGCTTCCCCGGCCACGCTGGGCTACAGCCCAACCAAAGTTTTCAAGAATTTCATCGACGGCGAGTGGGTGGAATCCTCGACCGGCGAAACGTTTGAGGATCGCAATCCCGCTGACACGCGCGATGTGGTCGGAGTTTTTCAGAAATCGGCGAAGGCCGATGTTGACGCGGCTGTGGACGCGGCCAAGCGAGCCTTCGCCAAGTGGCGGCTGGTGCCCGCCCCACGTCGCGCCGAGATGGTTTTCCGCGCCGCCGAAATTCTTATCGGCCGCAAAGAAGAGCACGCTCGCGACATGACTCGCGAAATGGGCAAGGTGCTCAAAGAAACTCGGGGCGACGTACAGGAAGCGATTGATGCCGCCTACTACAACGCGGGCGAAGGGCGGCGTCTCTTCGGTCCGACTGTTCCCTCGGAGCTGCCCAACAAATTCGCCATGGCGGTGCGCCAGCCCATCGGCGTCTGCGGCATGATCACGCCGTGGAATTTCCCCATGGCGATTTCTTCCTGGAAGTTACTGCCCGCCGTGGTTTGCGGCAATACCTGCGTCATCAAGCCGGCACAGGACACGCCGCTCTCCACATTCAACCTGGTTCGCGCTTTCACTGATGCCGGCATTCCGAAAGGCGTGGTCAACATCGTCACCGGATATGGCGCCGACGTAGGCACACCATTGGCCGAGCACGCTGATGTCCGCGCTATTTCGCTGACCGGATCCTCTGCCGTGGGCCGCATCGTGGGTGGCATCGCGGCCAAGAGCTTTAAACATTGCTCGCTGGAGCTCGGCGGGAAGAATCCTATGATTGTGCTGGATGACGCGAATCTCGAACTTGCCATTGAAGGCGGGCTCTGGGGCGGCTTCGGCACTACTGGCCAGCGCTGCACGGCGACCAGCCGCATCATCGTGCAGAAAGGCGTTTACCAGGAGTTCGTCGATCGCTACGTCGCGTGCGCCAAGAAACTGAAAGTTGGCAATGGACTCGATGAAACGGTCGAGATGGGACCAGCCGTAAATGAAAAGCAGTTGCAGACCGACCTTAGTTATGTGGAAATTGGCCAGAACGAAGGAGCGAAGCTGGTGTGCGGTGGCAATCGCCTCGACAAAGGCGATTATCAGTATGGATGGTTCATGGAGCCAACCGTATTTACCGACGTGGATCCAAAGATGCGGATTGCGCAGGAAGAGATTTTTGGCCCGGTGGTTTCGATCATTCCATGCGACGATCTGGAAGATGCGATTGAGATCGCCAACGGTATTGAGTATGGACTTTCTTCCGCGCTCTACACCAAGGATGTGAACAAGGCATTCGCCGGCATTCGCGACCTCTACGCGGGTATCACGTACATCAACGCGCCGACGATTGGTGCGGAGGTGCACCTGCCTTTCGGTGGCACGAAGGCCACGGGCAATGGGCACCGCGAGGGCGGCATCGGAGCGATTGATTTCTACACTGAGTGGAAGTCGGTCTACGTGGATTATTCGGACACGCTGCAGAAGGCGCAGATCGATCGAGTGGACTAAGACGAAACTTTACCGCAGATAGCGCAGAGAGCCAACATAAGACTCTGCGCTATCAGTGGTCTCTGCGGTGAATACATGCCCCAATTATTTCCTGTAGAGACTATCCTCCGCTTGTTCATCTACCCTTTGCGTTGTAAAGTACCAAGCCTGTGGGGGAGATGATCCAATGAAAAAGATTTTATCGGTTACCTTGCCTCGGCTTGCCGCCATCTTGTGTGCGTTTATGGTTTTCTTCATAACTGGGGCGCAGGCAGAGCAGCATCCCGTTATGACGAGCCACGTTCCCGCGGCCGTCGCCAGCGGAGTTGCGCCATTAGTGGGCCATCTTCCGAGCGCGCAGCGTTTGAGCCTGGCCATTTCTCTGCCACTGCGGAATGAAGCGGAGCTCGACGATCTTTTGCAGCAGATCTACGATCCGCAGAGCTCGAACTACCACCAATATCTCAGCGTACTGGAATTTACTGGAAGATTCGGTCCCACCGAGGCTGATTACGCGGCTGTGCTCAGTTTTGCTCGAGCGAACGGCTTGGCGGTGATTGAGACTCACGCCAACCGCGTGGTGATCGATGTCGAGGGTCCAGCGGCAAACATTGAGAGCGCCTTCCACGTGACTCTTGGCGTTTATCAGCATCCCACTGAGGGCCGCACATTCCACGCGCCTGATCGCGAGCCTACAGTTGATCTCGATGTGCCGCTGTTACACATCTCTGGCCTCGACAACTACACATTGCCCCATGCGAAGAACATTCGATCTTCCCAGTGGCCGAACGACGCGAATAAAACTACCGGGTCCGGCCCAGGCGGCCAGTTTATCGGGAGCGATATGCGCGCGGCCTATTATGGCTCCGGTCCGCTCAACGGCAGTAGTCAAAGAGTTGGATTATTTGAGTATGCCGGCTACGAGATTAGTGACGTGAAGCTTTTCTTCAGCAAAGTGAAACAGCCGCTCAAGGTCCCGGTTCGCGGGGTATCGCTGAATGGGGCGAGTCTGACCTGCCCGCCGAGTTCCTGTGATGACAGCGAACAAGTGATAGACATCGAGATGGCAATCTCCATGGCTCCCGGTCTAAAGGAAGTCCTGGTTTACGTCGGAGACAAAGACGTCTCCATCTTTAACCGGATGGCGGCGGACAATAGTGCCAAGCAACTGAGCTGCTCCTGGGGATGGAATGATGATGAGAGCAGCCTGGATCCGATCTTCAAGGAAATGGCTGTGCAGGGCCAGAGTGTGTTCGTGGCCACTGGCGACAGCGGTTCCAGCACTCCGGGTGACGTGGTCTGGCCAGCGGATGATCCTTACATTACGGCTGCAGGTGGGACGGACTTGACCACGGCGGGTCCAGGGGGCGCGTGGAAAGCGGAGACTGGCTGGAACGGGAGTGCAGGGAGTCCTTCGAAGAATAAAGTTCCGATTCCCAGTTACCAGCAACTCTCAGGGGTGATTACCAAGTTGAATCATGGGTCGAAGACCTTGCGCAATTATCCGGACGTGGCGGCGGAGGCGAATACCAACCAATACAGTTGTTATGACGGCGGCTGCAGCGGCGGAAATGGAGGAACCAGTTACGCCGCTCCGCAGTGGGCGGGAATCATCGCCATGGCGAATGAACAGTCCGTCGCGAACGGAGGCTCAACCCTTGGCTTCCTGAATCCGGCTCTGTATGCGATCGGCGTGGGATCGAGTTATGACAGCGACTTCCACGACATCGTCAGCGGCAGCAATGGAAAGTACACAGCGGTGACGGGATATGACCTGGTGACGGGATGGGGCAGCCCGACGGGTCCGGAGTTGATCAATGTGCTGACCGGAGCGGCAAAGAACGAATAGGACACAAAGTACCTTGGTAATCTTGTCTCACGCGCGCGGGTGACCTAACGTACGTCAAGTGCTTGGGGTCGAATCCGTCCGCAGTTTTGTTGTGGGTTGGTCTTGCTCAATCGTCTCATTACACAAACGTCCGGAAGCGTTAGGGGAATTTCCGCCTCGGCGATTCTGACACTCTGCATCTTGTGCGGCTGTGCACCGGCTGCGCTGGCTCAAAAAACCGCTAAATCTGATCGCAAAGTCCTAGTCACGGTAAAGCCGGAATATTCGGAACTTCTGAAGCGGGCTCAGATCGGAGGCCTGGTCCGTCTGAAGGTTACGGTTAGTCCTGATGGAAAAGTGAGCAATGTGGATGTGATTGGCGGCAATCCCATCCTGGCTGAAAGCGCTGCCAGCGCGGTGACGAAGTGGAAGTTCGTTCCGGCTCCCGCGCAAACCGTGGAAGATATCTCTATCAGCTTCAGCCCGCACTAAATCACTTACTACCGTTTTCTCTCCACGCTCCGCGCTTCTGCGGTTAGAATCCTTCTTGCATCCCAATCACGGGCCACGGCGTGCATCCCCGCCGCGGCGAGGCTTTCATGACTCCAGCTACGACAGCTCACGAGATTACCGCTGCCAGGCGTCTCGATAACGTTCGCTATGCGATTCGGGATTTGGCTTGCGTGGCGGACGAAGTCATTCAGCAGGGACACAAGGTTCTTCCGCTGAACGTTGGCGATCCGCTCAACTTCGACTTCCAGTCTCCGGCGCACATCATTGAAGCCGTTTATAAGGCGATGCGCGAGGGAAAGAACGGCTATGCGCCGTCTCCGGGGATTCCGGAAGCGATCGAAGCGATTCGCGGCGAGGCGGCGCGTAAGGGCATCAAGACGGTGCGCGACGTGTTCGTTACTTCAGGTGTGAGTGAGACCGTCGATCTGTGCATCTCCGCGCTGGTGAATCCGGGTGAGGATATTCTTACGCCCAGTCCGGACTATCCTCTGTATTCGGCCGTGCTGTGCAAGCTGGGCATCGCGCTGAATGCTTATGATCTGAATGAAGAAGATGCGTGGCAGCCGGAACTGGCTGACATCGAACGGAAGCTTACGCCACGCACTCGCGGCATCGTCCTGATCAATCCCAATAATCCTACGGGATCGTTGTGCTCGCGGCAGATGCTGGAGCAAGTCGCCGAGATTGCGCGGCGCCACAATCTGGTCGTCTTCTCGGACGAGATTTACGACAAATTGATTCTCGAAGATACTCCCCACATCGCGTTTGCTTCGGTTGCGCCCGATGTTCCATGCATTACGTTTGGCGGAATGTCGAAGAATTATCTGGTTCCGGGATGGCGCATTGGCTGGGGCATCGTCTCTGGTGACGCTGCGACAGTCAAACCTTACACGGATGGCATTCACCGGCTGCTGCGAGCGCGGTTGTGCGCCAATCATCCCGAACAATATGCGATCAAGGCTGCACTCGAAGGTCCGCAGGATCATCTGGTGGAAGTGCAGCGCAAACTTCGTTCGCGCCGCGATCTCACACAGAAGTGGTGCGAAGCGACGCCGCGCGTAAGTTGTGTTGCACCGCGTGGGGCGTTTTATGCTTTCCCGCGTATCGAGATTCCTGAGAGCGACGAAGTCTTCGTCAAGGAACTCATTCGGCAGAAGCATGTCATGGTTGTGCACGGATCCGGATTTGGTCAGAAGCCGGGGACGCAGCATTTCCGCATTGTGTTCTTGCCGGATGAGAAGACTTTGAGTAAGGCTTACGCTTCGATTGGGGAGTTCATTCGGGAACGATACACTGCTTCCGTCGTCTAGCTGCATTCGTCACGGCGGATTGCTCGGCCACAAACCAAAATCTAATATTTCGCCCTTTCTGGGCGAAAGCGAGTAGGATGCTCGGGGTCTTTCCTTCCACACTGGGGCGCTACTGAAAACTAGAAAACTTGACCTCGCAAGCCATGCGAACGCGGGCGCTTGTGCGGTTTGGGGTGTGGGAAACCTAAACAACTCAAAGAAAAGAGGACACAATGAAACGCAATCAGCTGCTCTCAGCTGTGGGGATTGTGTTGTTGGTAGCAGGGTCGCTGGCCGCGCAGGAGAAGGGCACTCTGGCCAGCATCGAGTTTCAGAAGGTGAAGGCTACAAACGTACCGCAATACGAGGCGGGGCGCAAACAGAAGGCGGCATGGCACAAGCAACAAAATGATCCGCTGCCTTTGCTGGTGTGGGTGACACTTAGCGGCGAAAATACGGGAACATTCGTAGTCGGCCACTTTGGTCAGCACTGGGCGGATTACGACAAGCCGGTCGTCACCGACGAAGCAGATCTGGCGGAGTTCCAGAAGGTTCTGGGGAACTATGTGGACTCGATCACTACTCGCTACTACAAGTTCATGCCCAAGGTGAGCAACGAAAGCGGAGACGAGGCAGTACCGAAGTTCTCGGAGATCGTTATCTATCAGGTGCGTTATGGGAAAGGCTCGGATTTTCGCTCTGGCATTGAACGGGTTCACGAGGCCGCAGTCAAGACTAAGTGGCCGGTCAACTATGGATTCTATGAACTGGTGAATGGCGGCACGGCCGGGACGTACGTGCTCTCCATTCCGCACAAGAGTTGGGCGGACTTTGAGGACAAGCCGGATGTGAAGCCTTTCCGCGAGATGCTCAAGGAAGCGTTCGGGCAGGCCGAGGCGGATTCGATTGTGGAGCGTTTCGACCGGTCGGTCGAGAAAGAGTCGAGCGAGATCATCCAGTTTCGACCCGACTTGAGTTATCTGCCGAGCAAGTAGCGGATCAAAAATGATTTAAGCGGACTGTCCCACCCTTCTTTCCTGGAAGGGTGGGATTTTCACTTTAGATGCCATAGTTGGCGCTGCGAAGGCCGTCTTTGTAGGCGTCGCGCGCTTCGGTGGCTTTGGTGTGAGCGTCTTCTTCGCGGAAGTGGGCGTCGTCCCATTTCTCCATGGCAATCATGGAATGATCGGGAGTGGCCAGGGATTCTTCGGCGCGAATGGCGTCAACCCATTCGTCGGTGGCCTTTTTGTAGGCGAGACGGAGTTGATCAAGGTCAGGGCTCATAGGCTCGCAGGGTAACCCCGCGCCGCATCGCAGTCAATTCGATGGCGCAGAATTTAACACAAAATTAAGAATTGACGGTGAAGGTGCGGCGAGAGCTTATTTCAGTTTGGCGTATTCGGTCTTGGCCTGATTAAAGATGGGCAGGTCAGGGTCGGCGTTTTGCCAGAGAGCGAGGAAATCCTGATAGGTGATTCTTGCCTTGGGGGCGTCGCCGGAAAGCGCGTAGGCACGCGCCAGCCCGAGGTGCGCAAGCGCGCCGATGGGTTCGTTTCCGACGACGCCGTAGTGATCGAGAATTTTCTGGAACTCGCCGGCGGCGGAGGCGCTTTGATGGGTCGACAGATAAGCATTACCCCGCAGGTAAACGAGGTAGAGGGCGAAGCTGAAGCTCTGCGCGGGAGAACCGAGTTCGTAGGGCGCAGAGGGAGCCAGCGCTTCGATGGCCCGGGTGGCGTTGCCGGCTTGAAGAGCAGCGGCGGCTCGGATGGCGGGCAGATAGTTAAATTGAACGATGGTGTCATCGGGGAAGCGTTGGGCGAGATCGCCGGCCAAGTGGGCGGCTCGAGAGGCGTCGCCCGCAAGAGCCAGAGCAATCGCCGATATGGCTGAAACGTCTTTTCCATTTGAGAGAGCGAGAGCGGCCTGGGCTTGCTGGCGGGCCAGGCTCAAGTTGCCGACTAGCGCCTCGCGCAACGCGGCTTCGGCTTGATAGCCAGCGGCTGTTTCCTTTTCGTCGGAGCGCTGGGCGGACTCAGCGGCGCGTCGCGTCAACTCGCGCGCCTTGGGAAATTGTCCGGCATACGCGGCGGTATCGGACTCCTGGTAGAGCATGGCGTCTTCGAGTCCCGGCTTGCCCATGAGTGAGGCTGCCTCCCGCTCCATGCCGGCGGTATCGTGTTGTAGAAAATCAATGCTGTAGACATTAATGTGGTTGAGGGGATTGTCCAAGTTCCGGGCGCGGGCTTCCTCAGCGGTGGCGCGAGCTTCGTCCAGGCGATTGACCAGCAGATACGAGATGATGAGATTCGCGTAAGAGATTCCACTTCCGGGGCCGAGTTTCATGGCTTGGAGCGCGGCCGCCAGAGCTTTATCGTATTCGCCGAGATCGCTGTAGATGCTATTCAAGTTTCCCGGAGGAGTTGGGTCGCGCGGGTAAGTCTGGGCCCAAAGTTCATAGGACCTGCGAGCCGCTTCGAGGTTTCCGGTGACAAAGAATTCGTAGTGGGAGATGATGTAAAACTTTTCGCGCTCGCTGACGCGTTCACGCAGTTCGTAGGCCTTGCGAGTACTTTCGGCGGCACGCGCGATCTCGCCCGCGTTGCTGTAATTCGTACCAAGCTCCGCATAAGCCATGGCGAAGTTGGGATCCAGGCTGATTGCACGCTGGAGTAACGGAATGGCAGCGGCAGAATCATTCTTCATCACATGCGCCTGGTAGCCCAGGCCGTAAGCCTGCAGAGCCTCGAGCGATGGAGTGGTCACGTTCTCAGCTGGCGTGTCGTACTTTTGCACCGACGCCAGCGATTCGCCTAATTTCTCGCGCAGCGTCGTTGCGACCTCGGCGAGCGCCTTTAAAACCTGCTCTTTGCTGCTGGCGGTCGCCTGCTGGTTGGCGAGCACGTCGCCATTGCGGCAGTTGACCGCCTTTACCCCGACAACATACTCGCTGCCCAGAGAAGAAATGGAGCCTTCAATGTCGGCGGCGCTGGCAGTGCGCTGGCAGACTTGCCGAGCCAGTTCGTGCGTGAGACGGGCGTCCTTCGGTTGCGACATGAGGGTGAGCGTCTGCGCGATTCTCTCGTCGGAAAGCAAGTTGAGGAAAGGAGATTGTTCCAGTTGCGACGACAGGCCCTGGCGCAGCGTGCCGTCGAAGACGGGATCGCCGGTAGTGTTGGTGAACTCTGCGAGGACAACGCTGTCCTTTTCCGTGAGGTGCGGAGTGGAGCGCGAGCGCAGGCTTAAAAAGCCTGCAATTGCTGCGACTACCAAGACGACGGCGGCGGCAACCCGCAAAGCCTTCTTCTTCGATACAACGGGGATTGCAATCGCGGAACGACCGGAGGACCGTGCGGGAGCGACGGCGGCTGCGGTAGGGGCGGAATCTAAAACGGAGCGTCTGCCAGTCGCAGTAATTGTGTTGGCGGAGGAAGAATCTGTCACCGTCGCGGCAGCCGATCCGGAACCACTCTGTACGCCCCGCCGCGTCTCGGATTCGCGCCGCAGACGCTTGAGGTCGGCGCGAATCTCTGCCGCGCTTTGGTAGCGCAGTTCGCGATCTTTCTCCAATGCCTTGTTGATCACCTCTTCCAGCTTGGGGGGAAGGTCAGGATTCAGGCGGATCGCGGGTGGCGGATCGTGTTCCAGAATTGCATTGAAGATGACGGCGGAAGTATCCCCGCGGAAGGGCAACGCTCCGGTGGTCATTTCGTAGAGGACGGCGCCGAAGGAGAACAAGTCAGTACGCGCGTCCAGTTCTTTACCGCGGGCCTGCTCCGGCGACATGTAGGCGATCGTTCCCAGAGCCGTGCCGGGGCTGGTGAGGTGTTCGTCATTCATGGTGACCGACTGCGTGTGATCGTCGGAGAATTGCGTGGAAGAACCGGTGATGGGAACGACCTTGGCCAAGCCAAAATCAAGAATCTTGGCATGACCACGCTTGGTGATGAAGATGTTTCCCGGCTTGATGTCTCGGTGGATGATGCCCTGACAGTGAGCGGCGTCGAGCGCGTCGGTGATCTCGATGCCCAGCGAGAGCACGGTTTCAGTGTCTAAAGGGCGGCCTGCGATGCGGTGCTTCAGGGTGAGGCCGTCCAAATACTCCATGACCATGAAGGAGACGCCCTGATCCTGCCCAATCTCGTAAATCACGCAGATATTGGGATGGCTGAGAGCAGAGGCAGCTTGCGCTTCGCGCTGGAAGCGGGCCAAAGCGTTTGGGTCAGTGGCCAGCGTTTCGGGCAGGAACTTCATGGCGACGAAACGATGCAGGACCGTGTCTTCAGCCTTGTAGACCACGCCCATGCCGCCGCCACCAAGCTTTTCAATAATGCGGTAATGCGAGATAAGTTGGCCGATCATGGGGGAGAACGACGGCGAGCCCTGTCGCGCGATGATAGGAGGGGTAGCGGCGGCAAGTCAATGTTTCCCCTTGCGTTTCTAACGGGCTTTGTTAGCGATTAGGTCGTGGAAGGCTACGAGGCGCCTTTCACAAAAGCCAGAGTCGTCGTAGACATGGAAACATTGAGAGTCCCGGAGATGGCGCGGCGAGCATGGAAGTTCTTGAGCTTGAAGATGACAGTTGGAGTGACCTCCTGCCCTTTGGAGACTAGCAAGGCGCCATCGTGAGTTCGTACCTCCTGCTGGACGATCATGCCGGGCGCAAGCTCTTCGACGCGACAGTTGCGGATTTCGCCTGCCTCGGCGTTTGGATCCAGGGCTACGAGGGCCTGGAAGAACTCGCGATTGAAGGTCGGGTTCTGGCGAGTCAGCATATGGACCGCCTCGGTTCGGGAACTGCCTTTATGGATCAGTCTTTCATAAGCGAGGACGAGCCTCAGGATTTCCGCTCCCATGCAAATGTCGGGCGACTCGGATTCGCTGGCATCGATGATGGGCCGATTCTGGTGTTCGATCATCCATGCGATCGCTTCGAGACGGGGGATTTTCGAAAGCAGATCGTAAGCCACACTGGGATGGGCATCATATTGTTTCTGCTCGCTGGGTGTTAGCGACTCGCCGCTGTATACCGCCTCGATTGTTTCCGGAGCCAGAGTGACGCAGCCTAATTGCGACATCATGGCAGCAACTTCGTACTGCCATGGGTTTCCCAGTTTCATTGCGGTCACGACATGGTGGATATAGCGCCGGGCGCGCTCAGCGCGACCGAACGCAGCAGGATTGACCAGGCTGAGAACTTCCGTCAGAACTTGAATGCAACTGCTCAGAGTCTGCTCCAAGAGTTGCTTTTCGGCCATGACCAGACCATATTGCACCAGGCCCGCGGTAAGGGTTTTCGCCATTGCTTCCTTGCTGCAGGGTTTGTTCAGGAAACGGAAAATAGCCCCCTCATTGATGGCGTCGATGGCCGTATCCATGTCGGCGTTGCCGGTGAGCATGATGCGGATGGTGTCGGGCGATTGTGCCCGGATGGTAGACAAGAGCTGGATGCCGTCCATCTCGGGCATTCGCATGTCGGAAACCACGACCGCGTAGGGCCCAGCTACGGCAATCAGCTTCAGGGCTTCGCGGCCGCTTGGGGCAGTTTCCAACTCAAATTCGCGGCGCAAACTGCGGCGATACCCCTCAAGGATGTTGTTGTCATCGTCCACAAGAAGGATTTTTTCCGCCATAGTGTCCTGCCTTTTCTATTGCCTGAGTTTGTGTCGATTTCTCCACTCTCGCCGATGCCCCATCAAAGTTCGATTCACCCGAACGGTCGATGGCGGGCGTCGCCCGACACTCCTCGAATGCCTGCGCTCGAAAAGGAGGTGACTTCCATTTCATCGGCAGACCAGGTCCCCGCATTAGTCAACGGCAAGTCTTCGGAACTCAATGCAACGTGATTTGCCGAGGGATGAAGTGCAGGACGCCTTCTGCCGATGATCTCCGAGAGCAGCTTGTCTTGGCACAAGGTCGACCGATGAATGGCGTCACCCCGATTCCGGCAACCTATGACTATCGACTGGTCGCAGTCTCGATAGGAATCGCTATATTCGCCTCGTATGCGGCTTTGGATCTGGCAGCCCGCGTGACTGCAAATCGCGGGTGGCTCCGTCTCGCATGGCTGTTGGGAGGCGCGTTTGCGATGGGGAACGGGATCTGGGCGATGCACTACATGGGAATGCTGGCCTTCCGGCTGCCGATACCGGTCCATTACCACGTTCCCACGGTGATCGTCTCGTTGCTGGCTGCGATGCTCGCAGCCTTGGCGGCTTTGTACGTGGTCAGCCGCGAACCTATAACGCCGATCGGGGTTGCGGTTGGAAGCGTGCTGATGGGTACCGGCATTGCGACCATGCACTACACCGGGATGGCTGCGATGCGCCTCGCGGCGATGCATCATTACCACCGCGGCCTGTGGATTCTGTCTGTCGTTTTGGCTGTTGTGATCTCGTTCGTGGGCCTGCTGGTGATCTCGCGTTTTCGGGATGAGGCCCACGGCTGGCTCATCAAGCTGGTCAGCGCTGTGACTCTGGGCTTAGCCATTCCCGTGATGCACTACACGGGGATGGCAGCGGTCAGCTTCGTGGCCACTGGAGTAGAGCCGGATCTATCGCGCTCGGTGGACGTACCAGTACTTGCGATCTCGGCCATAATGACCGTAACTCTCTTCACTCTGGCTGCGGTGGTGACCGCGGCGCCATTGGATCGCCGGCTTTCTATTCAGCGCTCAATCCTGGAGGAGGCGGAGGCTTTTATAAACTCCGTGCCCTCGATCCTCATCGGCGTGAACCATCTCTCGCGCATCACACGTTGGAATTCGACCGCCGCTGCCGCATTTGGCTTATCCGGGGCTGACGTCCTTGGAAAGGAACTCGCAGACTGCGGCGTGCGATGGCTGTGGCCGGGGATGCGAGACGAAATCCGGTCCTGGTGTTCCGAACGGGCCTCCCGACGCTGTGATCAGGTTCCGTTTGAAATGAATGGCGAAACGCGCCTGCTGGGATTAACGATCACATCGCTTCACGTTGCTGCCAAACACTCGACCGAACTTCTGGTTATCGGTTCCGACGTTACCGAACGAACCGCGTTGGAGGTGCAACTCCGTCACGCACAGAAACTGGAGTCCGTGGGTCAACTGGCCTCCGGCATTGCCCACGAAATCAATACGCCGACGCAGTATATCGGCGACAATGTGCGGTTCTTGCAAACCGCCTTCGTGGATCTGAAGGGCCTCCTGCTGAACTATGAACGGCTGTTGGCGGCCGCCGCGGGCGACGCGTTGTCTGGCGAAACAGCGCAGGAAGTGGCAGCTTCGGCAAAAAGCGTTGACGCCGACTACCTGCTGGAGGAAATCCCGAAAGCTATCGAACAGGCGCTAGAGGGCGTAACTCGAGTGTCGAGGCTGGTGGGCGCGATGAAAGAGTTCTCGCATCCAGGCACAAAGGAGAAAATCCCACTCGATTTAAACCATGCCATTGAAAACACGATTACGGTGGCGAGGAATGAGTGGAAATACGTGGCTGATCTGGAGACTGACTTTGACCCATTCCTTCCGCCGATCTCCTGCCAGCCCGGAGAATTTAACCAGGTGACTCTGAACCTGATCGTCAACGCCGCGCATGCCATTGTGGATGTGATCGAAAAAGGAGGCTCGGGAAAGGGGAAAATCAAGATCCAAACTCGCGATCATCCGGAATGGGTGGAAATCCGAATCCAGGATACGGGGTCTGGAATTCCTGAAAAGGTGCAAGCCCGCGTCTTCGATCCCTTCTTCACCACGAAGGAAATTGGCAAGGGGACGGGGCAAGGTTTGGCCATTGCGCGTTCCGTGATCGTGGACAAACACGGAGGGACCATTCATTTCGAGACGCAAGAGGGACGGGGAACGACCTTTATCGTTCGGCTGCCTCACGATGGAACTCCCGCTCTTGCGGCCAAGGCGGTGGCCGTGTGAAACGCATTTTGTTCGTAGACGACGAAAGCAAGATTCTCGACGGATTGCAGCGGATGCTGCACGCTGATCGAAAGCGTTGGGACATGGAGTTTGCAGTCGGAGGCGAAGCCGCCTTGCAAGCTTGCGAAAAGGCCAGCTTCGACGTCGTCATCTCCGACATGCGAATGCCGGGTATGGATGGAGCTACGCTGCTTGGCCACATTCGTGACCGCTATCCCAGTACCGCGCGAATTATCTTGTCGGGATATTCTGAAGTCACGCTGGTGGCGCGTTCCGTGCACGTGGCCCATCGCTTCCTGGCGAAGCCATGCGATGCTTCCCAGCTGCGGTCCATGATCGAACGCGTGTGCACGCTGCAGGATGTCCTCTGTACCCCGGAGATTCGTGCGGTCATTGGAACCGTCGGTGAGTTGCCATCTCTTTCCACCTCGTACAACGCTCTTACTCAGGCGCTAAGCCGGCCCGACACTTCCATCAGCCAAGTCGCGGACATATTGGAGCATGACGTGGCCATGTCAGCCAAGGTTCTGCAATTGGTGAACAGCGCTTTTTTTGGGTTGGCGCAGACTGTAACCAGCTTACAGAGTGCGGCGTCGTATCTAGGCATGGAGACCATCAAGAATCTGGTTTTAGTCTCCGAGGCGTTTCGAGTCTTCGTCCCAGACTCGCGGATTCCGCAATCGGTTTTTGAGGCGATCCAGCTACAAGCGCAGAGAACGGCTGCTATCGCAGTGGTGCTTCCGCTGGAGCCGAAGGCGCGCGACGTCACCGTTCTGTCGGCGCTTCTTCAAGATGTGGGAAGGCTTGTCCTTGCGAGTAAGATGCCGGATAAGTTCTGCTCTGTTGTCGAACGGGCCCGGGAACGCGGATGTGAGCCCTTTCAGGCTGAGGAGGAAATGCTGGGAACTTCCCATGCAGAGATTGGTGCGTACCTCCTAGGTTTGTGGGGGCTGCCCAACCTTGCAGTGGAAGCCATCGCTCATCACCACCATCCCGACCGCATCCCACATTCTGGCTTTGACAGCTCAGTAGCGCTCTACACCGCAGCGCTATTGGCCTATGAACTGGAAGCGCATCCCGGGGATGAAACAGGAACTGAACTGCGGGAGTTTGACCGGACGTGCCTCCAGACGTTGGGACTGCTGCCGCAATTTGCCGGATTCCACAAGCTTGCGGTCCAAGCGTTCAAGTAGGTGGAATACGAACGCCCCTGCCTTCGGCTCGTAGTGCGACAGATTTCGATTTCCTACCTATATTTTCTCTCTAAAGCTTCATTGCCCGGCCGACTTCTGATCTCCCGAGGACGTGTCAAATTCCTCCGCCATCCAGTGTTGCAGGGCGGTGATGTTCTGCGGGCGGCCGAGGAAATTCTTGACCAGATCATTGGCGGACATGGATCCACCGGGCTCGAGGACCACTCGGCGATAGCGCATGGGAGCGTCGCCTGCGAGAAGATTGTGATGATCGAATTGCAGGAAGAAATCTTCGGCGATCACTTTGTCCCAGAGATAGGTGTAGTAAGCGGAAGAGTAGCCGCCGAGATGACCAAACGAAGCCCAGGTGTGAGTATCGGGTAGGGGAGTGAACAGGGTGTAGCGGCGGGCATCGTCGAGGGTGACCGCGTCGAGGTTTACGTCTGCAGGCTTGGTTTTGTAAATGTCGTAGGAGATGGCGCTGAAGGAATTTTGGCGGCCCACCCAGCCACCGCGTCCGAAGGCGGAGGCGCGGTTCATGCGCGCCACCAGATCGGCCGGGATGGGTTCGCCGGTTTTGTAGTGGCGGGCAAACTTGGCAAGAACTTGCGGGCTGCGAATCCATTCTTCGAGCATTTGCGAAGGGGCTTCGACGAAATCGGATTCCATGCTGATGCCGCTGATGCCCGCCCATTCCTGCTGGCCGCCGAGGATGTGGTGCATGAGGTGACCGAATTCATGGAAGAAGGTCTGCACGTCGCCATAATCCATAAGGCCGGGATCGCTGGCGGTGGGCGCGGGGAAGTTGCAGACGAGGATGGCTTCGGGCAGTTGCTTGCCGCGGATTCCATCGAGCACCGGAGCCATTTCAGCGTGGCTATACTTGCCGGGGCGCGGGTGCATGTCGAGATAGAAGCGTCCGATCGGCTTGCCGCTGTCGATGACAATCCAAGTTTCGACGGCGGGATCCCAGGCGGGAACGTCCTGTTCCTGCTGGAATGTGACGTGGAATAAATCGGCTGCAGTATCGAGAATACCTTGCTTCACTTCCATGAAGGGGAAGTAAGGGCGAACGGATTGAGAGTCGAAATCATACTTAGTGCGGCGGACTAATTCCGAGAGGTAACCTCCCTCATGGCTCCAAATTTCCTTGGCGTTGGGATCGGTCTTCTGCTTTTCAGCGAGCAACATTGCGAATTCCTTCCGGGCAAGTGCGCGGCTGGCATCGTCGACTTGCTGAATGAAGTCGGCTATGTTGTGCCCTTTGGCGATCATTTTGTCGGCGGCGTTGAAGTCGGCCCAGGAGGAATAGCCAAGAAGCGTGGCGATCTCGTACCGCGTGTTCATCAGGCTGGTGAGGACTTCCTGATTTTTGGGATACGCGCGGGTGTTGAAAGCGATGGACATGCGGCGGCGAAGGGAATCACTTTTGGCGAAGGTGAAGACAGGAAGGGCGTCAGGATAGTCAGTGGTGAGATGAATTTTTCCAGCGGCGTCCGGCTTATGGCGGTCGATGTAATCCTGCGGCAGGCCCTCGAGTTCGGAGGGATCTGCTTCGACAACTTTTTGTCCGTCGGCAATATTGCGGTCGAACATGGACTGCTCTTCGGTGGCCTGATCGTTCAGCTTTTTGAGGCGGGCCCGGGTGGCATCGTCCTTATCGACGCCCGCGAGGCGGAATTCGAGCAACTGGCGTTGCACATAATAACGAGTGGCGGCATCGACGTGGGAAAGATCGAGCGCGGCGAGCGCGTTGTAAACCTCGTGATTCAGAGCGATGGCGGTCTGGGCGGCACTGGCTTTCGTGAGCATGGCCGTGGCGTGATCGCGAAAGGTAGTGTCGGGGTGAACTTGCTCCATGAGCTGTGCGAAGTAGGCGGTCGAGTTGATCTGGTGGAAGGCTTCGTCGAGCGGCGCGAGAGTGTTCCAAATCGTGCGGGGTCCCGCGGCGGCGAGCAAGCTGTCGATGGAGCGCTGGGCAGCGGCGAGGCGATCGGTCTCGATTTTTTCGAAAGCGGCGACGTCGGGCTTCGTCGCCCAGAGTGTCGGCTGCGAAAGCGTGACCTTCTGCGCGGAGAGGACGGCGGCGAGAACAAATGGAAGACAGAAGAAGAGACCCAGGCGTGCTGCGATCATCATAAAAAAAACCTCGTCAAGAATTTCTCGAGTCGAACGAATCCGAACCTACATAGAACCAGCGTTGAAGTGCGAATGAATTGTTGATGACGGCGTCTGGCGATGTCAAGGGCAGCAGAGGATAGCGAGGCTCAACAAAAACGGAGATGGGGTGTTGTGTAGGGGCAAGCCACGCGACACTCGGCTCTCTTTCGCGGCAATAACTAGCGCCAGCGTTTCAATTGTGGCCAGCGTTGAGCCAGGGTGCCGAACTTCGGTCCGCGACAAATGTAGACGTCGATTTCTTTTTCGAGCGCGTAAGGATTGTCGGCGGATGTGCCGACATATTCGACCTGGTCGAAGAGTTGTTCGAGACGCGCGCGGCTGTCGTCGAGCACGATCATGCAGTTGCCGGAGTAACCACGTGGTCCCCATAGAAACCAGGTTTGATGGCCGCTGAGCGAGCGCGGCAAGCCGTAGCGCCGCCCGAGAAAGTCGATGGCGCCAGCCTGGCCGTAGTCTTGGGCGAAGATGCCGCAGGCTTCATCCTGCCGGTCTTCAGCGGGAAGGCGGTTCCAGGCTACTGCGGTTTCCGCGACAATTTCTTCCCAGCCGAACTGATCGGCGTACCACTGCGGGAGCGCGGCGCGGGTATGGTGGTGCTCCATCACGGGCAGCTTGAAGGGAAGGGTTTTGGCATAGGCAAGGAAATGGTCCGGGGAAAAGACCGGCACGGTGATTGGGGCGAGATGGGCGCCTGCCGCCAGCAGGATGACGATGATCACGGGTTTGAGCCATGCGAGTCGAGATCTTGCCGGCTCGCTTTTTTCCTCCCGCTTGCCGTCGATAGCGGATTCGATCACGACTGCACCTGC
>DATEQW010000128.1:0-5365 GCA_035272245.1 Candidatus Sulfotelmatobacter sp. | reverse complement strand
GCAGTGAACCGAGGTTTGCCCCTCGCATTCATGATGCCTTCCGCCATGATCGAACGGGCAGAGTTGCCGGTGCAGAGGAACAGAACGTTGTAGTGATTCGCCGTCATCTCAGTTGCAGCACGTTGGCCCACAGCATGACTTTGCGGGCTTCACCGCGCGAACAAACGCGCTCATAAACTTCCCATCCACCTGCGGGGCAAGAGCATCGACGTCAATGTTCTGGTCCGCCAGAAACTGCCGGGCATCTTCAATCCGGTAAACCCTGGTTGGCTCGACATCCACCTGCTCAAATCCGGCCGACGTCAACTTTGCCCGATACTCGCTCTCTTCCAAAGCGCCGGCCACACAGCCGACCCACAAAAGAACGCTCTTGCGAATCTCGGGAAGCATTTCACCACGCGTCACGACATCAGAGACTGCGAAACGCCCGCCGGGTTTCAGCACCCTGAACGCTTCCCGCAGAACCGCGTCCTTGTCGGCGGAGAGGTTGATCACGCAATTCGAGATGACGACATCAACCGATGCGTCGGGCAGCGGGATGTGTTCAATTTCTCCCTTGAGGAATTCAACATTCTCAATCCCCGCCTTCCGCTTGTTCTCATTGGCAAGCGCGAGCATCTCTTCAGTCATGTCCAATCCGTAGGCCTTACCCTGCGGCCCAACCCGCTTCGCGGACAGCAGGACATCAATTCCGCCGCCGGAGCCAAGATCGAGCACGGTGTCGCCAGGATTGAGTTTCGCCAAAGCCGTCGGATTCCCGCATCCCAGCGACGCCAGCAGCGCTTCTTCTGGAATCTGGCCCGCTTGTAACGCGTCATAAAGATTAGACGTAATCGGATCGCAACACCCGTTCGCAGGACTGCTCCCACAACACGAACTCCCGCCTGCCGTCACCCGCCGCGCTGCTTGTCCGTACTTCTCTTTCACAACATCTTTGATATCGCTGTTCACGGTTTACTCCTATTTGCAAATCTGAACGATGCATTCGGGCTTCAACGCTTTGTTCCTCGTGCAGCATTCGGCATACAGGAACTGGAGAACCTCCTGCAGTGCGCCTGTGTTCGCTGTGTATCGCAGGAACGTACTTTCCCTCGAGACATTGACGAGATCTTCGGACTTCAGCTTGTCGAGATGGTGCGACAGCGTTGAGTTGGGGATGTCCAACTCTTCCTGAATCTCGCCGACAACAAGGCCGTCCGGGTGCGCGGCCAGCAGTAATTGCATGATCCGCAGGCGCGCCTCCGTGCCCATCGCTGAAAACATGTCTGCGTACTTGACGACTTTGTCGGAAGTTCTTTGAACTGCCATATTTCGATAATTGCAGAAATATGGTATCGTGTCAACACAAAATTCGTACACATGTTGCCATCGACGTAAAATCGCTACGCCTCACCGCGGGCCCTACACTTTTTCTTGAGGGAATTTGGCGTGCGCCGGCGGTTCAAATCTGCCCGTCCCGGCCATTTCGCTAAACTGCGGTTACTTCAGGTCGTTTACCAGATACAAATCCGAAAGGGTCCGCCCGTATTCGTAGACGTAATTATTTCCATCTGGGGTGATGAGCACGGAACTGATGTCGGTAACGCCGGAAACGTCGGGCGGTACCAGTTGCTTCCAAAATTGCTTGTGGCCGCTCGCCAAGTCGAGCTTGTAAATGGTGGTGGGAACTTCGCCTAGCTTGTAAACAAACAGAGAGTGCCCGTCGTTACTCCACGCCACCGGCGCTTCCCCTGGGCCGAGCCCAGGGATAGGCTGAGTTTCTCCGCTGTCTACTGTGAGGATGACGGGCTTCTGATCGCTCCCAACCATTGCGACCTGCTTGCCGTCGGGTGAAATTGCGAGCAAACTTCCGTTCACCCCCTCGTTGGTGATTGCCTTCGGCGGACTTCCGCTCACGTCTTGCACATACAGTCGCACACCCTTGCCGACCTCATCCGCGGAGAAAAGAATTCGTTTGCCGTCCGGAAACCAGCGCGCCCACAGTCGATTAATCTGGTCGTGGGTCAGTTCTTTCGTTTCCCCCGCGCCGGTTGGCGCCAGGTTGAACTGAACCGGCGGCTTGGGCAGACCCGTCAAAACCCACTTCTCATCCGGCGACAGTGCAAAGCTCAATCCATCGCCCAGGCGGACCGCAGGTGAGCCGTCGGTGTCCCGGATGTAAGTGGAGTAGTTCTCCCCACCCGCTTCGCCTGATTCGGTGAACAAAAGCTTCTTGCCATCGAGAGACAAATCCTTGGGCGCCGACCAATCCAGCCACGAAAGATCGCGCTCCTTGCTGGAGCCGGCGCTCATCCCCACCATGCCCACGCGGGGCACATCGCGCGTAATCAGCACGCGTCCGTCTTTCGCGACATCCTGCAAAGTCAGCGTGCCCGGTTCCCGCGCCAGAAGCCGTTCTTTTCCGGAAAGACTTACCGCCGAGAGATATCGTCCATAGCCCAGCCGGGTGCTCGAAAACCATATCTCGTTTCCGCTCGGCGACCATCCCAAGCCCCAAGCCGTCTCCCACCCGGTAGACAAGGTTTTCTTCTTCCCGGAAGTATCGACCACCGCGATCGTCCCCGCGTCGTCCCGCCGAACCGGATGCTCGATAAACGCCACCATGTCTCCACGGGGATTGATGCGCACATGGCTGAGCCAACCTCCGGTTTGATACAGCACTTTGCCGATGGGATATTCCACCCGGCTCAAACCGCCGACCTCACGCACCACGGCGAAGTTTGTGCCGTCCGGCGACCAGTCCGCCCACTGCACGTTCTCCAACACTTCCCGCGGCGCGCCGCCACCCAGCGGCACTCGACCGAGCGTGCCGACGTTAATGTAAGGATCTACATTGTGGCTGTTCAGCAGAACCGCCATCTCGCCTTCGGAGGAGATGGACAACACCTCGGCTTCGACAATCCAAACGGGCGCGATTCAGGGCTGTCGGGACGGGTGACCAGAATATCGATTGGATTCCCCTCCCAGGCGGCGCTATATACAATATTTTTTCCGTCGGGAGCAAAACGCGCCATCCGGATGGTGCCGCCGCGAAAAGTCAGCTGGTGATAGGTGGGCGGCGAAATGCTGGAAGCCACGCCTTCGCGTTTTCCCTCGATGTAGGCTCCCACGATCAACGCAATCGCCACGATTGCCGAAGCAGCCGCGATCATAGGCCATCGTCGGGAGCCGGCGCTCGCTGGAGCAGTTGCCGCTTCCGCGGCCGCGGGCTGGATCGCAATCTTGGTGCTCCCATGCGTGTCCGACTCGCGCCTTAGTCGCTGCAGGTCGACCCGGAAGTCGGAGGCCGTCTGGTAACGAAGCTTCAGATCTTTTTCCAGCGCCTTCTCGAGGATCTCCGCCATTCTCGGCGGAAGTTGAGGATTGATCTGCAACGCGGGTGTGGGAGCGCGGTTGAGAATCCCATCGAACACCGCCGCGCTCGTGTTGCCGGAGAAAGCTTGCCGCCCCGTAACCATCTCGTAAAGAACAATCCCCAGCGAAAACAGGTCGGTGCGGCGGTCAAGATCCTCGCCCATAGCCTGTTCTGGCGACATGTAGGAAATCGTTCCGATAGCCGACCCGGGACTGGTGAGCAGATGCGCGTCCGGTGCCGTGGGCATGGAACTGGTTACACCCGTTGCTGCCCGCGCCGAGTGCGCCTCGGCGGTGTACTTCGCCAAACCAAAATCGAGAACTTTCGCCTGGCCGCTGCGCGTGATGAAAATATTCGCCGGCTTGATATCGCGATGGACAATACCGTGGGAGTGCGCGGCATCCAACGCGTCGGCAATTTGCACCGCGAGCTCCAGCACCTCGTTCAGCCGCATCGGCTTGCCTTCGATGCGATGCTTCAGCGTCTGCCCATCGATGTACTCCATGACGATGTAGGCAGCGCCACCTTCTTCTCCGATGTCGTAGATAGTGCAGATGTTGGGGTGGTTCAGCCCCGAGGCAGCCTGGGCCTCGCGCCGGAAGCGCTCGAGGGCTGCGGGATCCTTGGCGGAATCATCCGCCAGAAATTTCAGCGCGACCGTGCGGTGCAGGCGGACATCTTCAGCTTTGTACACCACGCCCATGCCGCCGCCACCAAGTTTGGCCGTAATCTGGTAGTGGGAGATGGTCTTGCCGATCATCGGAACGCAATCTTAGGCTGGGCAGCGTTTTCCGTCAATTGCCCATCCGGAGCCGAACCGTACCTGCACTTCCTACTCCCCATGAACCAAGAAAAGCACTTCTGACTGGGGGCTGGCTCCGTAACAATCATGGAAAGATCTATATGCGTCACGCTCGCCGACGCGCTACTCGTCGAAGTCTTTTTTAGGCTGCACGGAAAGTACCTTAACCTGGGAGAATACGTATGTCCGGGCAAGTCATTTTGTATTTCGAGGATCAAGCTGACGCGTTGCGTTTTGCTTTAGCCGCAGGGTCTGTGATGGCGGGGGATGGAACCAAGGCCACGGACGATCTGCTTCACGAAACCGCTCGCGTCAGCCGCATCCGTCTGGACGCCGCAAACTCGGGCAAGGTCAAGAAGCCGACTCCGGAGTGCGCGGCTTAAGGGTAGACGCACAGGCCGCGTGCGCCTGGTCTATCCCGTGCGCCGCGCCGTGAGCAAGTTTAGAATCTCGCGCAGTCCCTGACGGATGTGCTGGATCTCGGTGGGCGATTGCGACGGAAATGGAATCGCTGCCTGTCCCTTATCCGCCTTCGTCTCGGAACGCAGTTGCTGGCGCGCGCCCACAATCGTGAAGCCTTGCTCGTAGAGCAGTTGCTTGATGTGCAGAACGCTTTCCACGTCCCGCCTGCGGTACATGCGCTGCCCGGTGTTGCTCTTCACCGGCTTCAGTTGCGGAAACTCACTCTCCCAGAAGCGCAGCACGTAGGCGGGAAGGCGGCACAGGCTGGCCACTTCACCGATACGGAAATAAAGCTTGTCGGGGATGAATACTTGATCGCTCTTGTTCTTGCCCGCGCTTTTTTTTCTCGGACTCATGCTCGCATCGGCGGTTTGAGGCCCCCGGCCGTCTCCGTATTGTGACACAGGCCCGGGACCGATACGAACAATTTCGAGATCGGGCGTGCAGGCCCGCGTTCCGCAGCCCAAAACGGAAATGCCTCTCAAGAGGTGCTTCTCCTGAGAGGCGAGTGAAATTCTGGCCCTTGCGAAGTATCGTTTCGCATACGGTTGGTTAGTGTTTCTTCTTTTTTGCCTTCTTCTTCGTTGCCATGAAGGTTCCTCCGTGAACGATTTTCCCTTGTGACTTCGGGGACCCGAATGCCAAAAGCCACCCAACTCGTTGTACGGGCAGCGTCCTTAACACAAGATATTGCGGCAGTATGAACGCAGTGTCAACACAATTTTGCATTTTCACCGAACAATTTT
>DATEQW010000127.1:0-9320 GCA_035272245.1 Candidatus Sulfotelmatobacter sp. | reverse complement strand
CCGCAGACCGGGCATATCTTGAAGGAGACCTACCGAACGATCGGCCAGCAAGGTCTGGTGCAGGGCGAAACTGATATGGATGACTGGAAGCCGATCAGCGGACTGAATCTTCCAATGGTTCGCCATAACAAACAGAATGGCCAGGATTCCAGCACTGCGCAGTACACATCATTGGAATTGAATCCAACCGTTGACCCAAAGCTCTTCGACAAGCCCGCCGAAAAACCGTCAGCCCAGCAGTAGCTCTCACTAAGATACTGCTCATCGAGCTGTCGATTTCAAATTGCAAGCCCGCATGTCGGGAATCGGTTTCAATGTGCGTAATGGCGATTTGTCGCCAGTTCTCTTCGCAAATTTATTTTGGGGGAGAATCCAGGAATACGATGACGACGTGGGGCAGCAGCGGCGATTCGAGCATGTTGTAGTGCGTGACCCCCGGCAGTATGGCGAGGCGGGCCTTGGACATGCCTGAGCCATCCCAGCCTGCGTCTTTCTGGCCGCCTCCGAGAAGAGCGAAGAATTCCACCATGTGCGGCGGACGGACGGCATCAGCGTCTCCGAAGACGAGCAGGGTGGGAATCTTGATCGCGGCCACTTCCTTCGACCAGTCGTAGTCCGTCCTAAGCAGCACGGACATTTTGGTGATTAGAACGGTCCAGTCGTCTGGCCTGGGCGCGACGCTGACATAAGTTTTATAGAGCTGCGACGCCTTCATCTGCTCAGCCATAGCAGGCGCCCTCTGTGACATAGCAGCGAGGATCTCGGGGTACCATCCACTACGCTTGTAGGCGGCGGAAACAACCACCAGCTTTTTCACGATCGTCGGGTGCCGTATCGTGGTTTGTAGGGCCACTTCACCCCCTGTTGAATAGCCCAGGACGTCAGCCTTTTGAATTTGCAGATACTTCATCAGCGCCGCAATATCATCGGCCATGGCTTCGTATGTGATTGGGCGATCGATGTCGGAGGTGCGACCGTGCGCCTGCAAATCGACAGCTATGACTTGCCTTGTTTTCGTGAGCGATGGAATCATATCGGCGAACATCGCCGTAGATCCCAGGCCGCCGTGCAACAGGAGCATTGGCTCACCGGTACCGTGAATTTCGTAATACATCTTGAGCCCGTCGACCGGTGCGTAGCCAGTTCTTACTCCAGCCGTGCTCGGAACCTGAGGGATTGCGTTCGCTTTTGCGGCGACCGCCAGACCAGCAGCGAGAGTGCCGAGGAGCAGTGTTCTTCTGGTCGTGTAAGTGGAAGTCATGGGAACCGAACTCTCTTTTGTTCTTGGCGTAAGAGCACTATGCAGACTCGCGTAGCAGCGCTTAGAAGTCTGCCACGTGACGCTGACTGTTGTAAACAGGCGTTTACACTAACTATCAATTTTCAAACGGCCTCTTGACAGTCTGGTGATCAGAATCTAATCTAGGCGAACAAAAGACGAATCATGCCAGCCCCACTCTTGCCCTTGTTCCCCGTTCCGGAGAAGTCGCCGCTCGTCGGCATTGCCCGCCTCGCGTCGGAGGGCGAATCGCTCCGCGAGGGCCACAATGTCGAGTACTTCACTCTGCCGGCTCGTTCCCTGCTAAACCGATGCGTCAGCAACCGCCGGCTGCCTTTTACCTGGACCATCAATCCTTACCGCGGCTGCGAGTTCGCCTGCAAATACTGCTACGCCCGCTACACGCACGAGTTCATGGAAATGCGCGACGGTGCGGAGTTCGAGCAGAAGATCTACGTCAAGCAACACACGGCGGAACTGCTGCGGCACGACTTGCGTCGAGTCAAGCGGGGAGAGGCAATTGCGCTCGGCACCGCGACCGATCCCTACCAGCCAGCCGAGCGCCGTTACGAAATCACGCGAGGAATTCTGGAGGAGTTTGCCCGTCATCGAGGCTTCGAGTTGGGCATCGTCACCAAGTCAAATCTCATCGTCCGCGATCTCGACCTTCTCCGCGCAGTCGCTGTGAATAACGCGCTGTCGATTCACATCACCGTAACTACCTTGGATGTGGAGCTGGCGCGAATTCTGGAGCCGCGCGCGCCTCGTCCTGATCTGCGCATCGACGCCGTCCGAGAATTGAGCCAGGCTGGAATCAATGTAGGCGTGAGCGCTTCGCCCGTCCTGCCCGGCATCACGGATTCACCTGCAAGTCTGGAGGATGTGGTGCGTGCCGCCGCAACCGCCGGAGCGCGTCATATCTTCGCTGGACCGCTGTTTTTGAAACCATGTTCGGCCGCGATCTTCCTTCCGTTCCTCGAAAAAGAATTCCCGCATTTGGTCGAGAACTACCGCCAGCGTTATCAAAACCGTTCCTTCCTGCCGCCGTCCTACGGCAAGCGCATCGCGCAACTCGTGGCGCAATTCCGGCAGAAATACGGCATCAAGCGCTCCGATCCTCGTGGAACGATGCACGCCGACAAATGGCCGGTTGAAGCTGTGGACGAACAGCTGGCGCTGTTCTAGAGAATTTTCAAATCGCGATTTTTAGTTGCCGGTTTCGCGCAACTGGCGATCGGAAATCGAACAATCGGAAGCGCAGCAGGTCGCTTCCCTTCCTCTATAATCGCAACAACTCATGGCGACTGCTCCCCCACCCACTTCGGTTGAACGACCCCCCTTAGGAGTTCGCTTGCACCGGTTTTGGCGACGGGTCACCGAGGGCATGGAACTCACTCAGCTCTGGTCGCAGTTCGAAACTGAAGCCCGCGCCAGCTATCGACTCTACTCCCGCGATGTCGCCGCAAAGACGCCCGAGGGCCTTACCCGGCGCGGCCATCACCTGCACGTGGCTAAGGAATTTTTCTGGGCGGTTCTTGAAAAACTTTCGCCGGCGCGCCGTGTCCTGCTGTTGGCCGCACTCGTCATGCTCGTGTTCCCCAGCAGTGGCTTTAGCTACCGTGGCGGGGACCACGAGATGCACGTCGTCGAGTTGGACTTCCATTTCTGGGGCGGCCTCCTGCTGTTCCTATTGCTCATGCTGGAGATCGCCGACCGCGTCGTGATGAAACGCGACCTGCAGATCGCGCGTGAGATACAGACCTGGCTTCTTCCTGGAGCTCCGCCGCAGATTCCCGGCATCTCCGTCGCATACACCACCCGCCCGGCAAATACGGTCGCTGGCGACTATTACGACGTCTTTCCGCGTCCCGGCAAGACTAACGAGGACAATCGCGTAGTGTTCGCGGTTGCGGACGTCGCGGGCAAAAGCATCCCAGCGGCCATGCTGATGGCGACATTTCAGGCCAGCCTCAAAACGCTATCAACCGCTCAGGTCGCTCTACCCGAGCTTGTCGCCAACATGAACAGATACGCCTGCTCCAACAGCCAGGGCGGATTGCGCTTCACCACTGCATTTCTCTCCGAATACGACGCGGCGCGGCGAATTTTCACTTACATCAATGCCGGGCATAATAATCCCATTTTGCGGCGCGCCAATGGATTGATCGAGCGCCTGGACGTCGGCGGCTTGCCGCTCGGGATTCAGCCCGAAGCCAAGTACGAGTCTGCCAGCGTGGCGCTCGCCCCCGGCGATTGGCTCATCATCTTCACCGACGGATTAGTTGAGGCGGAAAACGCACGTCAGGACGAATACGGCGAAACCCGTCTGCTCGCCGCAATCGCGGCTGGCGCCGTTGGCACCCCGTCCGAGATGCTCAATCGCCTGATGGCAGAGGTTGATGTGTTCGCTGGAAACACGCCGCAGCACGATGACGTGACCTGCTTGCTGGTGAAGGCGGAAGGACTCTAACCGTTTGCAGTGGGCAAATCGGCTTTCATCCACTCCGCATACATTCGATGAAAGGCGTGCACACCTTTTTCCTGCTTCACGCTGAACCGTCCGCGCGAGTAACTACGCGATCGCAGATTTTTCTGGACTGTCTCGCAGATACCGACATCTTCGATCTGAATCTGATCGCTGAATTCCACCGAAGCCTTCGCTGCCGGACTCCCATGCTCTTTTTCGGGCAGATACCACTCGAAGATGGCGAGAGAACGTTCTGGCGCAACTGGCAGCGCGATGTTTAGAGAAATATTGTCGGGATAGCAGTTCAGCATCCAGTTGGGAAAAATCCAGAAATAATCGGTAGTCAGATCCTCGCTCGCTTCCTGATAGCGCCGCGGTGTCGTGTCCCCCGGCTGCGCCCCGCGAATCGGACTGAACTGCCGCACGTGTCTTGCATACGGTTCTACGACGTATGCGTTGTAATCCAGTTCGCGATTCAGTCCGGGATGCACGCTCGGCAAGTGGTAGCCCTCGAGATAATTATCGACGTATGTCTTCCAATTACACTTCATCTCGTAGCTGCGACGTTCAAACAGTTTCATCCCAGCAAATGAAAACTTTTCTGCTTGCTGCGGCAACTCGCCGAGACTCTCGCGCAGGGGTCGCGCCTCAGGATCAAGATTCACGAAGATAAAATTGAACCACTCGTCCACGCGCACCGGCACCAGCGCAAAATCTTCGGAGCGAAATCCTTCCACGCCTTCGATCTCCGTTGCGCTAATCAGTGAACCTTTCAGGTCGTAGGTCCAGCCGTGATAGCCGCAGCGAAACAGTTTGCGCGAACCGCACCCTTCCGCCGGCGGCCCTGCTCGATGCCGGCACACGTTATAGAAGCCGCGCAGCGTTCCCTCGGCGCCTCGCACGATCAGTAGAGGTTCGCCCACCAGTTCCGTAGTGAAGTAGTCCCCCGCGTTCGCTACCTGGTCGTGATGTCCCACCACCTGCCAGCTTCGCGCGAATATCTTTCCTTTTTCGGCAGCGAAGACACTCGCGCCGGTGTAAAGACTTGATGGCAGCGTCCACGCGCGCGCCACATCTGCATCAACGTGAAGGGACTCAAGAGGGTTAGGCATAGGAGGAGCACAGTTATTGTAAGCTTAGGCTACCGAACCGCAAATTGTGCCCCAGCTTAAAGCTCAAAACCCGCCTGCCTCACTGAGCACTCGCACTGATTGGCTTCCTCTCGCGGGACTGCTCTTGGCAACGTTAGCAACGTATGCGTCTACCTTCACCTTCGGATGGGTCTATGACGACCCACCACAGATCCCACAAAACCAGAATCTCGAGTTTAGCCGCCTCGGCTTCCTATTCACTCATCAGCTGTGGGCATCGATGGCCGGGACCGACGCGCGCTTTTACCGCCCGCTACTAACCATATGGTTCCTGATCAACAAGACGCTGTTCGGTCTCAACCCTCACTGGTTTCATGTCACCACGGTTCTGGCTCATCTTGCCGCCTCGGCTTTTGCCTTTTTCGTTGCCCGTGCATTGCTCGAAGACGCCGGCTCGGCGCTGTTTGCGAGCGCCATTTTCGCCTTGCATCCTCTACAGGTTGAGTCAGCGTCGTGGATCTCCTCCGTCAACGATTCCCTCGCCGCCACTTTGTGTTTCGCCACCTTCTTGACCTATCGCAGAGCTCGGACGACGCAGCAGAATTCCGCCGCCTGGTGGATCCTGTCCGGGGTTCTGTTCCTTCTCGCGCTCTTCACGAAGGAAGTAAGCGTAGTGTTGCCAGGAATTATTCTGGTGGATCTGTGGTTGAATCGCACTGCCGACAATCGATCAGCATCCGCCGGACGATCCGTTCTGGCGGCAATTTCCCCTTACGCAGTAATTCTTTTGCTTTGGCTGGCCCTGCGATCGTGGGCTCTGGGCGCGACCGCCGGAACGTCATCGGCAACATCGTGGTCTTCCTGTCTTCTGACCGCTCCCAAGATTGTCCTCTTCGATCTATACCGTGTTTTTGTCCCCGTGGGCCTGAGCCCCCAGTACGACTTCCGCGCGGTCGAATCGCCCGCTAGCGGACAGTTCCTTCTCGTCATGATTGCTGTGATTGCCCTGGCCGCACTGGCTGTCAGAGTCGCGAGGCGTGATCCTCGATTGTGGGTGGCCTTTGCCTGGCTGATCTTCCCCATGCTTCCAGCTTTCAACCTCCGGTGGATGAACCAAGACGACTTCGTCCACGACCGTTACATGTATATGAGCATGCTCGGCGTGGCGCTGCTTGCGGGCTCCGCCTATGGCTGGATCCGAAAGAAATGGCCGAACGCGCAGTTCGTGCGCCCCTTGGCAGCCTGCATTGCTGTGGTCCTGGCTTTTGCCAGCGCCATTCAGTCCCAGTACTGGGCGAACGACGTCATTCTATTTTCGCGCGCCGTCAGCCGCGCTCCGGACAACGAGTGGGCCCAGCTGAACTACGGCTCCGCACTCAGCGCTCGCGACAAATTTGCGGACGCTGCCCCTCACTTCGTTCGCTCTTACGAATTAAAGCCCGGCTGGCGCGCCGCGGATTTCGCTGGCTTCGCCTACCAGCACACCGGAGATTTGCCCGAAGCCGAGCGCTGGTTTCAGTTGGCCTTGCAGCAAGACCCCCGCGTCGCTCCCCCGTGGTTCGGTCTGGGACAGATCCGCTTGAGCCAGCACCGCCCGGAAGAAGCTATCCAGTTTTTCCAGCAAGCCCTCAGTATTGATGGCACCGCCGAAGGCTTTCACTATGAGATGGGCCAGGCGCTGGAACAGGATTCCCAGCCTCTCTTAGCTCTGGGGGAGTATCGGGAAGAACTTCGCCTGCACCCCGAGGGATCGGCGGCCCGGCGAGCCATCGACCGGCTGCAAGCCGCGGCACAATCCGCCAAATAGCCTTTCCCGCTTTTCTATTCAGGCTTTATCCCGGCCGCTGCGAGTTCCTGCGCCGCTGACTGCCGGGCCTGAGCTAAGTCGCTCGAGATCCGCTGCGCATACTGTTCCGCCTCATCCGCCTCCGGCACTCGCCCAGCTCGCCGCAACACCTCTTCGAGCAGGAGATAGCCCACGTCGGTCGGTTTGACCTTCAGCGCGCGCGCAATCTGCACCATGGCAAATGTGGAATCACCCTCGCGCTCCGCCAACAGGCCACTGCCTATCAGAGCGAAGGTGTTCTCGGGATTCTGCTGGAGCGCATACCCGTAGCCGAGCTTGGCGTTCTGGATGTCACCCGCCTGCACAAAGGCTGCGCCCATGTGGGCGAAGGCCTCCGATCGCTCATTGGCATCGATCGAGACCTCGAGAGACTGTTTGTATTGCCCCAGCGCCTCCCGCAAGTGGCCGTGGGTCTGTTCGAAGACTCCAACCTGGATGATCGCTGGAGCTCCATATCCGTGCATCTCCTCGACTGTCTTGTACTCCGCAATCGCCTCTTCCACCCGCCCTTGCTCTGCCAGCGTGTAGCCAAGGCCATCGTGCGCCATGGTGTTACGCCCGGTCACACTGATCGTGTGCCTCCACATGGTCTCGCCGTCATGCCAGTAGGAGATCTGATGCCACGTAACCATTCCAAGAACCGCCAGGATCAAGACACTTGGAACAGCCAACCATGCAGCGGGTACCTTTCGCCATCGAGCGGTTTCGGCTACGCCCCAGACCACGGCTATGAACAGGCCGATAAACGGCAGGTAGGCGTAACGGTCCGCCATCGCTTGCATGCCGACCTCGACAAGGCCGATCACTGGGACCAGAGTGCCCAGAAACCAGAACCAGCCAACCACGAGATAACGATGACTGCGGAAACGCAGGACAATGGCAGTAACAAGAACCAATGTCGCGGCGGAAGCGAGAATTGCCCAACCTGGAATCGAATGGCCATGATAGGGATACATGACTGCCAGCCCTGCCGGCCAAAAGGCCTTGACCAAATAACGGATATAGGAAAGCAGCGCGTTTCCAACCCGTGCTCCCGTAAACCCGCCGCGCACCGCATCGCTCGATCTTGCGGCAATTACGGTCACGATCGCGCTGCAGAGTGAAAGCAGAAATAACGGGACCTTCTCCACGAACAGGAAAGAGAACGATCTCTGCGATGGCTCGCCGCCAGAATCTGCTGGACGCGCTGGCCCTTTCATTCTCTCTAACGGCCAATAATCCCATAGCAACAATACGCACGGCAGCGTCACGATCTCCGGCTTCGCCATCAGTCCCAGGGCGAATAACGTTGCGACCAGAGCATATCTCTTCACGCTGACCCGCCGCACGTACCACCCGTAAGCGTACATGGCGAGCAAGCACAAGGTCATGCTGAGAATGTTCTTCCTCTCAGCCGCCCAGGCCACGGACTCTACGTTCACGGGATGAAGAGCGAACAGCGCCGCCACCATCAGGCTCGGCCACGTAAGTCCGGTGGCCGCTTCCAGCAGCAGAAACAACAGAACCGCATTCAGAGCATGCAGTAGAAGGTTTACGTAATGGTGGCCGACCGGGTTCAGATTGAAGAGCTGGCAATCGAGAGCATGCGACATCCAGGTAAGGGGGTGCCAATTGCCCGCATCAAAGGTCGTAAAGGCGTAGGCGAATGTGTTCCAGGTCAATCCCGCGCGAACGTGCGGATTATGCAGAATGTAAACTTCATCATCCAGCGTAGTGAAGCGATTGTGGACAACCGAACTATAAAATCCCAGCGTGACCAGAACCAGTAGAAGGCACAGAATAACCCGGCGCTTCCTGGCAGCAATCAAAGGGTGTGGCTCTGCGCTGGACGCGGCTGCGGGCTGCTCTGCAACGATTGTCGGGCCGGAACTCATCTCGTCCTCGCTTCTGTGACTGCGATTATACGCAGAGGCGCTTGTCCCTCACCCCGAGTTCGGCTCTCAAGAGTTACCTAAGTGATCGGGTAACCAGCCGCCACAGAGACCTGTGTGCAAGAGAAAAGGATGAGAGCGTTCTCAATTAGAGGTCGAGCTACGATGACGCGAATTGTCAGATTGATCGACGTATTTTGCCATCGGGCTGCAGCAGAAGCGCTTACAATGAAGGCGGAAGTTTCCATCTGCCATGAAAATAAAGCGGTTGTGGAAGTCTACCCGGAACCAAGGTAACTATCGAGTTTGGTCCGGAAGGTGCGAACATCAGGATCGACTGCGTCATTCGTGACCAGAAATGAATTCAACCAAAGTCCAAAACGAGGGGAAAATCGAGATGCGGAAACAGAAGGGTTTTTCACTGATTGAACTGCTGATCGTGGTGGCCATCATCCTGATCATTGCAGCTATTGCGATTCCTAACCTGATGCGCGCCCGTATGGCAGCCAATGATTCGTCTGCGGCCGCTTCCGAGCGCTCCATCGTCACCGGTGAAGTCGGTTATTACTCGGCTTATCCGACCATCGGCTACACTGCCCTGGCCGCCTTGGGTGGCGCTGCTCCGTGCACTCCGGGCACGGGTACTGCTTGCCTGATCGACAACCTGTTGGCCTCCGCCATCGCTGGTGGCGCTGGCAAGAGCGGCTACTTCTTCGCCTCGACGCCTTCGGCCGGTGCGGCTTCGACCGTCAACAACCAGTTCTAC
>DATEQW010000126.1:0-3448 GCA_035272245.1 Candidatus Sulfotelmatobacter sp. | reverse complement strand
GGGTGGAATCTCCACGCGCAACAGAGCCGCCTTTTGTGCCTCGCTGAAGGTTCCATTCCAGTAGACGTGCGCGCTCTCGGGAGACATCTGGCAGCCTTCGAGGAATCTTTTCAGCTGATATTCGAAGCTGATCTTGTCATCCGAAACGGGCAATACCTGCAAGACGCTGGAGGCAAGCTGGAGAGCCCTGCGCGGGAATCGCCGGGCGACAGCAGCAAGGCGGTTCGCCCGATGCGTGAGATAGCCGCCAAACAACTCGTCCGCCCCTTCACCACTCAGGCTGACGGTCGTCTTCGTCTTACTCAGCTTGGAAAGGAACCAGACGGGAAGCGCTCCCGCATCTGCCGAAGGTTCGTCCGAGTAGTACGCGAACTGCTCGATCGCATCCCGCAGATCGACTTCGGGATTGAGATCAACTTCCTCGTGATCGGTCTGGTATCGCTGCGCTACTTCGCGAATGTACGCAGTTTCGTCGAAACTGCGTCCCTGGAACGAGATCGAGAAAGTTTTGAGCGGCGCGCCGGATTCAGCCGCGTAGTGCAAAATCGCAGACGAATCGATGCCTCCACTCAGCCACATACCCAGCGGCACATCAGACACTAGGTGCTCGCGTACGGATTGCCGCAGAAGTGCGTCTAATTCTTCGCGGGCAGACTCCAATGTCCGATCACGAATGACTCCGAACGGCAAGGACCAATAGGAATCGGAGGAAACTTTACCGTCCTGCCACTCCAGCCACTTTCCTGGAGGAAGTTTTTCAATGCCTTCGACCAGCGTCCAGGGGCAGGGAACGTAATTCAACGAGAGATAGCAATCCAGGCCCTCTAAACTTAGTCGTCGCTCGATCTCGGGATGGATCAGAATCGCCTTTAATTCCGAACCGAAGAAGAGATCGTTTCCGCGCCGCGCGAAATAAAGGGGTTTGATTCCTATGCGGTCGCGTGCCAGGACGAGGCGTTTGGTCGACTTCGTCCAGAGTGCGACCGCGAACATCCCACGCAAACGCGCAAAACAACCCGTATCCCATTCGAGAAATGCTCGAAGAACAGCTTCTGTGTCGCAGTGCGAATGGAAGCGGTGGCCGAGCCCTTCGAGTTCGCGCCGCAGTTCCTGGTGGTTGTAGATTTCGCCGTTGAATACGATGGCCACATCGCCATCGTCCGACAAGATGGGTTGATCGCCGGAGCCGAGGTCTATAATCTTGAGTCGCGTTGCGCCCAAGGAGCAGGAACTGGATTGGAATACACCCTGCTGGTCTGGTCCCCGATGAACCAGTGCGGCGGCGGCGCGCTGAATGCGGCCGGAATCAGGTATCCAATTTTTATGCGTGAAGCCGACTATCCCACACAAGCGCCTGACCCTCATTACTGCTCTAGAATCAGCTTGCGATTCCCGCAGATTGGCGCACGGAAGCCACGACTTTCCGGAGCCAGGGCACGGCGAAAATCTGCCAGCTAGAAACGCGAAAACAGAAGCTTAAAGGAATTCTATATGATGTCACGACCACTCGTCGCGGTTGAGATTTTACCGCAAGGCCCTAAAACAACCCTCCTCGCTATACCGGTACTTGAATACTTATTAATTTTTGCCGGCAAATTATCCCCGCCCTACGACCACCAAAGCGACACCAACGCACACCAGAAGCACGCCTGCCCACCTCCTCGGCGTCACCTGTTCGCCGAGAAAGAATTTCCCTCCTAATGCTCCGGCGGCGTAGCTCAGCGCTGTGACCGGAACCACGAGACTTACGTTTTCTATCGATAGAACCGCGAGCAAGGAGAAGAACGCAGTACCCATGAGGGTTAGACCGATCCAGATCCATGGAACTCGCAACACGCGGGGGACCAAGCGGAGCAGAGCGGACGGGCGAAAATCCTTGACCTCGCCGACTACCTTCATGGCTCGGGCTACGCACAATTCGCCACCCGTGCCCGCACCAATGATTAGCAAGTAGAGGATGATCTCGCGCATTCTAGTGGGGCTCCGTGGTACGAGGAGGCGTATACCCGACCACCAGGACGCCCATGCAAATGACCAGCACCCCGATCCAACGCGTCGGTGTGACCACTTCACGCAGGAGGAAATGTGCCAGCAATGCGACCATACCGTAAGCTGCCGACGAAGCTGGTTGAACGTAACTGTAATCCGCCCAAGAGAGCACCAGCATGTAAGCCACGAAGAACGTAATGAGAGAGCCGATGCCCAACCAAATTGTGCCCGAAGTGAGGACGCGGGAAAGGAGTTCCAGCGCCTGCGCCAGCGTACCAGTACTCGCCGGGCCAATCCGCTTCATCCCCTTGCCGAGGAGGACATTGCCAAGAGGGCCAAAAATCACCATCAAAAAGATCAAGAGATAGGTTTTAAAGTGCAAACCGTCAGAAGGTCTCATGCGGAATACGACCGCGTCGAAAAGGAATGTTTGGGGGGGACAATCAAGCACCGAGAAAGAAACATAAAGCTATGTTACTGGATTTTTCGAGCGGGCCCAAACGCTCGAAATCGCAAGAGAGTTTTACTGACCAGCACTTCAGCCCAGCCGTGCGTAGAGTTGAAAAGGCGCCCAGTAATAGGGATTGTGGAATCCGCTGTGATGAAGTAGGGAGAGTTTGGCGGCGCGCAGAGCGGCGTCCGGGGCCGCGCCTTGGTTGAGTTCATCGTAAAACTTGTCCATGAGTTGCTGGGTGGGAGCGTCGGTCGCGTCCCACAAGGCGGCGATCACGTTGTGGGCGCCTGCCCTGAGGAAGGCCCAGGAGAGCCCGACTAGCCCCTCGCCCGTGTAAGACCGCTCACCGGCGCTATAACATGCCGACACGGTAACCAGTTCGGCCCGCAACGGATGGCGGATGATATCGCGCGCATAGAGCTTGAAAGAATCGTCTTCGGCGCTGTCTTTCGAGAGCACGATCGCCGAATCGAGCGGACTCAATCGGCTCGCCGTGCCGTGCGCCACAAAGTGGATGTAGGAAAACCGTTCGGGATTGCTGCCGAGATAGGCCGACGGCGTCGCGTCTTTTCGCGTAAGTATCTTTTGCGCCGCCGCTGGAAAATGTCTGGCTACGCTTTCCATTTGGGCTGCGGCCTGCGCGAGCTGGGGATATTTATCGCTCGGAGCAACGCTGTCGCCGACGAGGAGCAGCGTGCGCTCTCGTTTCTGCGCCGTGGACGCGCCACTTAGGATGCGTAGCGAACTAGCATCGGCAATGGTCACATCTTCGATCCAATAGTGCAGCTTCGGCTGAGAGGGGTTTGGCGCGGGCAGCTTCGGTTCGGGAACCAAGAGCGTTTCAAAATTCAGGTTGTTCAGGCTTCCATCGGGAATGATGAGAACTTTCGCGTCCTTCTTTAAAAGCGATTGCGCCGGCGCGATCAGAGTGCGATAGAGGTATTGGCCATCAGCATCGGCGGATTCAAGAACGTCTCGCGGTCCGGCGAGATCCTGGCGATAGCG
>DATEQW010000125.1:0-22729 GCA_035272245.1 Candidatus Sulfotelmatobacter sp. | reverse complement strand
GATGCCTCGGTTCACGATGTTGGCGGTATTGGCTGCTGTGGCCATGATGTCACTCCTTGAATTCGGTCTTCGGTCTCTTTCGTTCCAGAACTTTGCGATCCACCATGATTCACGATTTTTGTGGCGGCCAGTTGGGCGTTTCAATCCCGAACTGCTTGGCGTACTCCGCGTTCAGCCGCTGCCAGGCGAACTTCATCGCCTCGGGCCCGACAATGCGGCCGATCGGATTTCCGCTGAGCAGATGATCCAAAACATCGAAACAAATCTGCCACCCGGCAGCACCCATTGCGATGAAGCGCTGACCGATGTTGGTCCACAGCGTCAGGCGCGTGCCACCACCATGGGCTTCGAGTTCCCATCGCATATCGTGCTCACCCCAGTTGTACTCAAGCAGCTTGGGAGCCTCGGCTCGCGTCACTCTGGTTTCGGAAACGTTCACCCTGGGCGCTGCCACCGTGGTGAGCTTCACCGTCGCTCCGACCGTACCCAGGCTCCCATCGGCGTCAAAGGGAGCCCACTCGCGAAGATGCGCCGGATCGGTAAGCGCCTCCCAGACTTTTTCCGGCGAGTGGCGCAGCTCGCGGACAAGAACGAGCGCCCACTTCTCTTCACCGTTTTGTCCCCGGTCTTTTTGTACCCGCGCGATGTTAGCGGGACCCGGTGTGTACTGCTCGCGGTCGCTCATCTTTTTTCCATTATGACCAGCGCTTCAACTGCGTCAGCTGAATCAGGTTGCCGCAGGTGTCGTTCAGCATTGCAATGGTCGAGCCGGTCACGTCGGTGGGCGGCATCGTGAACTCGGCGCCGCGGGCCTTGATCCGCTCGTAGTCGCCCTTGATGTCGTCGGTAAAAAAATTCGCCGCGGGCTGGCTCTGTTGAAAGATCGCCTGCTGATACGTTTTGGCCGCGGGATTGTTGTTCAGCGCCAGCTGCAGCTCAGTGCCGTCCGGCTCCTCCGGCGAGGCCACGGTCAGCCAGCGAAACGGGCCTTGACTGAAATCGGCCTTCTTGGCAAAGCCCAGTACCTCGGTATAGAAGCGCAGGGCCTTCTCCTGGTCGTCCACGTATACGCTGGTCACTTTGATTTTCATTTCGTTTCTCCTTTGTCACGTTCGCGGTTTGGGCCGCGTCGTCTTCTCATTAGGTTTCCTTTTCGTTGGTGTTGATGGATGATGCTCCATGCGGTCCTGATCCATTCGATCAAGGTGGCGTTCGAGAGCATCCACATGAGCCGACCAGAAGCGGCGGAACTGAGCCAGCCAGGCATCCACTTCCTGAAACGGTTCTGGCTTCAGCCGGTAGAGACGGCGCTGTGCGTCCACCGTCGATTCCACGAACCCGGCCTCGCGCAGCACTCGCAGGTGCTTCGACACGGTCGGCTGCGGCATACGAAGCTTGCGCTCGATCTCTCCCACCGACTTTTGTGACAAGACCAGGAGGCTTAAGATCGCGCGGCGGTTCGGCTCCGCAATGATTTCGAATACAGATTCCATGTCCTTTATATACTTCATACAACATATACGTGTCAAGGTATATTTGCGAAGGCAAAAATCCCACCGCCCATGGCAGGAAAAACCACAGAGGTTCATGAAGAATCGCAGGAAGAAGAAAGAACTGCTCTTAGTTCATGGATGAAGCAACACGGATGCGACCCGGAATTTGCCGCGGATGAAGGCCTAGCCTCCCGGTCCATCATTCGAGACGTACTGCTCCAGCGATTCCAGCTCGCGGCTAAGGTCGTCGACGCGCCACTCCAACAGATTGCGAATGGAAAGGATCCCGAGCAGTTTGCCGTTGTCGTCGGCCACGGGCAGGTGGCGGAAGTGGCGCTCGAGCATGGTCGTCAGCGCCTCGCCCGCGCCGGTGCCACGCGTCGCCATTTCCACCGGAGTGGTCATCAGCTCGCGGACCGAGGTGGTCTGCGGATCAGTGCGGCTGAGCGACATCTTGCGGAGGACATCGCGTTCGGTAAAAATTCCGGCAACTCGAAACTCGGAGTCGACTACCGCCACCGCTCCCACATGGTGGTCGAGCATTTTATTGATAGCGTCGGCTACGCTGGCTTCCAGCGGTACCGCGGCCACTTCCCGGTCACAAAGCTCAAGCACGCTCATAAGCACCCCCTCCCCGCTCCGCGCGGATGACCCAAGCACGACCTCATCCAAACCAGAATTCGGGATTGATGCATTATGCTCACGGCGCAGCCGATGTCAAGGGAATTGAGCGGAATTACGTACTTTGACAAAGCCCACCTCCGAACGGCGGGCGTCGAATTACGGCTCATCGGCCGGCGAAGGGCTGGTTTCCGCGGCGTCTGTTCTTGAATATGCAGCCAATCGCACTGACCACACCGAGCAGGATCATCAGGTTGATTGCCATGTTCCCGCGAGCCGCCGAGTTCCCACTCCAAACCTCAGACAGTAGCCCAATGCCCAGGGCCGCCGCCATGAACGCGACGATCGTGACCAGGCTAAGCAGTTTCTCTTTCGCCCCTTTTGCGCTTGCGATAGCCCACACAGAAACCACAATCAGCCCCAATATCTGCGTCGAATGCGGGTTCATCGCATACTCCCGTTTGGATCATCTATTTCCTGATTCTACGCTCTTGAAAACCTTGCCATCTTTCATCACGAACTGCACATTTTCCAGGGCCTTGATGTTTTGCAATGGATCGCCGCTGACCGCGATGATGTCGGCAAACGCTCCGGGCGCAACCACGCCGATCTTCCCATCCATCTCCAGCATCGTAGCTGCGCGCGAGGTCGCGCTCCGAATGGCTTCCATCGGCGACATTCCCAGATCCACCATGCGCGGAAACTCCTGCGCGATTGGTTCGTTCCACGGAATTCCGCCCATATCCGTACCAAACGCAATCTTCACTCCGGCCCTCATTGCTTTCTTAAACGACGGTTCGTGCACGGACACCCGCAGGCGGTCGCGCTGTCCGGCAGGAGTATCCGCCGGAGCCCAATCGTGGTAGTACGCGCTGATAGTCGGAACATACCATGTGCCTTGTTTCAGCATCTGGGCAATCGCCGCGTCATCCAGATCAAGCCCGTGCTCGATGGAGTCGCATCCGCCATCCAGCGCACGATGCAAGCCGATGCCGCCATACGCGTGACACGCAACCTTCTTGCCCCAGCCGTGAGTCTCATCCACAATCGCCCGCAACTCCTCGACCGTGAGCGTAGGCTGCGAGACCAACTCGCCATTCTTACCCACCCAGGAACGATGCGTCATGTAGACCTTGATCCAGTCGGCGCCGTGGTCCAGTTGCTCGCGCGCCGCCTTGCGAGCCTCTACCGGCCCGTCGACAATCTGCGCGCCCTTCGGCATGTCGAGCTCGGGAGCATAACCCTCCAACGGATAACCTCCCGTCGTCGAGATGGCGCGGGTTGAAACGAATAATCGCGGCCCGGGAATGTAGCCTTGCTCGATGGCCTGCTTGATGCCCACGTCGCCGTAACCAGCACCTTCGGTTTCTACGTCACGCAGCGTCGTGAAACCTTGTTCCAATGCCCGCCGCGCTGCAACCGTCGCCCGGGCCGCGCGCAACGCCAACGGCGCATTCAGGATGTTCACGTCGTATCCGCCCTGAGTCGGGTCTTCTCCCTGCAAGAAAATGTGGGTATGGCAATCTATGAGGCCGGGCAGGAGTGTGGCTTTCGACAAATCGATGACGGTCACGCCGGAGAGAATTTTCGCGCTCGCCGAATCCGTCACACTCTCGATCCGATTGCCGCGGATGATGATCACCCGGTCGTGCCGCGGAGTATTCGACTTGCCGTCGATCAGAACACCGGCGCGAATTACCGTAACGGACTGCGCACTCGTGGGAGCGGATTCCTGGGCGAAAGCACTAACGCAGAAAGCAAGAAGCAACATCCAACCGAAGTTCTTCACATTGCTCTCCTAACGATACTTAAGCAAGAAACTCTTCGCGTACTGCGCCGAAATCCTGACGGATGACCGGGCGGGAAGGATTCTATACCCTTGTACAATCGGCGGGCGAGTTGGCTGGAACTCTGAACTGCGGGAGGAGGGATACTGTGGCCGTGCGCATAGCGGTGCCGTCAGAGGCGAAGGCGAAGGCCATCACTGACCTAATCAACGCGGCTTTCCGACAGGCTGAGAGCTTTTTTATCGAACGCGATCGAATCACTGTGGAGCAAGTGCAGTCGCAGCTGCAGACGGGAGAGTTCCTCGTCTCCGACGAGGACGGCGCAATCATAGGCTGCGTGTATGTGGAGATGAAGGGTGATCGGTCCTATCTCGGTTTGCTAGCCGTTGATCCTATGGCGCAGAAATCGGGTCTGGGATCAAAGTTGATGACGGCTGCGGAGGATTATTGCCGGAAGGCAGGCAGCCAGTTCATGGATATCCAGATCGTCAATCTGCGCAAGGAATTGCCGGACTTCTATCGTCGCCGCGGTTATGTTGAGACCGGCGTTGCGCCATTTACCGCCGGAATTGACACGAAGCAGCCATGTCACTTCGTGAAAATGTCGAAGGCACTGGCACAGCGCTAAGAAGTCGATATCTTACTCAGGCAGTATCGCCTCCGCCTCGATCTCCACCAAAATCTCGGGAGAAATCAGAGCGCTCACCTGAACCATCGAGGTTGCCGGACGAATGTCGGCAAAGAATTCTCCATGCGCCTTGCCGACCTTTTCCCACTCCGCAATGTTTACGACATAGATGCGCGTTCGCACCACATCTTTCATGCCGGCGCCTGCCTTCTTCAGAGCGCTCTCGATATTCTTCAGCGTCTGCACCGCCTGAGAGTATACATCTCCCACGCCCACAATCTTGCCGTCGGCACCGGTCGCGGTAGTTCCCGACACGTGCACGTAGGGTCCGATCTTCACCGCGCGGGAATAACCCACAATCGGCTCCCACGCCGTCCCACTGGAGATATTCGTTCGTGCCATTTTCTGTTATTCCTTTCGCTTCAATGTCATTTTATTCGCAGGGCCAACAAGGCGCCATTAGCAGCCATGAAGCGAGTGTGCCAACAAAAGTTGCGAAAAACCTTCTTGCTGACCAAACTCTCTAATCATTCGCAAAAATGATTCGCTCGATAAACAAAAGTCACTTGCATTTGTCGAGTAGCTGCGGTAACTGTTACCCAGTAACGTTGGAATCCCGTGTGCAACACGGAATTCGGGGGGCCTAAACACAAATGATTCCGGAATCTCATCCACTGCGTCAGCTTTTCCAGGAATTGGTTGGTCGCCACTACGCCGAGGAGATCGGCATCCGCGATCCGCAGGTCGTCTCCTACGTGTCGCATCTGCTAACCGAATTCTGCGAGGCAGATCAGTTGTTCAGGATTCATGACGTTGCCGATCGCCCGCTTGCTGACTTGGGCGAAATGCTTCTGGAATCCGATCCCATCTACGGCCCCGCGCCGTCCTTCGATCGTGAGCGCCAGGTGCGCAAGCACATTGGAGACTACGCGTTGTTCTTCGCCGGAATGTTTCCCGAGAGCATCAACCACTTCCGCCTCCGTCGCCATCGCCTGGAGAATTTTGTGGAATGGGTAAAAGCCGGAAAAGAAAGCTATTACATTGTTTCGAAATTCGAGCACTTCGAATACGCCAAAGTGGCGCCGCTGTTCGCGAATCTTTCCCGCGAGTTTGAAGGCTGCGTTTACGGCCTCAACATGGTGAAGAACGATCTGCAGGAGATGCAGCACCCGATCGCCCGGCTGGATAACGAACTGCTCATGTAGTCCGCTCTGCCGCAACTGAGTCAGGATTCATCGATTCAGGTCAGGACTTCCCCCGATGCGGTAGAAACTCAACGCGGCATTGCCTTGCACCAGTTTGCGAACCCTTCGCAGCGATCCGAATTCGTCTCCTGGATCAAATTTCTTTTCGTGCTCCGCAATCACCAATGACATAGCCCACACCACCGTCGAATCGGCCAGCGCCGTTAGGGTCTGCTGATATGCTTCTTGCATCCGGTACGGGGGATCGAGAAAAACAATGTCCCCGGCGACGTGCTCCCGCTGCAGCCGCCATAAAATTCCCGGCAGATCATCGTCTAGAATTCTGTACCCTTCCTCGATTCCCAGGCTCTGCAGGTTCCGTCCGATCAGTTTCGCCGCCCGCGGCGCGGTCTCTACGAAGTACACCTGCCTGGCTCCCCGGCTCAGAGCCTCGATTCCCACCGCGCCGGTGCCGGCAAATAGATCCAGCCACACCGTGCCCTCGAGTGCCGCCGGATTGCCCGCCGTGAGCACATTGAACAGCGTCTCCCGCAGCCGGTCCGACGTCGGCCGAATATCCGCCCCGCTCAAGGACCGCAGAGGACGGCCGCGGAATTTGCCGGCGATCACGCGCATGGCGCTGTACTTTCGAGTACCGTGGTCAATATATCCGACCATGTAAAATAACTGTAGTAGCCAAACTCATGCGAAGTTTCTCCATCCACGTCGGTCGGCTGTTCGGGGTTGACGTCCGCATTCACCTGACTTTCCTGCTCCTGCCGCTGTTTGTTTTCTGGACCGAATACAACGTGCATGGCTCGGCCAACGGATCGCGGGATCTCGCGCTGGTGGGGATAGTGCTGGCCTGCGTTGCCGCTCATGAAATCGGGCACATGCTGGTAGCCCGGCGCGCCGGGATGATTCCCAAGGCGGTGATTCTTCTCCCGCTCAGCGGCGTCACCGTTTTTGATGAATCGCACGTGGAACCGCCGGTCACCGGCGCGGAGGCCTGGAAGCGCGACGTTCGCATCGCGCTCACTGGCCCGTTGGTGAATTTCGCGTTTGCTCTGCTTGCGGCCGGTATCGTCTATGCCGTTATTCCGGAAGCGAATCTGTGGAAGTGGCCGTTCTTCCAGTCGGGAAACCTTCCGCGCAGTTTAGTGTGGGCAAACCTTTATTTAGCCGGTATTAATCTTCTGCCCGCCTATCCGCTGGATGGAGGCCGCGTCCTGCGCGCCTATTTCGCTCGCAGCATCGATCCCGCCGCGGCCACTCGCCGTGCTGTTTCGATCAGCCACGCCCTGGCCATGCTCCTGATGGTTGCAGGCCTGTTCAGCGATACCTGGCTGACCATGGTTGGCGTCATTATCTTTTCTGCCGCTCAGCTGGAAGAACGCGCCGTCATCTTCCAGTCGGTCTTGGACAATGTCCGCCTGGAAGAAGTGATGCTCACCGACTTCGCAACTTTATCTCCGGCCGACACGCTCGAAGACGCCCTGGATAAAGCTGTGCATTCTCTGCAGGATGATTTCCCCGTTGTCCGCGGCAGCGACATGGTAGGAGTAATTTCCAAGCAGCGTATTCTGGAAGCGCTGCGTGTCGAAGGCAACGGCTATGTTCAAGCCGTGATGAATAAGCTCTTCGAGGTCTCGATCCGCCAGGAATCGCTCGCTTCCGCCTTCCGCAAACTCACGGCGCGCAACCTCAGCATCATTCCCGTAGTCGAAGAAGAGCGCCTGGTGGGCATCGTGACGCTGCAGAATTTAATGCACTCGATGGCCTTGCTGGCGGAGAGCCGCAAGCTGCGGCGGGATGAATCGAACTCGTAGGAACAATCCCTAGAACAGTCGCACCGCCTTCGCCTGCCGCACTGCCGGGATTTTCTCCAGCTTTCTCAGCACATCGTCGGGCACGCTGCCATCCACGTGAACCACGGCGATCGCCTCCCGTGCCTCGGTCGATGCTTCTGCGCCACGGCGCCCCAGTGAAAAGTCCGCAATGTTGATTTCGCTCTCGCCCAGGATCGTGCCCACCTTGCCGATCACTCCCGGCACATCGCTGTTCCGTAAGTAGATCAGATTGCGTTCCAGCGGCGCTTCCACGTCAATACCATCGATGTGCAGCAGCCGCGGCGCAGTCCCATGCAGTACCGCTCCTTTCACCATATGTTCTTCGGTGGAGCTCTTCAGAAACACCGAGAGCACGCTCCCTGCGCCGCCGGTTGAGGCCTTCGCCTTGTGCGACTCATGAATGCGAAGCCCGCGAAGATCCGCCAGTGACGCGGCATTCACCAGATTCGCTTTTTCCTCCAGAGCCTGATTGAGAATGCCCTTGATCGCCCCGTTGCGGATCAACTCCGTTTTCCACTCCGCAATGTGCCCACTGTAGCGCAACGAAATCTCTTCCATCGACCCTTCGGAAATCTGCGCCAGAAACGCTCCCATCCGTTCCGCCAGCACAATGTACGGTTGCATCTCCGCATATTCTTCGGCTGAAACCGAAGGAACATTCACCGCATTCTGAATCACTCCATGCTTCAGATACTCGCGCACCTGCTGCGCAATCTGCACACCCACAGCCTCTTGCGCCTCATACGTGGACCCACCAATGTGTGGCGTAAGAATCAGATTCTCCACCGCCTGCAGTGGAGAGTTTTTCAAAGGCTCTTCGTTGAACACATCAAGCGCCGCAGCCGCAACGTGACCCTGTTTCAGCGCCTGCGCCAAGTCGCCCTCGTTCACCAATTCTCCACGCGCGCAATTTACCAGCCGCACGCCCTTTTTCATTTTCTTAATGGCGCCTTCGTTGATCATCCCCGCGGTCTGCGGCGTGAGTCCGACATGCAACGTGATGTAATCCGCCGTAGCATAAAGTTCGTCCATGCTCACAAGCCGTATGCCCTGTTCCTTCGCCACGGCAACCGAAACGAACGGATCATGCCCAACGATCTCCATTCCAAAAACTCGCGCCCGCCGCGCCACTTCCATGCCAATGCGCCCGAGCCCCGCAATGCCCAAGGTCTTGCCGCGCAGCTCGGTGCCTTGCAGCGATTTCTTCTCCCATTTGCCGGCATGCATCAACGCATCGGCACGGCAAAGATGGCGAGCCATCGCCAGCATCATGCCCAGGGTCTGTTCCGCCACGGCCACCGCATTCGCGCCCGGCGTATTCATCACCGCAATGCCCTGCCGCGTGGCCGCATCCAGATCGATATTGTCCACGCCCACGCCCGCCCGGCCAATCACGCGCAGCTTCTTTGCATGCGACAACAGCGCCGCGTCCGCTTGTACCGCCGAACGCACGATCAACGCGTCTGCCGACTCCAACTCCGCTTCCAGTTTGCCCGCAAGTTGATCCGCGGTCAGCACGACCCATCCCGGTTCCTTAAGCTGCTCCACCGCCGAGGCGGAAATCTTTTCCGCTATGACAATTTTCACGAATGCACTTATCCCTTTCTTAAGACCTTACCGGAGACCCTTCAAAGCGAGGAATCGCATAACAAAACCTTGACAGACATTTGACACACCGCTGACACACTCACTTCGCTTCCTTCCTAGACTTCATTATGTGGGCAACCGCCCTTGGAGGATCGTCATGAAGAGATATTCAGCAGCATTGCTAGCCGTGCTGGCGTGCCTCACGCTGGCGTGCGGCGGCTACAGTTCGAAATCCACCACTCCCGCGGTAGCCGGAACCATGCCAACCATCGCCGAACTCGCCCCCAACGCGATGAATTCCGGTGGAGCGGCATTTGTACTGACCGTAAACGGCAGCGACTTCTCGTCCAACGCAACCGTCAACTGGAATGGCGCGGCGAAAACTACAACCCACGTGAGTGCCAGCCAACTGACTGCAACCATCGCGGCCGAGGATATTGCAACTCCCGCGACCGTCCCCATCACCGTTACAAACCCGGCCATCGCTGGCATGGGCACATACGGCAGTGGCGGAACGCTAGCGGAGACTTCGGCTCCGATGAACTTTACTATCAACTAGGATGAGGACCGTTTCATGCGGTCCTCAGGCTTCCACAAGTTGCGAATTTCTGGACAGCCCGCGCGCATACACTTCCTGGGCTGCTCGCAGAGCTGAGCCATACTCAACAGTCTTTCCGGTCACGCGCGCCAGAACATGTTCGAGTGCGCCCAGAATGCCGATCGTGTCCAGATAATCGTAGTAGCCAATGTGCGCGATGCGGAACAGTTGGCCCTTCATCTCGCCCTGTCCGTTGGCCACCACCGCATCGAATGACTCGCGGAATTCTTTCACGATCTTTCCGGAATCAAGCCCGTCCGGCGAGCAGATCGCCGTCAGCGCGGCCGCCGGCGAAGCGGCGTACAACTTTAGGCCTAGGGCCTGCGCCCCTGCGCGCGCCATTTCCGCACAGAGTTCGGCATTATCCACCAGCGCTTCGCGTCCCTTGGTCAGCTCGCCATTCCCCATTTCGCGGATGAATTCCAACGCCGCTCCCAGCGCCGCAAACAGCGAAGTCGCCGGCGTGTAAGCCGATTCGCCCTTCGCCGCCGACTTGCGCTCCTTGCGCAAATCGAAGTAGTAGCGCGGAGAAGTCGTCGCATCCATCCGCTTCCACGCCCGCTCGCTGACGGCGCAGTACGCGAGGCCGGGCGGCATCATCAAGGCCTTCTGCGAACCTCCAATGATCACATCCACACCCCAGCCATCCACATCGAGATGCGTCGTGCCCAGCCCGGTAATGGCATCAACAATGAGTAACGTGTCGTCGTGTTCGCGCACAATTTTCGCGATGCCACGCACATCATGCCGCGCGCCCGTCGAACTCTCCGTCGCCTGCACGAATACGGCGCGCACATCAGAGGTAAGCTTCGCGCGAATGTCATTCAGCGAAAAGGTTTCGCCATAAGGCACGGATAGCACTTCCACGTTGCAGCCGAAAGCCTTGGCCAGCCCGGTCCAGCGCTCGCCGAATTTTCCAGCCGTGAGCACCAGAACTTTATCGCCCGCCGATGTCAAATTCGATACCGACGCCTCCATCACTCCAGTGCCCGAACAAGCCAGTGCCAGCACATCGTTCTTCGTGCCAACAAATTCTTTCATGTCCGCGAGCACGCGCTGGAACAATGCGCGAAAGTCCGCAGTGCGGTGATGCGCCGTAAACGACGCCATGGCGGTTTGCGCCGCCGGCAACAGCGGCGTTGGCCCGGGAGTAAAAAGACGGTTCTTGCGCAGCATAGGTGAAGTCCCTTATCAGTAGGATAGTTTATTAGTTTACTGGAAGCGGGCGACCTGTGCGGTGATTCCTGTCACAAACGAAAACAGATTCACTTGCCGTCTATAATTCCCCCATGAGCCTCATCGAACAGATCCAGCAAGACATCACCGCCGCCATGAAGGCGCGCGAGGAGCAACGCCTCTCCACCCTGCGCATGGTCAAGGCCGCCCTCAAGAATCGCGAGATCGAAAAAATGGCGCCGCTCGACGAGAAAGAATCGCAAGCCGTGCTCGCCACGCTGATCAAGCAGCGCAAGGAATCGGTCGAGCAATTCACCAAGGGCGGACGCCAGGAGATGGCCGACAAAGAGGCTGCCGAGATTATCGTGATCGAGAGCTACCTGCCCAAAGCTGCCCGCGAGGATGAAGTCGCCGCCGGAGTGAAAGCCACGATCGCCGAGATGGGCTCTCCCACCATGAAGGACATGGGCACAGTCATGAAGAACGCCATGGCTCGCTTCAACGGCGCCGGCATGCGTGTAGATGGAAAGATGGTCAGCGAGATTGTGAAACGGGAGCTGGCAGGGAAGTAAGAATGCTCGTGTGGGGACAGCCGCCCTCGGCTGTCCAGTCGGGTAGTCATATCGTCACTTGCTCCGCTGCAACTCCCGATAAACCTCACTCTTCGAGATCCCTCGTTCCTTCGCTACTTTTTTCAGCGCGGCCTTCTCATCGATCTTTTCCTCTGCCATGATCTGTCCAACCCTTTGGCGGACGCTGACCCGCGACTCCGCTGGCGCCTGCACTTCTGTCTCCTCAGCTTTCCCGATCAGCAGCGTGATCTCACCCTTCACTCCGTCGCGCGACTTCAGCGTCTCCAGGACTTCGCCGGCGCGTCCGCGCAAAAACTCTTCATGCAGCTTGGTCACCTCGCGCGCGATCACTACATGCCTTGCGTCTCCTAAAACCTCGACCAGGTCTAAGAGCGCCTCCACAATCCGGTGCGGCGCTTCATAAAAAACCTGCGTGCGCGGCGAAGCCTTGATCGCTTCCAGCGCTGCCCTTCGCTCCCCACTCTTCGCCGGAAGAAATCCGCTGAAGCGGAACGAATCCGTCGGCAGACCGCCCGCTACCAGAGCCGCCAAGAATGCCGACGCTCCCGGAATCGGCACCACCGGCAAATGATGCCGAATCGCCAGCGAAATCAGCCGGAAGCCGGGATCAGAAATTCCCGGCATGCCGGCATCCGTCACCAGTGCAACGCTCGTGCCTTCCTGCAAATCTTTCACCAGCTCTGCCGCGCGTGTCATCTCATTGTGTTCGTGGTAGCTGACGGTGCGGGTGGTAATGCCGTAATGATTCAGCAGTTTCTGCGTCTGCCGCGTATCCTCGCAGGCGATGACGTCCACTTCCTTCAGCACGCGCAGTGCCCGCAGAGTAATGTCTTCCAGATTGCCGATCGGTGTCGCCACTAGATAAAGCGCCGGCCCCGGCCCGAGCGCTGACGGCTTCCTTGCCTGAACGATTTCAGGCTCCGCCTCGTCTGGACCGTCGACTTTTCTCCCGCCATCCTGCATGGCCGGAGTCTACCACCGCGCCACCATAACTTCCGTGACCCGTGAACGGTTATGCTATGCGTTCAACATCGACACGGAGACTCTGAAGTGACCGCCAACGATTTTCGCCGCCTCGCTCTCGCCTTACCCGACGCCATCGAAAGCGCCCACATGGACCATCCGGATTTTCGCGTCCGTGGCAAAATTTTCGCGACCCTCGGCCATCCCGCCAAGGGCTGGGGCATGGTCAAGCTCCATCCCGAGCAGCAACACTATTTTTCCAAAGCCGAGCCGGAGGTTTTCGTGCCCGTGAAAGGTGCCTGGGGACGCCGCGGCGCAACCAGCGTGTACCTCAAAGCCGCCCGCAAAATGTCGCTCGCGAAGGCACTCCGCGCCGCCTGGCGCAACACCGCACCCAAGCGTCTCGCGGCACAAAGCCTGGACGACAAATGATCAGAAAGTGTCCGCTATTGAACAATCGCTTCCGGTTGAAGAGAGTTAACTTTTTCAACAGTGGCTGTGAAAAAGCGGCTGACGAGAGCCCTGAAACCGAGGACCAGCAAGCTCCAGAGCTGTTTGCACCGAAACTGATTCATGAATCCCGGAACCGTTCAATCGCGCACAGCTTGCCCGGATTCTTCCCGCACAGAAACATCAGTCGTGGAGCACTATGTCGAGCAGCGAACTCTTAACTTCCAACCCACCGTTGTATTCAATAAGACCCAGCTGCCGAAACCGATTCATAAAAAAGTTAATTCGAGCCCGCGTCGTCCCGACCATTTCCGCCAAAGTTTCCTGGCTTATTTTCGGAATTACACTCTCGGTTTTCCCTTCCTTACCGAAGCGGGCCAGCAACAGAAGAGTCCGGGCCAACCGTTTCTCGGCGGAGTTAAAGAGTTGATCTACCAAATCCTCCTGAGTTTGGTTGTAGCGGCGAACGAGATACGAGACCAAAAGATCGGAAAACGAATGCTCCCGGTGCAGCGCGTTCAGCATCGCTTCTTTTTCAATTCTTAGAGCAAAACAATCTGTGATCGCGACAGCCGATGCAACTCGCCGAGCCTGGTCCGAGGCGATGCACTCCTCACCCATGAAATCCTCTTCTCCCAACATGGCGATGGTGGCCTCTTTGCCTCGCGTCGATAGGACGGTGAGCTTTGCTCTACCTTTTTGCAGGTAGAAAACCGCATCACTCGGGTCGCCTTGTTTGAAGAAAGCTTTGTTCTTTGGATATTGCAGGATTGTTCTTCCCAATCCTGTTTGTGCGAGGAAAGTCTTTGGATCAAATGTCCGTGCTTTGCCACGCATAAAACGCTCCGCACGGGGAACCCCGATCAGAGAATGATGGACCCGGCATGTATAAAAAGCAATGCTTGTTACGAAATCCGAACAACCCCGTTCTTTCCGTGATACCACTGTGCAATTTTGAACAGACAGGGGTTGGAGGCGTTCGCTACCCTTTCATTAACGAAAGACCTATGTTTTGTGGGGGGCAGAAAGAAGTACTGGGATGCCTAGAATCTTATTAGCAGAAGACGATGACGCCGTCCGCGGTATGTTACAGGCAACACTGGAGCGCGACGGCTTCGATGTGGTAGCCGTGGCAAACGTGCGCGAAGCATTGAGCCGCATCGCTTCGGAAACCTTTGACGCCCTCCTCTCTGACCTCCACATGCCGCATGCCGGCGACGGGTTTACCGTCGTCAGCGCCATGCGACACACACACCCGGAGGCAGTAACGCTGGTTCTCAGCGGGTATCCGGAGCTCGACGAAGCGCTGTGCGCCATCCGCTTACAGGCGGATGAAATCCTGGTAAAGCCGATCGAAATGTCCGTGCTCCGGGAACGCATCCACCGGAAGCTCGCGAATCCCGCACCCTACCGGCGAGTGGCCACACAGAGTGTGGCCTCCATATTGGAGAGTAATCTTGCTGCGACGATTCAGGACTGGATGACACTCGTGCAACACGACGAAGAGCTGACTTGTGTCCCGTTGAGCTTCGAAGCCCGCACCGGTCATCTTCCCAATCTCATCGCTGATCTGATTTACCGTTTACGCCTCCCTCAAAACCAGAAAGCAACCATTTCCGTCCCGGCGCGTCAGCATGGAGATTTGCGCCGTCAACAGGGCTATAGCGCCGCGATGGTGGTCGAGGAATCGCGAATCCTGCAGGTCAGTATCTTTAACACCTTGCAAAAGAACCTGGACCGGGTGGATTTCAGCAAGGTATTACGCGACGTCATTACCATCGCGGACGAAGTGGATTCGCAATTGAAGCAGGCCGTGCTTTGCTATGTTGAACACGACAGGGCCGCAATATCAGCGGCGTAGAGCACCGGAACCCCCCGCCTGAATTGACGCAATCGAACCTGCGCCCCTAGAATCAAATCGTAGGAAGGCTTTCCTCAAAACCGTCTTAGAGCCCATGCCACTTTACGAATACGAGTGCGAGAAGTGCGGTCACCGCTTCGAAAAAATACAGAAATTCTCCGACAGGATGGTCAAGAAATGCCCGGAGTGCGGCGGCCGGGTGGAGCAGATGATTTCCGCTCCCGCCGTGCAATTCAAAGGATCCGGCTGGTACGTCACCGACTACGCCAACAAATCCCACGCGCCCGCGTCCGATGGCGGAAGTTCCGACGGCAAAAAGGAAGAAAAGTCCAAGTCGGACGATTCCTCGAAGTCCGATTCTTCCAAGGAAAGTTCCGCCAAGGAAACGTCATCCAAGGATAGCTCTTCGAAAGAAGACTCCAGAAAGACGACTTCGAACCGGGTAAGTTCGTCGCGGAAACCTGACAAGAAAAGATAGCCAGGCCCGCGACTCTTCTTGCCCTGCCACGCCCGCTTCCTACTTCAACTCCCGTTCGAAGTGATCCTCAATCATGTGGAACAGATGATCCCGCGCGTCGCTTCCCGCGATGCTGTGGGTTTTATTGGGATAGATCATCAGCTCGAATTGTTTGCCCGCGGTGATCAGCGCATTAATCATCTGCACACTGTTCTGGAAGTGCACGTTGTCGTCCCCGGTGCCGTGGGCGATTAACAATGCTCCATGCAGATTCGCAGCAGCAGTCGTCACATCGGATTCACGGTAGCCCGCCGCATCATTCTTCAGCTGGCCCATATACCGCTCCGTGTAAATGGTGTCGTAATTGATCTGGTCGGTCACTGGAGCCACCGCGACCCCGGCGCGAAAGCGCTCCGAATGCGTCATCGCGTACAGCGTCATCGACCCGCCATTCGACCATCCCCAGATCCCCGTGCGCCCTTGATCGAGCTGCGGATACTGCGCCAGAAGCTGGTCCAGCGCGGCGAACTGATCTTTCAATTCGATTGCGCCAAACTCGTGGCGAATCGCAGTCTGGAATTTGCGGTCGCGTCCCGGCGTACCGCGATTGTCCACCGAGAAAATTGCGAAGCCTTTGCGCGCCAACACTTCATCAAACGGAGTCGGCCGTTCTTTCAGCACCATCTGCCCCGCTGGCCCGCCATAAATATTAACGATCAGCGGAATCTTGCCGCTGGTGGGCGGCTCCGGAGGAAGCAGTAGCCGTCCATAAAGCGTCGTGCCATCCTCCGCCTTGAACTCTAAAAACTTCGGAGCCCGCAGTCCATACTCCGCCACTTCATCGCGGCCCTGCCACACCGGAGCACAGCCTCCTCCCACCGTGCACAGCGAGATTTGTGGCGCGGTCAGCGGGCCCATGAATGTCTGCGCATAATACTTGCCATCCTCGGAAAAATTCCCGGAATGCATTCCCTCCTCGCGCGTGATTTGCTGCAAGCCACTTCCATCCAGCTTGATCGAAAAAAGATGCCGTTGCCGCGGATCACCCTTGCCGGATGAAAAGAACACCGTCTCTGCTTTCTCGTCCACGCCTTCTACTCCCAGCACTTCAAAATCACCCTGCGTGATTTGGTGCTCCAGCTTCGCCTCGCCAGCAAGTGGGTTCTCTTTGTCAAAACTGTATAGATACAAATGCGTGTGCCCGTCGCGCCAACTCGACCACAAAAACCGATCGCCCGACTTCAGCACGCGGAAGTCATCATTCACGTTGATCCACCCCTTCGGGCTAGTCTCGGTTAGCACCTTGGCCGACTTCCCCGATTTCGCCTCGACGAAATACAAATCCATTTTGTCCTGATTGCGATTCAAAACCTCCGCCCACACCACGCCATCGCGCACCCAGCCAAAGCGCGGAATATAAGCCTCCGGATCGTCCGTCAACGAAATCCAGCGCACCTTCCCCTTTTCCGCATCCACCACCCCGAGTTTCACCACGGGATTCGGATCCCCGACCTTGGGATATTTTTCGTTGTCCACCGTCGGATGCGTCGGAATCAAGTTCGCGATTGGATAGGTGGGCACATTGGTTTCGTCCATGTGCAGGAAGACGATCTCTTTGCTGTCCGGCGACCAGAAATAATTGCTTCTCACCGCCAACTCTTCCGCATACACCCAATCGATATCGCCATTGAACAGATCGTCCTTCGTATCTTTAGTAAGCTGCTTCTCTTCCTTTCCGTTGACCGGTTGAACATAAAGGTTGTGCTTGCGCACGTAGGAAACGCGGCTTCCATCGGGAGAAAATTTGGGGTCGATGTTGGGATCGGGCGCTGAAGTAAACTGCACCGCCGTGCTGGTTGCCAGATCGAACAACCAGAGTTGCCCCTGGGAATCGAAAATCAGGTGCTTCGAATCGGGAGCCCACAGATAGGCCGCCACGTGATACCGAGTCAGCCGCTCCCTTTCGCGCTCATCCTTCACCTTGTTGTAGTCGGGCGCGAGCGAGGCCAATTTGGCCGCGCTGACCAGAATCTTTTTCTCCCCGGTCGCCACGTCCACATACCAAAGCTCGGAGTGCTCACCTTGATCGTCGAATTGCAAAAAAGACAGCTTGGATCCGTCCGGACTCCACTCCAAAGTCTCTGGAGATCGCCCCGTCAGCCCTCCTGGAGCGAAAATCGCCTCAATGGTCAACGGCTTTACTGGTGGCGAAGATTGCGCCCAAAGCAACGTCTCCAGGCACGGTGTCAGAGACAGGGCAGCGCCTATCAGAACAAGAGGGAGAAAATTCTTCACAATTAAGACCCCAGGAACTGGAAGTGAGAGCACGGCAGAACGAAAGAGTTTACACCGAAATGCCCTCCCATGCGCCTGTGGCCACGCCTACCCATGCGGAAGCCGCGTTTCCGCGTGCTAGAATCAAGGCTGAGCCCTTTCGGGATGCTTCCAGAAATAGAAAACCTGTTGCACCTGCAAGATGCGGATAAGGAAATCCGCCGCCTGCAGGACGAAATCGCAGAACTGCCCAAGCGTGTCGCCACCATCGAACACAAGCTCGCCGATACCAAACTTCAACTGGAAAAAGCGCAGGCCGCCGTCAAAGCCGATGAAGCTGGTCGCCGCAAGTACGAAACCGCCATCACCGACCTCCGCGGCAAGATTTCCAAATACCGCGACCAGTCCCTCGCGGTGAAAACCAACGAGCAATATAAAGCCTTGTTGCAGGAAATCCAGTTTGCGGAGAAGGAAATCGCCGAGAACGAGGACAAGATTCTCGAGTTGATGGTCAATGCCGACACCCGCGACAAAGAAGTGAGGGCCGCGCAAGCCGACCTGAAAGCGGAAACCGCCGAGATCGAAAAAGAAAAAGAGGAAGCCCGCCAGCGCACCGCCGAGGATCAGAAACAGCTCGCCGAATGGCGCGGCAAACGCGATCAGATGCGGGCCGGCGTCAACGAAGACCTGCTACGCCACTACGAGCGCGTCTCCAAATTCCGTGGCAGTGGCATCTCCGAAGTTCGTGATCATAAATGCATGGCCTGCCAGGTCATGCTGCGGCCGCAGACCTATAACGACGTCCGCACCGGCCAGCAAACCGTGGTCTGCGATTCCTGCCAGCGCATTCTGTACTTCAACCCTGCCAACGAAATGCAGGCGCTCGAGCCCGAACACAAACGCTCGCGCCGCCATCATCCCAAGATTGACGCGCCTCAGGCCTGGTACTACCGACAGGAATACGCCGAGGCGGGCGAAGTTTTTCTCTGCCTCAACAACGCCGGGGGCCAAGCCAGCCGCCGGGTCTTCGATATGGGCACCGGACGCCTTCTCGGCGACATCCTCATCCGAGAGGGCGATTACCGCCATGCCTTCCCCGAGGACATCACCGGAGCCATCCGCCTCAACGGAAGCTGGCCCGATGCCGAGATCGAGGAGTGGGGCACCGAGATGCCCATGACCGCGCTCGATTCCCTGCACACCGACCTGGAAGCCGCCCGCTACGAAATGACTTCCCGCTCCTCTGCTAAGTCCGGAATTCCCGCCGCCACTCCCACCGAACAAGCCGCCAGCTAGCAAGTTCTCAGTCCTCCTTGCGATGCAGACTTTCAGCCTTATGTTTTAGGGGAGGGGCCGATGCCGGCCGTAGTCGATTCCTATCACGTGGCGGCCAAGTATTACGACGGCGCGTATGGTGCGATGAGAGATCTCGTCGACGCGCCTTTCTACCTCAATCTGGCCAAGGACTTCGGCGGTCCGGTGCTGGAGATCGGCTGCGGCACTGGTCGCGTTTTGCTCCCGATCGCACGCGAGGGAATTGAAATTCACGGCGTGGATAATTCCGGGCCGATGATCGGTATCTTGAAGGAGAGTCTGGCGCGAGAGAAGCCTGAAGTTTCGAGCAAAGTCACGCTTCATTCCGGCGACATGCGCGAGTTTCGCCTGAATCGCCGCTTTCCGCTTGTGATGATCCCCTTCCGGCCGATGCAGCACATGCACACCGTGGCCGATCAAGTTCGCGCCTTGACCTCGGCCGCGGTTCATGTCGCGGAAGGAGGCACACTAGCCTTCGATGTGTTCTACCCGAAGTTCGAGGTGTTGCGGCTCGGCATCGGAGAAGAGAGGCTGGAGGCGGAATGGTCTTCGCCATTCGACCCGGAAACCGTGATCCGGCGCTATTTTCGCAAGGATGCCGTCGACAAGATCAATCAGACGTACACCCTCACATTCATCTTCCGAAGTTATCGCAAAGGACAAGTGGTGTTGGAAGAGAACGACACGCTCAAGATGTCGTATTATACGTATCCTCACCTGCGAGCTTTGTTCCTGCTGGCTGGGCTGGAACCCGTAGCCGAATATGGTTCCTTTGCCAAAACGCCACTCGACAACACAGCCGAGGAGATGATCTTTCTGCTGCGCCCGGTCCGATCTTAGCCTCCAGTCAGAGCATTCTCCGTTAACATTGCATTATGGTCCGCACCCTGACGGCCCCCGGTTCCAGTTTCACAGTGACCGTCTCCCCACGCGGCGCATCTCGCCTGAAGGATGGCCACGTCTGGGTTTATCGCTCCGACATCGTCTCTGCCGACGGCGTCCCTCCCGGTTCACTTGTAACCGTCACCGATCATCGCGGCCAGATTCTCGGCAGCGCGCTCTATTCCACATCCTCCCAAATCGCCGTCCGCCTGATTTCCCGCGAGCCCGTCGCTGATTTCCCGGCCTTGCTACGCCAACGAATCGCCGATGCCATCGCCTATCGCGCGCCGGTTGTCCGCGACACGAATGCATACCGCGTCATCTTCAGCGAAGCCGATTTCCTTCCCGGCCTCATCGTCGACCGCTACAACGACATTCTCTCGCTGCAGATTCTCACCCAAGCCATGGATGCGGAGATCGTCCGCTCCACTCTAATCTCCGAACTGACCGAGCGCCTTCACCCCGCTTCCATCGTCGAGCGCGTTGACCCGAGAGTCCGACAGCTCGAAGAATTGCCCGAGCGCTGCTCCGGCCTGGTGAGCGGTGAAAAGAGTTCCACGATCTTCACCATGAACCAAATCCAGTTTCACTTCGACGCCCTCGAAGGCCAAAAAACCGGAGCATTCCTCGACCAGCGGGAAAACTATGCCGCCGCCGCCCAATACGCACACGGCGACGCCCTCGATGTTTTTTGCTACCAGGGCGGCTTCGCCCTCCATCTCGCCCCGCGCTGTTCTCACGTCACCGGCGTCGATAGCTCTCGTCCAGCGCTGGAAATCGCCGATCAGAATGCCGCCCTCAACCAGGCCCAGTTCCGCGACAAGGAGATCGAATGGATCGAGGCCAACGCCTTCGACCTGCTGAAAGACTATTCCACCTCCGGCCAGCGCTATGACACCATCGTTCTCGATCCGCCCGCCTTCGCCAAATCCAAGCGCGACCTCGATGCCGCCCTCCGCGGCTATAAGGAACTCAACCTACGCGCCCTCAAAATGCTTCGCCCCGGCGGGATTCTCGTCACCTGCTCCTGCTCGTACCATGTCAGCCAACCTGAGTTCCTGGAAATGCTCGCCGGGGCAGCCCGCGACGCCCACCGGATGCTCCGCCTCCTCGAGGTTCGAGGGCAGTCCCAGGACCATCCAATTCTCTTAAATGTCCCGGAAACAGCCTACCTGAAATGCGTAATAGCCTATGTAACATGAAGAAAATAAAAGTTATGATATACTTGACAATGACACACTCATATTTTATGCTTCCTTTGTGCTGATTACGGCATCGAATAGAGTGACTGAAGCCCGTCACTGTGAGTAGATCGGCTTCTCACCAAATTCCAAGCCCACGCTTTATGAAGGAGGATTTACCATGACCGTATTAGCCCGTTGGGAACCTTTCCGTGAGTTTTCCACTCTTCAGGACCGCATGAACCGCTTGTTCCGCGAGTCCTACAGCGAAGGTGGCCGAGATGAGTCCCTCACCACATCCAGCTTTGCCCCAGCCGTCGACGTCTACGAAGACGAGCACAACGTGACTCTCAAGATCGAAGTGCCCGGAATCGAAGAGAAAGATATCGACGTTCGCCTCGAAAACAACACCCTCACGGTGCACGGCGAGCGCAAGATCGAGAAGGAAGAGAAAGAAGAGAATTATCGCCGCGTAGAGCGCCAGTACGGCAGCTTCACCCGCACCTTCACTCTGCCCACCACCGTGGATTCCGAAAAAGTTTCGGCAACCTACGACAAGGGCGTATTGAAGATCTCTCTGCCGAAGAAGGCGGAAGCCAAGCCCAAGCAGATCAAGGTCAACATCGGCGGGGCCAAAGTAGAAAACGAGAAGACCCTGGAAGCGAAGGGCCCAAGCAAAGCCGCGTAAGTGTTTGGACAGGCACGAACGGGAAGGGCACGACTTTAGTCGTGCCGCCTTGGCGGGACGTACGACGCGGCTTTAGCCGCTGAGGGACGCCGAGTTTAAAATGGGAGGCGGCGAAGCTGACCGCCTCCCGTACTGTTTTTAACCCCAGTGAATTTTGTCATCCTGAGCGAAGCGAAAGCCTGCCCTGAGCTGGCCGAAGGGGACCTATGCATTTTTGCCGCCAGCACATTGCGCACGTTCTTCACTTCGCTGAGAATGACAGAAGCAAAGTAGAGGATTTCGATCATGGCAATTCGTTGGGAAAAATTCACCGTAAAAGCGCAAGAAGCCGTCCAGCGCGCGAACAATCTCGCCTCCGAGCACGGCAATCCAGAACTGCTGCCGATTCATTTACTGGCCGCCTTGCTCGAAGACAAAGAAGGCATCGTTCCGCCCGTGCTCGAGAAAATCGGCATCGGCCCGCAAGCTGTCCTCAGCGATCTCTATCGCGACATCGAGAAGCTTCCTAAGGTTTCCGGAGAAGCCGCCCAGGCGACGCTCTCGAACGCCGCCAACAAGCTGCTCGAGCAAGCCTTCAAAGAAGCCTCCAATTTCAAAGACGAGTACGTCTCCACCGAACACCTGTTGCTGGCCATCACGCATCTCAAGCAAGACGCGGCCCAGCAGATCCTCGCCCGCCACGGCGCTACTTACGACGCGATTCTGAAGGCTTTGACCGCCGTTCGCGGCTCGCAGAAAGTCACCGACCAGAATCCCGAAGCCAAGTATCTGGCCCTCGAGCGATACGCTCGCGATCTTACCGAGCAGGCCCGCCGCGGGAAACTCGATCCCGTCATCGGCCGCGACGAAGAAATCCGCCGCGTGGTCCAGGTTCTCTCCCGCCGCACGAAAAATAATCCCGTGCTCATCGGCGAACCCGGCGTGGGTAAAACCGCCATCGTCGAAGGCCTCGCCCAGCGCATCATTTCGGGTGACGTTCCGGAAGTCCTCAAGAACAAGCGCGTAGTCGCACTCGATCTCGGCGCCATGCTGGCCGGCGCAAAATATCGCGGAGAATTCGAAGACCGCCTGAAGGCCGTCCTGAGAGAAATCGAAGATTCCTCCGGCCAGGTCATTCTCTTCATCGATGAGCTGCACACTCT
>DATEQW010000124.1:0-10627 GCA_035272245.1 Candidatus Sulfotelmatobacter sp. | reverse complement strand
CGGAACTGGTGGATCTGATCCACGCCGCTGCTGTGGTCGTCGTAATACAGCGTGACCGTCGCTCGACGAACCGGGTCTCCAGCTTCATCCAGAACCTTGCCAGCGATGACAGCATCGGGGGCGAGACGGAGCACCAGATGTTCGGTGTCGATGCCAGCGCCGGTCACAATCGCAGTGGAAAATTCATCGTGCTGATCGTAGCTGGCCGAGATAAATCCGCGTTTGGCGCCGGTCAGCGAATACTTTCCTGCAGGCAAGCCGGTAAATTCATACTTGCCGTCTTCGGAAGTGATCACAAACTCAAACTTCTTAGGATTCTTCGCGTCCCGAATAGTTACTCGCGAGCGGGTGAGAGGACGACTGTCAGCTCTACTCACAACGGTTCCGGCGATTCTGTAGCCAACGGCAGCAGTGGTTCCCGCGGGCGGGCTTGCAGCCTGCGGCGCAGCCCGAGCGCCGAGCAAACAGAGGACCATGATCATTCTGAAGCCCGAGCGAATCGAAATGGAGTGCGTCATCATCTTTATCATCTTTTCTTGCCTACTCGTTGCCGGAAACGATCTGCAGCTGAAGGGTCACTTTCTGCCCGGGAGCAAACTGGACAACCTGTCCCTTGGTTTCGTAAAGCTTCATCGTTTCGGAATCGTGGTAGGGAAGGTCGCGTTGCTGGCTGGCGAAAGCGATTACGCGATAAGCTCCCGGCGCCACCATTTGATAGTCGAAGCTGCCATCTGGAGATGGCGAGACATCCAGAAACTGGCCCGGGCTGTCCGGTAAGGGAATGCAGTATATATGGGCACGCGGGGTTGAAGCGGGAGAAGTGGCAGAGACACCGAGCAAATTGCCAGCAAGTTCCGCGCTATCGTCGCGCATGGTTATGTCGATTGGCGTACTTGCGCCGGGCACTACGACCAAAGGCTCGCGCAGCAGATCCAAGCCGCCCATGGTCGCCGACGCCACATAGCCACGTGAGGCATGGAGTCGCAGCCAATATCTTCCCGGCGCCAGATTTTCGAGGACTAACGAGTCATCGTTCGGACCGGTGGGGGGACGGATCGAGGCGGCGCCTCTTTGATCAAACTCATCTACGGGATCGGCCCTCACGTTGAGATCAAGCCGCGGCCCATGCAAGCCGAAGGTATGCCTTCCATCGCTCCACGATCCGGAGCTATGCCAGTCCTTGGAAGTGAATTCTTCCTTAACATTCACGATGATCGAATTGTTTCGAGTGAGTACCATGCCCGGGCCATCCACTGGCGCTCCAGCCACGGCGATATTGACGGAACCGCTGGCAGAGTTTGGTCCGCGCGCGGTTGCTTCTACAAGATATTTTCCATTCGGCAGCTGGCCCTCGATACTCTGGCTCGCGCCGTTGTAGCCGAGTGAATAGCCGGGGCCGCGTTGTCCTTGCGGCGACACGGTAATATTCATTCCGCCGTTCAGTTCGGTGTTGGTCACCGGAATTTTTACAGCATAGTAAGCTTGGCGAACCAAGGACAGATCGGCCTGAAAGGTTTGACCGGCCGTAAGCTGGATTGTGGATGCCGCGGCAAAGTCGACGGAGCTTGGGTAATACACCGGGGGAAAGCCGTAGGGTTGACCGTCGGGAGTTGCGGTGACCGGATCGTTGTCCATCCATTCGTGAGTTAGCAACTTATAAGTGCCGGGCTGAAGATCAGAAAAGCGGAACTCGCCATTCGAATTCGTAAGCTCTGAATTGCTTGCCATCCAGCGGGGCATGCCGTCCACTACCTGCCGGCGGAGAATCTCCACTCTCACGCCATGGGCCGGTTCGGTAGCGGAAAAAGTGACTCGCCCCTTGATAATTCCCTCGGGCGTCAAAGAGAAGGAGATGATCACCTCTTTATCGGGGAAGATCATCCATGGGCCAGTCTCACCATTGTCATCCAGAAACCCGGGCTTGCGCGCCATCAGCCAGATGGAAGTTCGAGCGTCTGAGTAAGAGCCCGCCTTGCTCTCGCCTGCGACTTTGGGCAAAGTAAATTCGAAATGACCGTCGCCGTCGGTCAGGGTTGCATAGCGGTTATCGGAAGAATAGACGAGAGCGCGGCCGACGGGTTCGTGGGTGGCAGCGTTGACCACGGTGCCCCTAACAACATTCGATTGATCTTCCTGCTGTGAGACCTGGCTAAAACCGAACTCGGCGCAGGGACCGCTAGTCGCCAGAAGGACGGTTAGGATTAGCGCCCAGTCCCGGATCGTCAGACGAACACGGGGGGACCTAGGTTGGCAGTGGATCGGAGGACGGTCGGCGCTGCACAAGGATATTACTCCTAGGTTATCGTTCCCTTAGGGTCGGCCGTGTGAACCTGGAATGAAACGAATCGATGGGCGTTATTCTAACTTCCATCCGCCTCGGGACGCCAATCATGGGACCAGGTGCAACGGCTGCTTTCCCGGTCCTCCGTGTTAGCATTTCGGTATTACTAGCGCCGCTGGTGCGCATGACTCGTATCCGTCCCATCCCGGTTTCACTCGTTACTGTGATGCTGCTTAGCGTTCTGGCGATATCCGTGCATGCGGCGGAGCCATCGCCTTGGCTGGAGATTCATTCCACGCACTTCACGGTGATTACCGACGCCGGGGAAAAAAAGGGCAAGGAAGTTGCGCTGCGGTTTGAGCAGATGCGGGCGGTGTTCGCCATCCTGCTGATGAAGGATCGGCTGAACGAACCGCTGCCGCTGACGATTCTTGCCTTCAAGAACGACAAGAATTATTACCAGAGTGCGCCACTCAAGCAGGGGCAGCCCATCGACGTTCCGGGCTTCTTCGTCCCCGGCGAAGATCAGAATTTTATCGCGCTGAACTTGTTTGAAGTGGAGTCGTGGCGCGCCGTTGCCCATGACTTTGCGCACCTGCTGATGAACTACAACTATCCGCCGGTCGAGGGATGGTTCGATGAAGGCCTGGCGGAATATTTCACTTCCCTCCGCGTGGACAACCAGCAGGTGGAGATTGGCGGGGATCCGGAACTAGGCTCCATCTTCACCGAGGATCTGGTGGGCAATCAGCGCGAGATTAGCAATCCTCCGAAGTCTTTCACTGAGTTGCTTGGCGCTCAGGTCTGGATTGCTCTGCCCGACCTGCTCACCATGAAGCATGATACAGCCACTTATGTGGAAGGCACCCACCACACACTGTATTACGCGCAATCGTGGATCACGGTGCACTACCTGCTGCACGAGAAAAAGCTGCCCGAGACCGGCACATACTTTGATCTGGTCGAGAACCAGCGCCTGCCAGTAGAAGAAGCCATCCAGAAGGCTTATGGGTTGACGGCCGATCAATTCGACAAGGCGGTGAAAGACTATTTTCACTCGCTGACACCGCTGTTCGTGGCGCTCGACACATCGAAGCAGCAAGATTCCCTGGCCAATCCGCGGCAGGTCTACCATTTTCCTGCGCCGGTGGGGCCGAGTGACAGCGCCATCATCTCCAAACCGATGCGCGAGAACGATGCCAAGGCTTTGGTTGCAGAAGTAATGACAAGAATTCCGGAACGGCGCAACCTCGGGTTGCAGGAGTTGCAAGCGCTGGCTACGATCCCTGAAACGACTGCTTCCGGGAAACCCGTCGAGCGGAAAGCCGCGAGGGAGGGCATTGATGATGCGCCACTCGTAGCGGCAGTAGGAAATGAGATCGCCCACCGAGCGCTGGCGTGGGACCACCTGCAACACGGGGAGTTCGATGCGGCCGCGGAAGAGCTGAGCGACGCGGCCGTCCTCGACCAGCACGACATGTGGATCCGCTACTACCTCGCCGTGCTGAAATACCGCATCGCCAAGGCCAAGCATGCGGACATTCAGGGCCTGCCCAACATGATGCAAGATCTGCGGGCGGTGCTGGACTGGTATCCGGAGTTGGCCGATGCGTATGACTTGATGGCGATGGCGCGCAAGGAGGGCGGTGGTTCAATCGCGGCCATGCAGGCGGAGCGGGCGGCGATGCAACTCAGTCCACGCAATCAGGAGTACGTATACCATCTGGCGGAAATTTATATTGAGGGCAAGAAGTGGGAAGCGGCGCGAGCGCTGCTGGATCGTTTGAAGACGAGCAGCAATGCGCAGGTAGCAGCGGAGGCCCGCGAGCAGCTAACCCGGCTGAGCAACGAACAGAAGTATGGTCTATCAACAGCCTCGACGGCTCCGAAACTGTCTCCGCAGAGTTCGCCTTTTGATGTGCTGGAACAGGATGCTGCCAAACGGGCGGCGGCGGAACAAGCAACACAAAACGCGGGAGTGGGCGACAGGCGCGCAGCCAAATATCTGCAGGGGCGGTTGGTAAGAGTGGATTGCTCTCAGTCTCCGGCTGCTGTTCTCACTGTGGCTGCCGGGGGAACGACTCTAAAGCTGCGAACTCCCGACTACAAGTCCCTGCTGCTGATCGGCACCGATACCTTCTCGTGCACCTGGAGTGATCGATCGGTGTCGGTGAACTACAAGCCGGGCGGCTTGTCGGATGGGGATTTGGTGTCGTTGGAAGTGCGGTAGTCAAGCATGCTAATCGCCGCCTTTCTACGTGACACAAGGAAACAGCAGGTTCCCTTCGGCTTCGCTCAGGGCAGGCTCTCCGCTCCGCCGTCGCTGGCGCTCCGGCTCCGGTCGGAATGACAAAAGAACGAAAGTGGCGGAGACTGGCCCTGACCAGCACAAAATAAGAAACCCTCCCGATGGGGCGGGAGGGTAGGCATTCACAATGATGGCGGCTAGGCGCGGACGACGTTGCCGGCCTGAAAGCCTTTGGGACCTTTCAGCAGATCGAACTCCACGGTCTCGCCCTCGTTGAGCGAGCGGTAGCCGTTCTCCTGAATCGCGGAGAAATGTACGAAAACGTCCTCCCCCGTGGAGCGCTGGATGAATCCATATCCTTTCGCCCCGTTGAACCACTTCACTGTTCCCTTCTCTCTCACGGAAAAACTCCTTTCACTATCGTGAAGAATTGTTCCCCGGATCTCCCGTACTGTTGTCCCGGCGAACCGGAACGCCCCCTTCAAGAGAAACGGTGGAACTCGGCCGCGCACGGTAGTACTGAAGAAATCGCCCCAAAGCAAAAGACTCCTCGGGTCAACGCCGCGTAAAGACATTGCGACGCGAACTTTCGGAGCCCTGGACCATCGACGCTGTTTCTACGGCACTACGCAAGACGTCAACCTGCCTAACACACTCGTCGCCTGGCACATACCAGACAATGAGCAAACGATAATAAGCACTACTAAATCGTTTGACAAGAAGAATTAGAGGGTGAGGCTTAAAGATAACCTGCGGTCACATCCAATACTTTAACGAGGTATAAGAAAAGACCCGTCCCGCGACGGAAACTTTGGTTTTCCGGGAGCCGCCGACAAGCGGGCAAACCCTTGGTAGGATTAGGCTAAGACCTGTGGCAGAACAAACAACAGCTAGCGCTACCGCAACCGAGAAAAGCGCCCAAAGCCCGTCGCCAAGCCGTCGCCGCGGCCGACGGGACGGGGTAATGGTCTCCACGGTGAAGTACCTGCTGCGCACCGATGTGCATACTTTTGCATTTTCCGTCGCGGCCAATTCGATCCTTTCGTTTTTTCCTTTCGTCGTTCTCCTGATGACGCTCATCCGGCGCGTTTTCCATTCGCGCGTGATGTATGACGTGGTAGTGGAGTTGCTTCGTGACTATCTGCCCGCAGGACAGGAGTTCGTCATCCGCAACCTCAACGCGATGGTGAACAGCCGCCACAGCGTGCAAGTAGCTTCTCTTATCATCTTGCTGGTGACATCTTCGGGCATTTTCATGCCTCTGGAAGTGGCGCTCAACCGGATCTGGCGCTTTCCGAATAACCGCTCGTATTTCGGGAATCAGCTGATCTCGCTAGGACTGGCTTTTGGTTGCGGCGTACTGGCATTGCTATCCATCGCCATGACGGCGGGTAATGTGGCCTTACTGGAGTTTTTGCTGCGCGGCCACGGCAGTGGATTTATTCGCCTGGTGGGTTTTATGGTGATGAAGCTGTTTGCCATCGCCGCCAGCGTTGCCATCTTCTTCCTGATTTACTGGTTGTTGCCCAACGGTAAAGTCCCGGCGCGTGCGGTGCTGTCAACAGCGGTGATCATGGGGTTGCTATCGGAGGCTTTAAAGTACGGCTATATTCTGGCGCTACCCTGGCTGAATTTTGCGGAAGTTTATGGGCCGTTCGCACTGTCGGTGAGCCTGATGTTCTGGGCGTTTCTCTCAGGTTTGCTGCTGCTGGCCGGCGCGAATCTTAGCGCGGAGGAACACGCCCGGCGCGGCCTGTAGGGAAAGTTTCTTCGGCACCTATTTTTTGAGCGGGGAGATTGGTTCGTCAGTGAAACGCGCGATCACTTGTTGGGGATTGGGACGTCGCTGAAAGCGACTCCGCGTTTACGGTTGATGCGGCAGATCAGATTCTCGAGAATTTTCGGCAACACGTTCACCCCGGGCATTGGCGTCAGCGAATTTTTCTCTACGTAGTCCTCGGCGCCGGCTTCAATCAGTTTCTGCCGGTTCTTTTCGGTGAGGCTGCTGAGCACGATCACCGGGATGTCAGCGGTTGCGGCGTCCTTTTTCAAGCAAGCCAGCACTTCGGGGCCGCTGATCTTGGGCAAGATCATATCCAGCAAGATCACATCAGGTTGGCGCTCCCGCGCCAGGATCAGGGCGGATTCGCCGTCTTCGGCGCAGACTACCTCATACCCAGCCTTGTGCAGCACCCGTTCGTTTTCATGCAGAATGGGTTTGCTGTCATCCACTAAAAGAATCTTCACGCAGTCTGCCGTCCTTATGTTATTAGCACTATCGGCAGCGCGCCCCAATGGGATTAGAGGACCGGTCTCGTGACGAATGGGTAACTGTTCCAGCAGTTACCGATGGTTACTTGGTTGATCGCTGGTCGCTCTCTTAATTCTTCGCGGCGCTCGAGGCCGCGAATTCGCGGCGCGCTTCCTGAGCGGGAATGAAGTCAGGGTCGGCGTTCTTCCAGAGGTCGAGCAGTTGCTGGTAGGTACGCGTCGCTGCCGCATGGTCAAACTGGGCTTGGGCGCGAGCCGTTCCTAGCAGGCAGAGGATATAGTCGGGAGCCTGGGCAGCGCCGGTACCCTCTTGGAAAGCTAAACCGCGATAGCGAACTCCAGGCTCAAAATCGGTAACGGCCTGCTGCCCGTGCTTCATCTCCAAGGACGCGCGGCCGAGAAGTTGAGGAATCTTCGTCACCAGCACGTAAGGAACGGCGGATGTCAGCAACGACGCAACCTGTTCGGGATGGTGCCCCGCCAAGGCTGCGGCGGCCTTTACCTCGGGGAGGTAAATGTCATTGACCAGCGTATTTGTGGGTGCTTCCGCAGCCACGCGTTCGATTTCCTTGAGGGCGAAGCCCTCCTCACCACACAGCGCAAGAGCCAAAGCAGCGTCGGGGACGGTGGCCATCGAATGGTCCAGCGCCAGCCCATGGTGGGCATCTTCGCGGGCAGCGGAGCAATTGGATACCAGCGCATCGTGGAGAGCTTTGATGGCGTAGAGGCCGCCAGCTGCGTCGGTCAGGTGCTGCTGCTCAGCTTTTTGTGCTCCCTGCGTCCACTGCCGATCCGCATCGTGCATTTTTCCCAGATAGAGATAAATTGAGGCTGCGCTTGTCTGCACGATAAAGCCGTCGGGGCGACCGGTCGCCCATTGCGCATGTTTTTCCCAGTCGGGCCGGCCAGACACGAAATCGTCGAGCATAGCGTTGCTGTGATACGAGGTGTTATCAGCCCCGCCCTGGTCCAGCGCTTCTTTCAAGTAACGCTCTCCCTCCGGCATCCGATCAATTCCCATCAATGTGCCTGCGGCGTTGTCGGCTGCAACATCGTCCCAGCGAGCGATCTCCCAGGTCTTCTCGAAATCCGTGGCGGCCTGCTCGTAGTCGCCAATGGTTTGATAGGCGGAAGCCAGGTTGTTCCATGCGGCGGCGTCGCGCGGATAGGTCGCCACAAACAGCTTGTAGGATTCCAGCGCTTTGGGGAGATCAGACTGCTGCAAGGCGTATTGCGACTCGATGTACATGCGCTCGCGCTCGGTGACTCGCTCTCGCAGATCGTAAGCCCGCTTCAAATTCTCAATCGCCTTGGCGACTGCGCCCTGGTTTCCATAAGCCACACCGAGCCGCGCGTAGGCCATGGCGAAGCCCGGGTCCAGCCGGATTGCTTCCTGATAAAAGGAAGCCGCCTGGGGAAAATCGCGCCCGACGCGATGCTCATCCTCCCCCAGCGAAAATGCGTGGAAGGCTTGGAGAGAGGCCGTGGTGACGTTGGTATAGGGCGTCGTCAGCTTCTGGATCGAACTCATCGACTCGCCCAGCCTCGCCCGCATGGCTGTAGCTGCATTCGAAACCGCTTGCAGCACTCCGGTTTTGTCGTTGGCCGTCACTTGCTCGCGTGCGAAGACCTCGCCCGTACCACAGTTCACGGCGTTAATCTGAATCACATACGAAGATCCGAGATTGGCGATACTGCCCGCCAGATACGCCTTCACCCCGAGACGCTGACCTAGCTGCTGCGCCAGTTCCGGCGTAATTCTCTGGTCCCGCGCCTGTCCCAGATATTGCAGGTTATTGTGCAGCTCGGCATCGCTGACCAACTGCAGCAAAGGCGACTGCTCTAACTGAATCGCCAGCGCCTCTTTCAGCGTCGAGTCAAATACGGCGTCGCCGGTTTGATTGGTGAAGTCGGCCAGGATGAGCTGATCTTTGTCAGTCAATTTCGGCGCTTGATGCTTGCGCCAATAAAGTCCTCCAGCAACCAGCGCAATGGCCAAAATTGTGACTGTGGGGATTACGAACTTCCAACGCGACGGCGCGGGAGGTGAAACGGGGACCGGCAACACACTGCCCGAGCCAGAAGAAGACGAAGAAACTGCAGCAGCTCGCCCGCTTGTTTTTGCCGGAGGCGGCGCCTGCGATTCCATCTGCGAGTTTCCAGCTGCCACCGGGACGGAAGAAGAAGATCCCACAGCCGATGATCGCCCTGACTCAAGATCACGCTTGAGGCGCAGCAACTCCGACTTGATATCTACGGCGTGTTGATAGCGAAGCTCGCGGTCTTTTTCGAGAGCGCGGTTGATGACGTCCTCGAGCTTGGCGGGCAGTTCCGGATTCAGCCGGACCGGCGCTACCGGCGTGCGGTTCATGATCGCGTCGAAGATGACTCCGGAAGTTTCTCCGCGAAACGGCACTGCGCCAGTTGCCATTTCATAGAGCACGATGCCAAAGGAAAATAGGTCCGTGCGCGAATCCAGCGGCTTGCCCCGCACTTGCTCGGGCGACATGTAGGCAACGGTTCCCAGCGCCGAGCCGGGGCTGGTCAAGTGCTGAGCGTTGGTTCCCTCGGTCTTGGTGGCTTCCGACGGATCCAGCACGCGGTTGCTATCCTGCGTTACTTTGGCCAAGCCAAAATCGAGGATTTTGGCCGTTCCACGCGCGGTCACAAAAATATTAGCGGGCTTGATGTCGCGGTGCACAATGCCCTTGGAATGGGCCGCGTCCAGGGCATCCGCCACATCGATTGAGATGGCGAGTAACTTCTCCATCTCCAGAGGGGTATCGCCGATGAGATGCTTCAGCGTCTCGCCCTCCAGATATTCCATGACGATGAAAGCGAGGCCTGACTCTTCACCGATGTCATAGATCGTGCAGATGTTGGGATGATTGAGAGCGGACGCGGCCTGGGCTTCGCGGCGAAAGCGGCTGAGAGCGGCGGCGTCGCGCGTGACGTCTTCAGGCAGAAATTTCAACGCGACGAAGCGATGCAGGCGCGTGTCCTCGGCCTTGTAAACCACGCCCATCCCGCCACCGCCGAGCTTCTCGATCACCTTGTAGTGAGAGATGCTTTGCCCAATCATATTTTCGGGGACGTCGCCCGCAACGTCTGGGCCAGAGATCCGGTGAGCCATCTTAGGGGTGGGGCGGAAGCAAAGTCAACGGAAACGCGCCAAAGCTCGCAGTCCGCGATATGCACAGGCCGGTTGTGACATCGGTCACCGCGCCATTTGTACCCCGGCGACTAAGATGTGCCTGGTTTCCCAAACCCTCTGAGCAGACATTCGTTCCCAGGTGATTTCTATGACCGGGAGTTGCTGGCGTCTGCTCGCCGCGTTCCTGCTGATTTTCGTAGTAACTGTCTTTTCACCGGGGCAGGATGCTGTTGCGGATCGCACCCCGGCCCTCGTCTCAGGTTCGACGGCCGCGCAGCATCCCGAGCTCACTGATGCGGGTCAGGTTCCCGAGATTCCGCACGCGCCCCTGCGTTACCCTCCGATCCCGGTTAGGATCGCCCTCCCGCAAATCGTTCGCACCTCAGGAATCATTTTTTCCGGCCGGGTTACGTTTGTGGGGCGAACCTCCACAGAGGTCGCTCCAATCTTCGGACACGGGAACGGCTTCACGACGATTACATTCCAGGTGGAGCACGGAATTCGTGGCGCATCGACGGGCCAAACTCTGACCATCCACGAATGGGCCGGCCTTTGGGCCCGTGGAGAGCGCTATCACGTCGGCGAACGCGTATTGCTCTTCCTCTATTCGCCGAGCCGCTTCGGCCTTACCAGTTCGGTAGGCGGAGATGGCGCAAGATTCGAGATCGATCCG
>DATEQW010000123.1:0-9186 GCA_035272245.1 Candidatus Sulfotelmatobacter sp. | reverse complement strand
TTGCCGGGAGTTTCTCCCGATGATTCCAGTATACCGAGGGGGGAGGGGGTATACCCCAAAGCATTTTTAGCACAAGAGGATTTCAGCCCAGGCACATCCGCCTCTGGCACTCCGGCGAAAGAATTGTTTCGGCAGAAATTCACAGCCGTCCCACATGGGAACCTATGTTTGAGAAGTATCGGGAAGCGTGGTGGGTGATGACGGGAAAGAAATAATAAAGAAAAGGTCCCCACTCTTGGAACGAGAGTGAGGACCTCAGATTACTGAACGACGATAACTGAACCACTATTGAACGACTACGGTGATGTTCAATGCGTGGGTGGTACCTGATGCCGTCGCCGTTACGGTGATGGGATAGCTGCCCGCGGGCGTGCCGGGGGTGGTAGTAGTAGCAGGAGGCGTGGTGCTGGAGCTGCCCCCGCCGCAACCGACGAAGGTGATCGTCATCATCAGAACGAGCATTCCGAGGACGACAGCCATCTGGCGGCTGCGCTTTTTGCTGGTCCCTGCCAGGATCAAACCAAAGAGCCCGAATCCGCCGAGGCTCGCCCACAGCGTGGGGTTCATCGGATCGGAGTTCGGATGGAACGGCGTGACGAAGGATGTGGTTGCAGCAGCGGTGCTAATGGTGAGAGTAGTGGGTACGGCGGTAGTTCCCGCCAACGTCACCGACCCCGGACTAAAGCTGCAGGTAGCTTTGGACGGACATCCGGTGGCGCTGAAGGAGATCGTGCCGGTGTAGCCGTAGACGGGAGTTGAGGTAACCGTGAAAGTGGCTGAAGCGCCCGCAGTGATGCTGGCACTGGTGGCCGACGGAGACAGACTGAAACCTGGCGTACCGTTGTTGATCACTTCGCTCAACACTTTTGAAGTGCTGGAGTGGAAGTTGGAATCGCCGCCGTACTGCACCGTGATGCTGTGGGTGCCGATGGCAAGGCCGGTGGTAGTGAAAGTAGCCGAGCCGCCGGTCAGTGTTGCCGTTCCGAGCGAGGTGCTTCCGTCGAGGAAGGTCACCGTGCCGGTGGGAACTGCGGTGATGCCGCGAACAGTTGCAGCCACATTGGCAGTGAAGGTGACCGAGGTTCCGACGATCACCGGGCTCGCTGAAGAAGCGACCACGCTGCCGCTGCCGCTGCCGTTGAGCATAACGGTGACGCCGGAATAGAAACCGTCCGCCATCACGATATCCTTCGCGCCATCGTTGTTCACGTCCGCCAGGGCGAGCGAGTAGACGAAGCTTCCGGCTGGGTACTCGACCGCGTCATAGAACATTCCTGCGGCGAAGGGATTCGTGCCGGTGTTGTAGAGAATGCCCACCGTGCCGTAATCCGGCTTGGTGCCAAAGCTCGCGTTGCTATAGACGAGGTCTTTATTGCCGTCGCCATTGAGGTCAAATATCTTGACGTCGCCGGGATACGGCTGATTCAGCTTGGCAACTTGGAGTGTGGTCGGGAACAGGATCGCGGGCTGGAAGGTGCCGTCACCATTTCCCTGCGCAACGGCCAAGCCAGGGCCGGCTGGATCGTCGATGGTGACCGCAAGGTCCAGTTTGCCGTCGCCGTTCAAATCATCCAGGGCGATATTGCCGGGATAGTTAAAGGCGAAAGTGATCGGGGAATGTGGAGCAGCGAGGAATGTGCCATCTTTTTGGTTCAGCAGAACATTGACTACGCCTGGCGAGCCATAATTGGTCACGACCAGGTCGAGGAAGCCGTCGTTGTTAACATCGGCTGTGGCGATGGTTTGTGCGTTGCCGCTGTTGGTGAACTGATACGTGGCCGCCGTGAGGAAGCCGCCATTGCCGTCGTTCAGGAGAACGCTGACATTGTTGCTGGAGTAGTTTGCAACGGCGATATCGATATGGCCATCTTTGTTGAAGTCGCCGGTTACGATCTGGTTGAAGCCGCCATTCTTGCTGCCGCCGACGCCGCTCCCGCCTGTAAAGTACGATCCTGCCGGGGTAAACGTTCCGGGGGTTTGGGCACTGCCAAAGAAGATCTGAACGCCGTTGCTGCTTCCAAGGTCGAGAGCGGCGATATCAGGTATTCCGTCTCCGTTGAAATCGGCAATGGCAACGCTGGTCAACGACCCGCCCGATCCGTAATTCACGCCAGGGCCGAGGCTGCCGTCCGGCTGGGAAAGAAACACGGTGATGCCGATAGAACCGTCGCAGCAGTTGCCCACTACCACATCCGGGTAGCCATCCCCATTTAGATCGGCGGTGGCGATGACTTGTGCAAAGGGACGGCCATTGTCGGGAACCGGAGAAAAGAAATCCATCGCGGCGCGGAAAGTACCATCGCCGTAGCCTTGCAGGTATACAAAGCTGAAGTTGTCATCGGGGACGACGATATCCATGATGCCGTCGCCATTAAAGTCTTCGACCAACGCGGAGGTGTGCGGCGATCCTCCCGTGGAATACCCTACCGCGGGCAGCGACAACAGGGTACCATCGCCTTTGCCGAGCATAACGGTGATGTCACCGCCATCAAAATTGGAGGAAATAATGTCCTTGTTACCGTCGCCGTTCACGTCCGCGATGGTGACGGCCTCGGCCATGAGATACGACGAGTTGGTACTGAGAGCATAGGTTACGCCAGGCTGGAAGGTTCCGTCTCGATTGTTCACATAAATAATCAGATCGTCGAAGCCGCAGTTGGCGGTAACGATCTCCGGGAAGCCGTCGTTATTCAGATCGCCGGAGGAATTGTTGCAGGTACCGTAATCGGCTGGGCTGGCTGTCAACGGTGTGCCCGCTACGTAGGTACCGTTCGCCTGGCCGAGATAGACGACCGTTTGATTGTTGCCTGAGTCAGTCGCCGCAAAATCAAGGATCTTATCCTGATTGAAGTCGTCGAATACGATGTTGTTCAACTGACCGCTGCCGATGAGCGCCATGGAAACAGCCGGCTGCTTAAAGCTGCCGGTGCCGGTATTGGTTAACGTCCAGACGTTGGCAGGATTCTGATCGTCGATCGCTATGATGTCGCCGCTCTTAGTCAAAACGCCGCCGTCCAGGTCGTAGGGTGCAATCTGGTTCAGGGCATTGTTTTGAACGTTGAAGGTTCCGTCGCCGTTTCCCAGCCACACCTCGAAAGTTGAGGGCTTGGTGGCGTGAACCAGAATCAGATCCTGTGTGCCGTTATTGTCGACATCTCCGACCAGAATTTGGTCGCCATAGCTGCCGTTGGGGTTAGGCGTGAGTTTGGCGGGCTGGAAGGTGCCATCGCCGTTGCTGAGCACCACGGAGATGGAAAATGTCTTGCCGTCATCATTCAGAACCGGCGTAGCCATGTCAGGCTTCAGGTCGCCGTTGAAATCGGCGGAGACCGCAGTCCAGTAAGGAGCGCCACCGGCAGGGATCTGGAGGGCGCTGACAAGTCCAACCGTGCTGATCGGAGGATTGCTGGTGTACGGGTGCGGTCTCGCGGAGTGAGCCTTCGCGGTGGCGCTGGCTTTTGCCGACTTCTGGCTGGCCTGCTGGGCGGCGTTTTGCTTCTGCGATCGGACGGAAAACTGGCTGAGACTGCTTTGGGACGCCGAAAGCTGCATCGCTGCCAGCAACAGGAACGCAAAGAAAGCAAGAAGCTTCTTCATAGACGTGAGGTACTCCATTTCAATTGGCTTCGAAGTGCCAAGGTTAGGAAACTCTGGGCTCTTTTGAGGGACGATTTTGGGGGAACGACTCTGGGCTGGTAGACAGTCTCGGGGAAACAACGCAAGAGAGGAATGGCACAAACGTGGGAGGCACGAAGGTCACACTCGCCGAACCCGATCGTAACCGGGGGCGAACGTTGAAGGTTTGGAAGTTATTCGGAACTTACCAGGAAGCACTCGTGCTTGCGAGAGTACAGAAGTAACCGGTAGTAACCTCGCCTACCGAGGGTTCAGTTCTCGTGATGTGAGGATAGGGATTGAGCCGCGGAGGCGAGAGCGGCCGCCAGATTCGTAGATTGCGGAACACCCCCCTGAGCGAGGTCTTTGCTGCCGCCGCCGCGTCCGCCAAGAGAAGACACGGTTTGTTTTAGAAGCGCGGCCATGTCATGGGGCTGGCCGGCGGACTGGGCGAAGACGAGGGCGGGCTGCGGGGATTCGCCGGCGAGCAATGCTATGACGGCAGTAGATTGCCGCGTGAGTTTCTGGGCGAGCAGTTTGAGATAGGCGAGATCGCGGCCAGAGAACGTGCGGACAATAATTCTTCGGCCGCTGGTCTCCGGAGTCTCCGCGAGCAAAACTGCAGCTTGCGTGGCGGCAAGATCGTCCTGCGACTGCTCGTATTGTTTGCGCAGCGACCTGATTTCGTCGAGCGACTTGCGGGCCTGCTGCGGAACATCGTAGATGTGAGAGGAAAACAGCGCAGCGGTTTCGGTAAGAGTGGAGAAATCGCGGCGGGCAGTGGCGACGGCGCGCTGGCCGGCAACAAATTCGACGCGGTATCCCTGACGCACTTTTTCGTACTTGCGCAAAAGCAGGCCGGCGATCTGGCCGGTGTGGGCGACGTGCGTTCCCCCGCAGGCGGACAAGTCCAAGTCGCGGATATCGATGATGCGGAGCTGGTCGCGGTCAGCGGGCGGAAGCTTGCGCAGGCCGAGGGTCGCGGCCTCATCGCGGGTGACATAGCGGACATCGACGGGACGACTCTCCAGAACAATCTCGTTGGCCAGCCGTTCCGCCGATTCGATTTGATCCTGCGTAAGCGAAGGCGTATCGAGATCGATAGAACAGTAATCGTCAGCCATGTGGAAGGAAACCGTGGGCATATTGAAAAGGCGGACAAAGGCCGCGGAAAGCACGTGCTGCGCCGAATGCTGCTGCATGTGGTCGCGGCGGCGGACGGCGTCGATCGTGCCATGGACCCGGGTTCCGGGCTGGACATCTTTCAGCGGAGCTTCCAGGTAATGAACGATGTGGCCGTCTTCCGTATCTGCAACGTCGGTGACGCGGAATTTGGCGTCGGAGTTTTCAAGCCAGCCGGTGTCATGAATCTGGCCGCCGCTGGTGGGGTAGAACGCCGTGCGGTCGAGAATGAGCGCCGGGCGCGGGCTCTCAAGGACGGAACGGACTTCGGCGTCGAAGTTGTAGAGAAATGAGTCCCGGTAGTAAAGGCGATCGGTCATGGACGATATATCATTTTACTTGAGCATCGGAGCTCAGCAAATCTGGAACCGAGGAGATCAAATTCCTAAACACAGAGGCCACTGAGGTACATAGTGGCAGAACTCAAGCCTGTGCCACCGGCTTCGATGTTATCTTGGGTGGTTGCGCGTGAAGCGCAGACCAATCTATGGACGTTCTACAGAAGCTGTTTGAGCAGCGATTTCACACTCCGGCGGCGCGGATCCAGCCGCTGCAGGGAGAGCTGGGAGGGTCGGGACGAAAGATTGTGCGGCTGGCCAACGACCAAGTCAGCGCAATCGGAATTCTGTACGGCGTGCGCGAAGAGAATGTCGCTTTCCTGGAGTTCTCCAAGCACTTTCGCAGGCATGGTCTTCCGGTTCCAGAAATTTACGCGGAAGATTTGGATGCCGACGCGTATCTGGAAGAAGATTTCGGCGATACGTCCCTGTTTGAGTTTTTGTCGAACAATCGCACTGGGGAGAACATCGCGCCTGCGGCGGTGGAAGCGTACCGCAAGGTGGTGGCCGTGTTGCCGCGGTTCCAGATCGAGGCCGGGCGCGATCTGGATTACAGCGTTTGTTATCCGCGAAGAAGTTTTGACCGGCAATCGATCGCGTGGGATCTTAATTATTTCAAATACTACTTTCTGCGGCTGGCGGGGATTCCTTTTAATGAGCAGGCACTGGAAGACGACTTCGATACGCTGACGAATTTTCTGTTGAGCGCCGACCACGACTATTTTTTGTATCGGGATTTCCAGTCGCGCAACATCATGCTGCGCGACGGCCAGCCGTTTTTCCTGGATTATCAGGGCGGGCGCAAAGGGGCGTTGCAGTATGACGTCGCTTCCCTGCTCTACGATGCCAAGGCCGATCTGCCGCCGATGTTGCGACAGCGATTGCTGGATCTTTATATCGAACGGCTCGGGGATTTCATCGCGATCGAGCGCGAAGATTTTCTGCATTACTTCTACGCCTATGTTTATGTGCGTATTCTGCAGGCGTTGGGGGCGTACGGGTTTCGTGGATTTTACGAGCGCAAGGCGCATTTCCTGCAGAGCGTGCCGTACGCGCTGAAGAATCTGCGCTGGCTGCTGCATAACGTGAAGCTGCCGATCGCGCTGCCCACGTTGATGGAAGCATTCAACAGCATGCTGGCCTCGGAGAAGCTGCAAGGGCTGGCCTCCGAAGCGGACAACCTGACCGTGAGGATTCTCAGTTTTTCATTTCATCGAGGAATGCCGAAGGATGAGAGTGGCCACGGCGGCGGATTTGTTTTTGATGGCCGCAGCCTGCCGAACCCGGGGCGGGAAGAGCGATTCAAGGCGCTTACGGGAAAAGACGCGCCGGTGATCGAGTATCTGAACCAGCAGGAGAGCGTGCACCAGTTTCTGGCCAGCGTGATGTCGCTGGTGGATGCAAGCGTGAACGAGTATGAGCGGCGGGGGTTCAAAAGCTTGATGGTGTCGTTCGGATGCACGGGCGGACAGCATCGGTCGGTGTACTTGGCAGAGCAGTTGGCGAAGCGGTTGCGTGGGAGGAGTGGAGTGGATGTGGTGTTGCGGCATAGAGAGTTGGAGAGTGGCAGTGGCGTGTAAATAGCAGGTAAGCCGAACGCGGAACCCCAAAAAGCAGGTTCCTCACCGGGCTTTCGGCCCGATTCGGAATGACAAAAGTAGAGTTGGAGGGTGAGGGTGCGGTGTAAGCATACGAAAAGCAGGTTCCTCACCGGGTTTGGCGCCCGGTTCGGAATGACACCCCCATCAGCGCCTGCGCCGGGGACGGCGTCGCGATGAAGGCGATGATCCTTGCGGCGGGGCTGGGGACGCGTTTGCGGCCGCTTACGAATGATCGTCCCAAGGCGCTGGTAGAGGTGGGCGGGCGAACGCTGCTGGAGATAACGCTGGCGCGGCTGCGTGAGTTTGGAGTACGGGAAGTGATTGTGAATGCTCATCACTTCGCCGACATGGTGGTCGAGTATCTGAAGAAGAATGAAAACTTCGGGATGCGCATTGAAATATCGCGCGAGGACGAGTTGCTGGATACTGGTGGGGGACTGAAAAAAGCTGCGTGGTTTTTTCTTGAGAATTCTACGGGTACAGACGAACCGTTTATTCTGCACAACGTGGATGTGATCAGCACGATCGATCTGGAACGGCTGGCGCAGTTTCATCGCGAGCGTCAGGCACTGGCTACGCTTGCCGCGCAGGAACGGAAGACGTCGCGCTATCTGCTATTCGACGAGAACATGCAGCTGTGCGGAAGGCGCGTGGGGCTGGATGGAAAAAGCGAAGTAGTGCTATCGTCCGCAAAGATGCAGGCGCTGGCCTTCTCCGGTGTACATGTAATTTCGCCTCGCATTTTTGGAAGCATTACAGAGAATGGCGCGTTCTCGATTATTACTTCTTATTTGCGGCTAGCAGCGCAGGGGGAAAAGATTCTCGGATTTCGCGCCGATAAATATTACTGGCGGGATTTGGGAAGGCTAGAGAGTATGGCACGGGTGGAACAGGATGCCGCCAGCAGACTGTGGAAGTAAACGCTCGCGGGAGGCTTCACACGCGCTGCTAAAGTAATGAGTCAGAAGTGGAAAATCAAGTCACTCGCAGCGGTGAATTGATTCTGGTATCGACCGTTGTCATACGCCTTCCGATCCCAGGCACGTTCGAAACGCAATTCTGGACGGATCTGGATCGTGGTGCCGATCCAGTGACACCAAGTGATCGTGTTCTCCGAGTATCGAGTTGCGTAGCCGGTGCGCTGGCCTTTCTTGTCGTCGAGAAAGTCGCTGCGAAACGACAGGAAGTTATGCGTTGAAAGCTCCTTCTGCAGAAAGTTGACCACGGCATACTCGGGAGCCGTGCACCGTTGTTCCCCCGGCAAACAGGAAGCGGCATTGGCGCCTCTTTCCGGCTGAATTGGGCCGCCCACGGCAGGCACGTCCAACTCATACATGTACCAGGTCTCGGTTGCCATGTGCCAGGTCTTTGAGAACCTGTGATACCACGTGGCGTCATACTGCTGAAGATTGTTGTAGGCATACTTGGCGTCATTGATTCCGTTAGCGCAGGCATACAAATTGTCGTTCACCGATTTGGTTGTATAACTCACGCAGGCCGTGCCGGAAGGCTTTGCATCTGGCGTCCAGAGGGCAACATCGTGGCCGTCGGTAATCCCGAGTTGCACCAGCCACTGATCGTTCAATTTCACGGTCGCGATCAGACCCGTGTCGGTAAAGGGGTCGATAGCATAGAGCAGCGAGTGGCTGAAGATGTAATTGTTGGGTGCGAGTTGCGCCTCGATCCCCGGCACGGAGATGTAGCGTCCGACTCTCACGTTCATGCCTTGCGCAACCTGCGGAATGTAAACATCAACATACTCTAGAGTAGGATCAAAGCCATATTCATGGTGATTGTTCACCCACTGGCTGGCACCGTAGCCCTTGGCCGTGGTGAAGCGATAGTCCGTGCCATATAGGGCGGTGAGGTGATAGCCCCAGTCGATGTGATCGCGTTGCACGGAATCCGGCAGCCGCTCGGCGTATAGAACAAGTTGATTGAGCTCAAAACGATTGGAGTAGACATCGTTCGCCTCAGGGGCATTGCTGTTCGTTGAGGTGCTGAAATTCAGGGTAGGATCGATCCACCCATATAGCTTTGTGCGGCTGCGCGCCTGATTGATGGCAGTCATCAGCGGATAACTGTTCGAGTCCGGTTCTCCGATCACCGGCGAACCGCCGTAGGACCAATCAGAATTTGGGAATGGCGGTGAGTCGAGCGGCGAGGGCAGACCGCGCCGGGCAGGGGCGGGTGAAGATGCGGGTGTGGTCGTAGGCGACCAGTCCTGACGGTAGAACTCCGCCCAGCGGGCAAAGAAGTTTTTCTTTTCCGGCCTGGTTTGGGTGGGAGCGTTGGGTGGGGCCGGACTATTGTCCGGCTGTTGAGCCCGAGAAAAGCCGCAGGAAAGGAAAGCGATCGATGTAAATGCAAGAAAGAATTGTGCGGTGCGGCACAAGAAGCGATTATTTGAGCGCATGAAGTATGGAGCAACTAAGTCTACAGGGTCGGAC
>DATEQW010000122.1:0-11671 GCA_035272245.1 Candidatus Sulfotelmatobacter sp. | reverse complement strand
ACGCCTTTGGGGCTGGCGCTGGTTCCGCTGGTGTAAAACATTTCCGCCACCGAGTTCTCATCAAACGTCAGCAGATCTTCGCGGAAAAAGATCGCCCCGGCCAGCATCTCCTCGTAGTTCTGATCGCAGACCCAGGGCATGTTGGGCTTTCCGCTGAGTGGAATGAACGACCGCACCGTGCGCAAGTCCCGGCGGAAGGAATCGACTAGGCCCACAAACTCTTCTTCGAGGAACAGCACCTCCGCCCCGGAATCATTGAGAATGTAGGTGAGTTCTGGCGCTGCCAGGCGAATGTTAAGGGGAAGCAAAATGGCTTGCGCTTCGAGAACCCCGAAATAAGCTTCCAGCAGGCGATGGCAGTTCAGGCTGAGAAATGCCACGCGATCACCGGGCTTGACTCCGGCGCCGCGCAACGCTCCGGCCAGACGACCTACACGATCGCCAAATTCGGCATACGTAAACCGCTGTTCGCGGCAGACGACTGCCGTCTTGCGAGGAAACTGCTGTACCGAGTAACGGAGGAAGCGTAGGGGCGTCAACGGAAGGTTCATAAGAATTCGCCCTTACCAGGCAGACTGGCCTCCATCGACGACCAGCACGTGCCCGGTCACGTATGCGGAGGCGGCCGATGCCAGAAAAACCACCGCGCCTTTCAAATCGTCATCACCACCAAAGCGGCCCAAAGGAATTTTCGTCAAGAGCGAATCTTTGCGGTGCTGGATCACCCACTCCGACATATGGGTGGGAAACCATCCGGGGGCAATCGCATTCACCTGGATGTTGTGTGGCGCCCACTTGCACGCCAGATCCTTGGTGAAGGCAATCACCCCGCCTTTGCTTGCGTGGTATCCGATGGCTTGCAGTTCTGCGGACGCTCCGCCCAATCCCGCTACCGATGCGAGGTTGATGATTTTGCCTGAGCGCTGAGCGAGCATGGCCTTGCCCGCTGCCTGACAAAAAAGAAATGTGCCGGTCAAGTTGGTGGAGAGGACTTTATCCCATTGTTCGAGCGTCATTTCTTCTACGGGAGCCGCCCAGGACACTCCGGCGTTGTTCACTAAAATGTCGATCCGGCCGAAGCTTGCGAGGGTTGCGTCCACGACTGCCTGAATCGCCGCACGATCTCTGACATCGCAACCCAGGGCAAGAACCTGCACTCCCAGGGCGCGTAATTCTTCCGCTGCTTGCTCGCAGCGTTCCTTCTTGCGGGCGCAGAGAACCAAGTTTGCTCCCATCTCCGCGAGACCCTCAGCCATCTGCCGTCCAAGCCCGATCGAGCCGCCCGAAACAACGGCCACGCGTCCGGTCAGATCGAAAAGCTGTTTGACATTCACCGAGATGGACTTTCTGGCAAGCATCCCACAAAAGTGATAGTTAATAACATATTATAGTTACCAACATCAACAAGCATTTTTGTTCGCTCCGATTCGCCTCCGACGGAGGGAAGAGAATCAGTCCCGCAGGAGAAGCACCACCCGCCCTGAGATCTCGCCACGACTCAGTTGTCCTAGAACCTCACCAACGTCCGCGAGAGGGCGTGTGGATACCTGGCAATGAACGGTTTCGGCTGCACCCATGGCCAGAATTTCCCGCAGATCTTCCCGAGTGCCGACGGCAGAGGCTTTGATCTGGATCTCACCGGCCGCCATCAGAATCGCCGGAAACGAGATTTCACGGGCGGGCAGCCCCACCGCCAGCAGCGTGCCGGTGGGCCGCACGCAATAGAACGCCATGTCGTATGCGGATTTAGCCGCCGAGGTGACCAAGGCGATGTGCACTCCGCCAGAGCCACGCAACTGCTTCACGGCGTCGGTGTTCGACGCGTTCAATGTATGGGCGGCGCCCAGCGATTTCGCGAGCGAGAGTTTTTCTTCGGCGATGTCGATCGCGGTCACCTCCGCACCCGCTGCACGCCCAATTTGCACGGCAAGATGGCCAAGACCACCGACGCCGAAGACCGCCAATCGCTGTCCGGCTCTAAGCCTGGCCTGTTTGAGAGCGCGATGCACTGTAACACCTGCACAAAGCAGCGGCGCCGCCTGCTCGGAAGAAAGCGCGTCAGGAATTTTGACTACGTGGCTGGCTGGAGCCTTGGCAAATTCGGCATATCCGCCATCCGTCGTGACGCCGGTGATGCGCTGACGCACACACAAATTCTCATTACCTTCCCGACAGAACTCACACTGCCCGCATGTCCACTGGACCCACGGCACTCCGACGCGGTCGCCTACCTGCACACTCTCGACTGCTGAACCTCGCGCCACTACTCGGCCTACGATCTCGTGGCCAAGGATCAGCGGCTTCTTTACAATGCTGGCCAGTTGCGGCCAGTCGCCATCGGCTACGTGCAAATCGGAATGACAGACGCCGCAAACCTCTACTTCGATCAGGACCTCGTCCTCGGCGGGCTCCGGCCGAGGCACTTCCTCCAGAGCTAACGGCGTCTTGAATTCGTGCAAAACAGCGGCCTTCATCGCGCTTTCCTTTCCAGAGATAGGGATGGTCGGAGAAGAACGCTTATGACCGGATGCCGCGCAAGAAAAACTCGACGGCGCTTCGGACGCGTTCCGTGAGCTTGTGCGGCCCGGTTAGATCCACTGCCCATTGCCGCACGACCGTGTTGTAAAGGCCTTCCATAAACTCGGCGAGGTGCACAACCGGAAATGCGCGGGTGACCTCGCCGCGTCTCTGCCCTTGGGTTAGAATTTCTCGCAACAAACTCGCAGCCGCTTCCTCATGACCTCGTAATTCCGCGGATCTTACAGGATCCATTGCACCGGACAGCACCACGGCTTGCCAAAGCTTTCTGTCGGCCTCCACTTCTTTTGCCATGGAAACGTAGAGACGACGCAAGCGCTCTTCCGTGCCCGCTTTGCTCGAGAGTTCCGAGCGCAGTCGGTCGCAGATACAGGCATAGCCGCGCTCTCCTACCTCTCGTAGAACTGCGTCCTTGGTCGGAAAGTATCGGAAGAAGGTTGGCTGGCTGATGTCGAGGGCGTGCACAATGTCGTCGATGCGGGTTTCTTCGTATCCGTGCTTGCGAAATAGTTTGATCGAGGTTTCGATAATCTGTTGCTTCAAGCGGGCCTTCTTCCGCTGCCGCAGCCCGATCTCGGGGCCCTCTCCAATATTTTCTACTGCCGACTTCTGTATCACGAGCGTACTCGCCATTTATCCCTTCCTCATGCAACCGCCGCACGTCACGCTAAGGTTTGGCAAAAATGTGATAGTAACTATAACAAAATAGCTACTAACGTCAATCGATAGGTTGATGTTGTCGAGATTGGCTTTCGCGGAGATTGACTATCCTCACCTTTGAGATGAGTAAAGTTTGTAAACCACAGAAAAGGCGAGATACGCCTGGCGCTTGAAGTGCGCACGTCTGCAAAGGATTGTGGGGCGAGTCTGCCTGGGTGAATGGAGCGAGGAGCAAACCTGGCAAATTTTGCCGAGGTTTGCTCCTGATGGCGGGGTTACTCTTCCGTTCCGAATTTCTTCAAGTCTTCGGGTCCATCGGCGAGTGCGACGGCATCTTTGCCCTGAACCAGTTCGCGGACTTTTTCGACCACGTCAGGATTGGCCAAAGTGGTGATATCGCCGGTGTTCATGTTGTTGGAAAGAGCTGCGAGGACACGCCGCATCAGCTTTCCGGATCGAGTCTTCGGCATATCCGGAACAATAAGGATGCGACGCGGACGAGCAATCTTGCCAATCATGGTTTCAATCGCCTTATTGACCTTGTCGACAATTGCAGGACTGGCTTGCAGACCCGGCTGGAGGGCGATGTAGACTTCGGGCACGCGGCCTTTGATCTCATCGACGACCGGCACGACTGCGGCTTCCGCCACCTCGGGAACCGTAAGGCATGCCGACTCGATTTCTTTGGTGCCCAGGCGGTGTCCGGCCACGTTGATGACGTCATCGACGCGACCGAGGATGCGGAAATAGCCGTCGACAGCGAGCACCGCTCCATCGGCCGCAAAGTAGGGCCAGTCGTGCCAGTCCTTACTACTACGATCCTTGCAGTACTTGCTGTAATACTGGTTCACGAAGCGCTCGCGATCACCCCAGATCGTCTGCATGATTCCGGGCCAGGGATTGCGGATGCAGATGTTGCCGGCTTTGCCGGAACCAGCGGAAATCGGCTCGTTGTTTTCGTCCATGATCACGGGATAGATTCCCGGCATTCCTGGGCCTGCGCTACCAGGTTTCATGGGATCGAGGGCCGGCTTGGTGCTGCATAGAAATCCACCGTTTTCGGTTTGCCACCATGTATCCACGATTACTGCCTCACCCTTGCCCACAACGTCGTGATACCAGCGCCAAACCTCTGGCTCGATGGGCTCTCCGACGGTGGTCATGTGCTTGAAGTGGTAGTTGTACTTAGTGGGCTCATCGGGACCAGACTTGCGCAACATACGAATGGCCGTAGGCGATGTATGGAAGATATTGACATCGAGACGTTCGGCGATTCTCCATACTCTGCCGGCGTCGGGGAAAGTAGGGACACCCTCGTAGAGCACGCTGGTAGCGGCCAGGGCCAACGGACCATACACAATATAGGAGTGGCCCGTGATCCAGCCGATATCAGCCATGCACCAATAGACATCCTCAGGATGAATGTCCTGGATGTATTTGGAAGTTCCCGCCACATAAGAAAGATAGCCGCCGGTGCGGTGCTGGCAGCCCTTGGGCTTTCCAGTGCTGCCGCTGGTGTACATAAGAAAGAGCGGCGCTTCCGCATCCATGGGGACCGGAGGGACGACTTGACCCGAGTAGTTGGGAAGAATCTCATCGACGAAGAAGTCGCGCTCTTTCACGAACGGTGATGCGGAGGCGTTCTTGCCCGCGTGCCGTCTCCACACCAGAACCTTATCTACGATCTGACCTTCCTTCTTGGCTACCTCCAGAGCGAGGTCAGCGCCGGCTTTGTGGTCGATCATTTTGCCGTTGCGATAGTAGCCGTCCATAGTGATGAGGACACGGCTGCCGGAATCGGCGGCGCGCATGCCGCAGGCCTCGCCGCTGAAGCCGCCAAACACAACGGAGTGGATCACTCCCAGACGCGCGCAAGCCAGCATCGTGACCGGCAGTTCGGGCACCATGGGCATATGAATGGTGACGCGGTCTCCGCTCTTCAGGCCGCAGAAATCGCGTAGCAGGGCGGCGAACTCGTTCACCCGGACGTAGAGTTCGCGATAAGTGACGGAGACCGGCGTCTCCGATTCCGGCTCGGGCACAAAGATCAACGCGGCTTTGTTTTTGTATTTAGCGAGGTGACGGTCCACGCAATTGTAGGAGGCATTGATTTTGCCGCCAACGAACCATTTCCAGAAAGGGGGATCACTGGTGTCGAGGGTTTTGTCCCAGTATTTGTCCCAAGTCAAGAGATCGGCGTACTCGCGGAAGCATTCGGGGAAATGTTTCTCGCTGAAGCGTTCGAGGACGCTGGGATCGGTGAGATTGGCCTGGCCGACAAACTTCGCGGAAGGATAATAGTATTCTTCCTCCCGCCAATGAACTGCGATCTGAGCTTCTGTGGTTTCGCTGACCACCGGTTGTTTCTGAAGAATCTGTGCCATATCGGTTACCCCTTTTGATTGCTGAATTTGTAATGCATCAAGCGCTTTTCCGCCAGCGTTTTTTCCTCGACAGAGTCAAGCAGCGCCGCACGTCACTCGCGCGGAACCCGCTCCGAGTTTGGCGCATGGCCCGGAGCGGATTCAACTACAACAATTTCTTATGCAAGGCCCGACTTTCGCAAGCTAGGCTGCCGACGAAGCATGCCTTTCGGCCAGCCCGCCTTGCGGCACGGCCGGACGTTTGGCAACAAATTCGCACAGCAGAGCAATCGCCGCCAGAATTGCCGCGGTGTAGAACGCCATCTGGTAGTTGTGGTACTTGTCGAACATCCAACCGCCGATGCGGCCACCCAGCAGCCCGGCTACGCCCCAGGCAGTGAAGAGGAGGCCGTAGTTGATGCCCACATTCTTGGTGCCCCAGAAATCGGCTGCGGTCGAGGCGTTGACCGAAAGTTGCGTGCCATAACACCAGTAAACAATGAACAACATCACGAACAGTGCAACCACGTTGCCGCCTACGTGATAGAGGATGGGCATGGCAATCATGGAGATGCCGATCATCAGACGGAGTACATTGATGCGGCCCAAGTGGTCTGACATCCAACCCGACAAGATGCGGCCCATCGCATTTCCTGTAGCGCCCACGACCAGGCCAAAGGAAGCCAGGGTGGTACTGGGTATGCCAACGCTCTTGGCGAAGGGCACCAACTGGCTGATGACCATGAGGCCGGCCGCGCAGCCACATGCGTATCCAACCCATAGCAGGTAGAAGGAGGATGTGGCCAGCACCTCGCCGGGAGTGAAGTCATAGGTAGTAGCCGCGACCTTGGAAGCGGGAGCGGGAGTCCAGCCGGCAGGCTTGTAGCCGGAAGGAGGATTCTTCAGCAGAAAGGCGCCGAAGACGGTCATCGCAAAGAAGACCACGCCCAGGACCTGGAAGGTGGTGCGCCAGCCAAAGTGCGGGATCAGATAGCTGGCAGCCAATGGGCCGAAGATTGCGGAGCCGCCGCCGTATCCGCCGACGGCCAGTCCAATGGCAAGGCCGCGTTTATCGGGGAACCATTTTGACATGACCGGAATCGGAGTCGCGTAGCCAAAGCCGTTGCCCAATCCTCCAAGAACGCCGAAGAAGATGAAGAACTTGGTCAGGCTGTCGGCATGGGAGCAGAGAAAAAAGCCCAAGCTCACCAAAACAGCGCCAGCCAGGGAAATTTTGAACGGACCGAGCTTATCCTGCAGGCGCCCAGCGACGATGAATGTGAGCGCGAAGACGACTACGGCGATGGTGAAAACCATCGAGGTCTCGGCGCGTTTCCAATGGAATTCTTTCTCGAGCGGTGCCACAAATACGCTCCAGCCGTAAAGCGAACCCAGCGCAATGTTCATGGACAAACCGCCAACTACACGCCACCAACGATTTATGCCAGTGGTATCCGAAGTAGGTGCAACGTTTGCATTCGTCACAGTTTTTCTCCTTTACAACCTGTGAAATGAGAACCGGGAGCCCCGGTCTTTCTCCACGACCACCGCGGCACCCACAAGGCACGTACATTCAGGCCGCACGCATTGTAACGCTAAGTCAAGAGCGTGCGGCCTATTCTTAGAAAGTAAAGATGGGCCCGAACTCAGTGCGCTGATCCTTCCACTTATTGGCCGCATGTCCGGCGATCGAGTAGGTCACGCCGATGTTGGTCAGGTCTGGCAATAAAGTGGTCTGATATTGCGACTGTTCGAATGCGAACGTGACGTACGGATTCAATTTGTAGTAGAGAGTCGCGGCCAGCATTCTGGATTGCAAAAGCGGCAGTCCGCCGTTGCATGGCGTAAGGCCGTCTGCGCTCGTGCAGCCGAAGCCGTTCGCGTGAGCGAGATCGTGGTGGACGACCTGATCCTTGCCAGCATGCAGGTAAAGATTCCAGGCTGCGTTATGCCCCTTTGGGTTCGCATTGAACCAGCGGGACAGAGGTAGTCCGAGATTGACGAATCCCCCGAAAGCGCTGATGGGATGCTCGGGCGCAATCCTCCATATACCGCCCGAAGCCGAGCAGGTACTGGTGGTTGCCACAGGTACCGTGCAGCCTACATACATCCCTCCGGTAGCAGCCTGGACATTGTCCACGGTCGCGACGTTGGTGACGTTGTAGAGTCCGGTGGTATCGGTGAAGAAGGTGTTCAGCTGGCCGGCGAGCATGAAGCGCATGTCGCCACCGCGATAGGCGCTGGCCACCAGCGTGAACCAGCGAGTGGGCAGCTGCACGCCCAGCTGATTCCCGAACATGTGGCTGCTGTTCGTAAAGCCGGCTGGAAACTGGGCCAATATATTGGTCAAGCCAGCGAGATCGCCATTCGTGGTGATTGAAGTCCTTTTGCCCTCGTATCCACTCCAGAAAATCTGTGCTGACGACACTGCCGGTGCCTTGTCGAGTTGGAACTCAAGCGCAAGCCTGCCTTCAAACTCGGGGCGACCTGAGTCGGCTCCCTCGCGTTCGCCTTCACCAATCTGCGCCGTAAGACCACCCACGGCATTGCCCGTTGCGCCCTGCAATCTATAGATTTCAGCCGAGCTCGGCATCATGAGGGCAAACTCAGGAGAAAGCTTAAAGTTCGCCGATCCGCCCAAGTTCTGCACCAGACCGAATCGGAATTGCGGGGTGCGCTCCCAGACATCGCCCGAAAATGCACCCAGGAATGTTGTTTCCAGAATGTTCGGCAGGGCGGTGGATCCGAAGAGGCTCCAGTCCTGTCCGCCTTCAAAGAATACGTCCGTACCTTCGCCACTGTCGTAGTCTAGCCGTGCAAAGGCCAAACGCAGACGCGGTTGGGGGTTGCGAATCGACGTCACATCCGCATTGTCCACTACGGTGAAGCCGCCTTCGAAGTCACCCTCCACCCTTCCTGTAAGGGTAAGGTGCTTGGAAATGTCGGGCCACTCGAAGCTCGATCCAAAGCGCGAAGAACGCGCTTTTATGTGGAAAGACGGATCTTGGTTCGGGCCGGTACTTAGCGCCGTACTTGAATTCAGGAAGATTCCGGGGAAGGGGAAATCATCGCCATTGGGGTCGCTACTGTCATGTACGACTGTGGCTTTGATAAACCCGTATGGAGTTACCTTGACAGCGCCAACCTTGAAGCTGGGAACCAATCCGTCCTTCACCGGAGGATCAACCGCCAGCACGCGTAAGGGAGCAACCGCCGGCACCACGTTAGGGGCTGCGGGCTTTTTCTGGGGAGGATTCTGGGCGACCTCCTGGCGCTGAGCGGAAGTGGCCGCTATCACTGGAAGTGCCGCGACCGCCAACGGAGTAGTGGAAGGTTGCGCCGGGTTGGAGATAGCTGATAAGTCGGCCGCGCTAACCACGCCTTTGCGGGTGAGCGCTTCCACGAGAGCTTGAAACTGAGCGCTGGGGGCGGCATTGCGTACGGCATTCGCCTCCGGGGCAGAGAGAACGCCTTTCATGACCAGCACACCGAGCAACGCTGTGACGTTGGCGTCGCCAACCGCGAGAGCGGGGCTTGGCGCGGGATTAGGAGTGGCTGCTGCGTCGGCATTCGCTGAGGGAGTATTTTTCGCGTCTGCGGCATCATTCGTTCCGGCAAAAACGAAGACGGGCGCGACCGATACGGCTACTAGCAGAGAACTGCAAAGCCATTTCTTCAAGGTCATAGACGGTGTTGTTCTCCTAACCGGGAGCCTTTCATTGAAATAGGCAAGCAAAACCTCTGCTTGCCGAGGGACCTGGGGTGCACAACATTCCGACCTGGGATCGTGATTTGGGCTGATCCCGATTGGGGCTCAGGGTTTCTAGAAATGTTCGAATCAGCCCTTGGGGCCGGAACGCTACCACACAAAGTGCTAGTTGTAAATACAAATTGTGATCGGTGAGAGGCTGCGTGAAGCAAACGGGAGCAGCCTGGATTTGCGGAGCAGAAGAGAGTCGAACGAATGTCCGGCAACAACTTTGTCATCGTCAACATGGACGGTGGCTCCTCCCGGCTCAAAGTAGCCGGGCACATGGTGCGCAAACTTATGTTGTTCGAGTTATCGACGCTGTGACAGCGATCACTGATCAAAGTGATTTGAAACATCAGGCGAGGCGGGTGTAGATCGAGTTACGACGCAATTGCGTCGATCTTGCGCGGAGTTTGTTGTCGTGGAGACACGGTCTATTGTGATCTGCGTCACTGCGGAGGGTACATCCCCAGAGCAGAATCCACGGCAGTCCGTCAGTAATCACCGCCTTCGCGGAGGTCCGCATGAGCGTTCTAAGTGTTGACAAGCCTGAAAACATTTCCAACCTTTTAGCCTTGGATCAGGAATACGCGGCGCCGGAAATTGTGGCGCGCAACGTTGTGCAGAAAAACTGGCTCGGAGAATGTGCGCGCGCGCAGAAATACCCGGAGGTCTTCTGGGCGGACTACGCCAGCCGCTTTGTGTGGTCGCAGAAGTGGGACCGCGTGCTCGAGTGGGACGGCGTACATCACAAGTGGTTTACTGGCGCCAAGACCAACATCACGATCAATGCGCTGGACCGGCACGCGAACTCGGATCGGCGCAATCGCGCCGCTTTCATTTGGCTGGGCGAAGATGGAAGCGAACGGATTGTCACCTATGGACAAGTGCACCGCATGGTCTGCCGCTTTGCTAACGGCCTGAAATCGCTGGGCGTGGTGAAGGGCGATCGCGTGGTCATTTATATGCCCTTGACGATCGAGGGTGCGGTCGCCATGTTGGCGTGCGCGCGAATCGGAGCGATCCATTCGGTGGTGTATGCGGGCCTGGGGCACACGGCTTTGCAGGATCGGATTGTTGATGCCGAGGCGAAAGTAGTGATTGTGGGCGACGTGGGATTCCGGCGCGGGAAGACGGTTGCTCTGAAGGCGATCGTCGATGAAGCGGTGGAGAAGCTGGAGTTTGTCGAAAAAGTTGTGGTGTACTCGCGGAGCAAGGCTGAGCTTTCCGGTCCGCGCGAAATCGACTTCAATGACTTGCTGAAATTTTCTCCGGATTGTCCCGCTGAAGAAATGGACGCAGAGGATCCGCTGTTCTTGCTCTACACCTCGGGCTCAACCGGCAAGCCGAAAGGCGTTCTGCACGTGCATGGCGGCTACATGGTGGGGACTACGTATCATTTGGAAAATTATTTCGACGTCGGCGATCGCGATATCTTCTGGTGCACTTCGGATATCGGCTGGGTGGTCGGTCATTCTTATATCGTCTATGCGCCGCTGTGCGCGGGTGTGACCACGTTGTTTCGGGAGGGAGCAATCGACTATCCGAGTCCGGGGGCGGCTTGGGAGATCGTTGAGCGCTACGGCGTTACCAAAATGTTTACCGCACCCACGGCATTGAGAATGTTCATGCGCTATGGAGAGAGTTATCCGGCAGCGCACGACTTGACCAGCCTGCGTGTGATCGCGTGCGCGGGAGAGCCGTTGAATCCTGAGGCTTGGCGCTGGGCACAGACGCATCTGGCTGGAGACGGGAAGTGGGGATACGTGATTGACAACTGGTGGCAAACTGAGTTGGGCGGGCCGACGCTGGGAACGCCGCCGTCGATGGCAATGCGTCCGGGAAAAGTTGGCGTAGCTGTGCCGGGAGCCGAGGCCGATGTGCTGGACGAAAACGGAAAGTCCGCGCCTCCGGGAGTTGGCGGCCGACTGGTGCTGAAGCGGCCGTTTCCGCACATGCTGCGCACGGTTTGGCGCGATCCGGCACGCTACGAACGCGACTGGCAGGTGATTCCCGGCTGCTATGTAACGGGTGACGTTGCTATGAAAGATAAAGATGGATACATCGCGGTGCTTGGCCGCTATGATGACGTGCTCAATGTAGCGGGACACCGCATCGGCACGGCCGAAGTGGAGAGCGCGCTGGTATCGCATCCCGCGGTGGCGGAGGCTGCGGCAATCGGAGTGCCGGACGTGATGAAGGGTGAGACGATCAAAGTGTTCGTGCAGGTTCGCAGCGACCACGTAGCTTCCGATGCGTTGGCCGCGGCGTTGATCGAACACGTGCGGAGAGAGCTGGGGCCGATTGCGACTCCGTCGTCGTTGGAATTTGTGGCATCGTTGCCGAAGACGAGATCGGG
>DATEQW010000121.1:0-9586 GCA_035272245.1 Candidatus Sulfotelmatobacter sp. | reverse complement strand
CTGACGTTACAGCAGAGGTTGGCGGGGCTGAATCCAGCGCGAACCGTGACAGTCAACGGCATGACCGTGCCGGCGGTGGTTGCGGTGGAGAACTTGCCGCCCTCCGCGGCCGAACCCCAGCCGAATGCGTTCTACATCGAGTGGGGCACAGCGGATGTTGTCGACGGCCATGCAGGGAATGCGGCGCTGATGAGTCTGGAATGTGTGATCTCGTACTACACATTAGGAACGGTGCAGAGCATGGTAGATCGAGGACGAGTGATCGGCCAGCTCGACAACGAACTGCTTGGGATCTGCCAGCCCACGAATACCGAGAAATATGACTACTCGCGGTCGCCCAGCACAGATCTAGGAACAAGCATCTTCTGGAATCAACCCGGGTTTGAGACGGTCACAACGAGTGGGGTAGAAGACAATGTGCTTGCCTATCAGGGGCGTGCGGTGCGGCGAGCGATGTATGAACAAGCCTATCAGGATGGGCGTGCCGAGCGCCGGGCGCGGATTACAGTTTTCTTCTTCTCGGAGGTAACAGTTCTATGAGCACGACTCCGGTGCGTCCGGCGATGGTTCCGGTGATGCGACAGATGCGGGCGTACTTTGCGCCTGTTAATCGAGTAACGGAGACGCCAACGATTTTCGATCCGGCGGCGGAGGGCGCGTTTGCACTCGATTTGCCGCCCGCGCCGTGGCTGGATCTAGGTTGGATCGAAAGCTTCGAGCGGTTCTACGACACTCCGACCGAAGTTGTGCGTTCGGGAGCGAAAACGTTGCCTTCGCTGCAATTCCGGGGAGCGATCGAGGCAAGAGTTGAGTTCGACTTTCGGGAGTGGGGAAAGTTGCAAATGGCGTTAGCGGGCGGATCCGAGCACATGAATGTGCTGGCCACTAGCACGAGTGCAACGCCAGCGCCTTCGGGGGGAACTCCGATTCCGCCGGTGGCCGTGCTTCCGGGATCGACAGCGAATCAACTTGTTCTTGGGACTGGAGGGGTGATTGGGTTCGTCGCCGGCAGTTTGGTGGCAGTCGACGTGGACTACCAGCAACAGATTGGATACGTAGGGTCGGGAATTTCCGCGGCATATGTGGGCAACGCAGCCGCAGTGAACAACGACGCGAACTACGTACGGCGAGTGACATTTAACGTTGGGCGGGTCGTAGATATAACGTCGAACTCGTTGATCCTGGCACAGCCGCTGCTTGCCGGAGCGCCGAGCGCAGCATCATCGGTACAAGTGGTAGCCGCGTTCGTGGATCGGGAAGGTGGATCATTCTTCCAGGAATGGTCGGCACTGTTTGTGGCTGAACCTGAGTCGGGAGGACGAGTGTGCTTCTATTATCCACGACTCAGCCCCAACCCAGGCGCTGGGTCACACGGTATAAGAGTGGTCTCAGGAGCAGGCTGGAAGCCACCGAAAAGCGGCGGCGCGGCAAACACGAGGGCCACGGCCAGTACACAAGCGAGTGAGGCAGGGAGTTCGTCGCAGAAGTACTTGCGAGAAGACTTCGCCGAGATAGCAAGACCATTAACTTCAGTGTCACTCCACGCTTCGTTCCTGGCGTTGCCATACACGGATACGAACGATGGACAGGTGGTGATGTGCTATCGAAGTTACTTTCCGGCAACGATGGCAGCGGTGTATTAGACGTTTCTCCCTCTTTCCTCATTCGAGTTCGCAAACCGGAATGTACAAGCTTTTGGCGGCCCGCACGCTGAAAGTTCTGCCAATCTAATAGCAGCGTTCACAGCAAGAATTGATTGACATACGCCTGCGAGCTTCCGCAGTTCGTTAAAAGCGGACGAGATCGCGACGCGAGCAGGAAAGGTAGTATCCGAAAAACAAAATGAAGCTAACCATCGACAATCTTCAGGGGCAAGGGCCGCAAGACTATACGGCATCGTTAGACGGAAGTAAGCTGCCAAAGGTGGAGCGCAAGCTGAATCAGCCGGCAGAACTGCAGTTCAGCCTACTGGCGAACTCACCGGGTTTTGTAATTCCAGCCATGGGCGCAAGGGTCACCTTGGGAAAAACAAATGGCAGCGATGTGTTCACGGGTTATGTAATCGCTGCCCCGCAATATGAATATTTGGGATGGGGCGAACAAGGGCCAGTGTATCGGTACAACGTCGCCGCACAAAGCGACGAAGTTTTGCTGGATCAGAAGGCACTGCCGAATCGTTCCCCTTTTGTGGACCGGAGCGCCGGTAACGCGCTCCGGCAGCTGGCGCAGGATCTATTGCCGGGGCTGTTTAACGTGAGTGCGGTGCAGAACCTGGATCCGCTCGCAAGTTATGAAGTGAACCCGCAAAAGAGCTTCTCGTTTCATGCAGCGGAAATTGCAGTGGCTTCCCGAGCGGTCTTTCGCAGCATGAATGGCGCGCTTATCTTCGCCCCGCTTGGGGCGGCTGTATACGCTCTCAATGAGAGCGATGCGAACTTTTCCCCGGCGGGATTGTGCCTGAATAGTCCAAACCTTCTGGTGAACGATGTGACCGTTATCGGGCAGGACAAACCACAGGCGCTGGTGCGGGACTATTTTGTGGGAGATGGGCTGAGTTTGAAATTCTACTTATCGCAGAAGCCGTTTGCCCAGCCGAAGCCTGCGTTGATTGATGAGGAATATCTCGGGCCGGGGTTGGACGCGACGACCTGGGTGGAAAGCGATCCGTTGTCTGCCGTTTCAGTCGTGGCGCAAACGCTACTGATAGCGGGCGGCACCGGCATTGACGGACAGACCACGGTGAGCTTCATTGAGGAGATTGAGCTCGGCGGGGCGCTGGAGTTGCAGCATGGAGATGTGACCTTCACGGCTGCGTCGCAAGGTGTACTGGGTGGGCTATACCCAGGAGCGATCTCGGTTGGCGGATGTTTGGCAGGATTCCAGATCTCGCCATCGGGGGTGGGCTCTGCCATTCAGGCGCTAATCAACGGATCACTTAGTGGCCCAGTAATCACCACAACCCCCGGGCACCTGTACTGCTTCACGACTTACTTGTACTCGATGGAGGTCTACCGCAGCGGGGAGACTTACTACTCTTCGTTGCATCCAGCGGGCAGCGGATGGGGCGGAGCGGCGGTGGCGGCGGATGTGCGCTTCGTGCTGGAAGTGCAGGACATCGACCCAAACAATCCGGCGACGCTGGTGGCTCCAGCGACGGTGCTCTATGACAACGTGATCCCCAGTGCACCAGGATTCTGCACCTACGCGCTGGTGAATGTGGTCAGCATGCAGTGCAGCATCGCCTATACCTACGTGTCGCATATTTCGCTGGCAGAAGTGAGAACGGCGCTACCCAGCGCGAATTACGTGACGCAGTTAGTGGGTTCGCTTTCGGATGGGGCGGCATGTGAAATCACCAGCGATCCGTCCTTGGATTTCTATCCGCAATATGTGCCGGTGCTGAATCAGTTGATCGTTGTGAGCTACCGCGGATCTGGGCGCGCTGTAGCTCAAGTGGAAAACGAGGCGAGTGTGACCTCGCTGCAGAAGGGCGCAGACGACGGGACGCGAGGTGCGGTGCGGATGATGAAAAACCCAGGGGCGCGCACGGATATAGATTGCGAGAACGCGGCCTTGGCGATCCTGGATGATGCCACGAATCCGGCATGGTCGGGAACCTATGAGACGTGGAGCGATTTTCTGCCGGGCGCCGCAGCGGACATCTTTCCGGGCGACGCGATTACGTTAAATGTTCCTTCGCGTAAAGCATCATTCACGGCGATTGTACGGGAAGTGGGCATCGAGGTTGCTGATCCAGCGAACGATCGTGGCTTCTATACGATTGGGTTCGCGAATGACTTGGCATCGCCGTTAGCGATTGAGTATGTAACAAGCACGACTACGATTGCGCTTCAGGATGTGCCTCCGTTGTTGCAGACCACGCAAGTCGGTGCGTACTACCAGGTGGATCTGACGGAGGCGCAAATCACGGCGGTGAGCTCGACGACGGTGGAGGTTGATGCAGGAATCACACCGGGAACCGGGTGCGGCATCGAGGTCAGGGAAAATGACTATGGCTGGGGACAAGCCAACGACCGAAACTTGCTAGGCCGATTCAACACTCAAACATTCACCCTCGCCCGCCTGGCTCGCACACAAAATTATTTCTTGCGCCTTTATGACGGTTCTTCGCCGCCAAAATATTCGCGGTATTCTGCGGCTTTGCACGTGGACTATCCGCTATGAACGAAGACGAGTTCTTGAGCAGGCAGAAACTACGTTCGGGGACGGCGAAACAGCCCGCAGCAACGCAATATACAACGAAGGATTTTCAGCTGGATGTGCTCGGAAAGCTGGAAGAGACGCAGGCAAAGCTAGAAGCCGTGCAAGAGTTGTGGAGAAGAGATTCCAGGGCCGCCAGAGACGAGCGATTGTTGAAGTTTGACGGGCGAACCCTGGTCGCGGTGGGCGCCATCGCTTTGTCTTTGACCGGCTACGTGCTGCAAGACGCGCGAAATACCTCAAAGCAAAGCACAGATATTGAGACGACTAAGACGCGAGTCACGCGTCTGGAGCAGATTGCGGAAACGAATACCGAAGGTCGAATTCGCACGGAAGTTGAACTTGGCGAACTGCGCGAGGGGCAAGATGAGATCAAGCGGTTGATTAACGCGCACGATAAGAACGCGAAACTAGCTTTCGGGGAGGACCGTCAGAGGGACGAGGTGCGATCCACCGGCGGAGCGACTGAACACTCCCGCCACTGAGAGTCATTTGAAGCGGCGGGACTGACCGACCACGAACTTCAGATTTTCCTGAGAGACGGTTCATTTTCAAGACAATAGGAGAGAGCCATGAGCACCGTACCGAGCACTACAATCATTACCAATCTTAAGACTGCCACTACACCAACTGCCAACACGCTGAAGAGCTCCGGAGCAGGAGGAATCGACATGCCGGGCATGCTGGCACTGGCGTTTAGCAAGGCTGCCGAACTCAAGGCTTGCCTAACGCTGATCGTCAGATCTACCGACGGAGCGGATCCTAACCTGACCGCGCTCAACGATATTTTGGCCAGCCTGACGTAAGGCATACGGCGGCTGCGCCAGAAATTGTCCAGCCGCCGCTCATCTCATCTATCTGCTGAAAACCAGCTAAGGAGGAAGATTTATGAATTTTCTATCTCAATTGCTGCGTGCGATCGCCTTTGTGCCGGCTCTAGTAAGCGGCATTGAAAGCATGTTTGGAGGCAAGCCCGGAAGCGAGAAGAAGGATGCCGCGATGTTGTTTCTGCAGAATGCGCTGTCCACGGTAGACGCCGTCGCAGCACGAGAGATTGTTGATCCGGAACAATTCAAAGACGGAATTTCTAAAATTATTGATGGAACGGTTATGTGCCTAAACGCGTCCTCCTGGTGTAAGCAGCAGCCGGCTGCAAGCACCGCGTGTTCCGCCCAATAACCCTACCCGATCTCTTCGTTCCAATTCTCCAGCGTCTTCTTCACCAAAGCCATGAACTGGTCGGCGACAGCGCCGTCGATGATTCGGTGATCGTAGCCGAGCGTGAGATGGACGACCGAACGGATAGCGATTGAATCATTGCCTTCCTTGTCCGTGACGACCAACGGCAGCTTGGTAATCCCGCCCACGCCCATGATGGCGGCGTTCGGCTGATTGATGATGGGCAGACCGAAGACGGCGCCGAACTGGCCGGGATTAGTGACGGTGAAAGTTGAGCCTTCGACATCCTCAGGTTTGAGCTTTTTACTGCGGGCGCGCTCTCCGAGATCAGTGATGCCACGTTGCAAACCGAGGAAGTTGAGATCCCCGGCATTCTTGAGGACGGGCACTATGAGGCCCCAGTCGAGGGCGACAGCGATGCCTACGTTGATATTGCGGTGGTAGCGAATGCTGTCGCCTTCTATCGCTGCGTTAATAATGGGCCACTGTTGGACCGCGATGATGGCAGCGCGCACAAAGAACGGCATGAAAGTGAGACGGACTCCGTGGCGTTGCTCGAATCCGTTCTTATGCTTGGCACGGAGATTGACGATGCGAGTGAAATCCACCTCATACATGCAATGGACGTGAGCGCTGGTGCGGCGGGATTCGATCATGCGCTGCGCGATGATCTTGCGCATGTTCGTCATAGGAACGAGATCGCCTGGGTAGGCAGCGGGGGCCGGCGGAGCCGCAGGCCGCGGGGCGGGAGCTGGCGGCCCGGGCGCCTCCGCGCTCGGTGCGGCTGGCGCTGAGGCCGACGATTGTCCTTCGATGAATGATAGGATGTCTTGCTTGGTGATACGGCCTCCGAGGCCAGTACCGGAAATCTGGGAGAGACTGACACCGTGCTCGCGAGCGATTTTGCGAACTAGTGGCGACGAGCGTGCTTCTTCATCCTCGCGTGACGCGGCCGGCGAAGCGCTGGCGGCCGGCGAAGGTGTAGCGGCTGCCGGCTGCTTCGTTTCCTTCTTTTCAGCCGGTTTTTCCGGAGCCGTGGTTGGAGGTGCAGACTTGGCGGGGGCCGCCGCGGCGGCCTCGCCATCAGCGGAGATCGTTCCCACAACCGTGTTTACTCCGACCGTTGTGCCTTCTGATACTTTGATCTCTTGCAAAACGCCGGAGGCAGGTGCGGGAATCTCCGCATCCACCTTGTCAGTGGAAATTTCGAACAGCGGCTCATCGCGCTGAACCTTATCGCCAGGCTTCTTTAGCCACTTCGTAATGGTGCCCTCGACGATGGATTCGCCCATCTGGGGCATGATGATGTCAGTCGGCATGATTTCCTTCCACGCGGCCCACAGTTCAGTAGAGAGGGCCAGACGCAAACAGATATTATAGCGTTCACGATAAGGAACTCGGAACCCTCGCGAAGTGAAAACTCATCGCTAGGGGTGCTTCTGTTCCTCTTTTCCCTCGCCGCCCGTTGGGGCGGCCACTCCGAAACTACTCTTCCAGTAATCCTGGACCGCAGGCGGCAGCTTTTCCATGTGCGACAGAAGGCTGGTGATCTTCCAGATATCCTGTTCGCTGAGTGTTTTATCCCACGCAGGCATCCCGGTGTAACGAACTCCGGTGCGAATGGTGTAGAAGACATGCCACTCGGGATCGTCGGGAGGATCCGAGACTAGATTTGGAGCTGGCGGATAAAAGGAGTTACCCAGAGACGCGGGCTTGTTATCGAGTCCGCCGTGGCAGACGGCGCAATTCATGGTGTACAGCTTCATTCCGTCTTCGAAATTCTGATCGGTTGGAGGCAATGGATTGGTGAGATGAGGGGCATGGCGCTCCATGGAAGCGTCGACTGCACCGTTGGCGATGCGCTTCTCGAGCCGCGGTGGCGAAACATTTGCGTTGGTGGGAATAAAACCGAGCATTGCAAGGCCAAGCCCACCGAGAACCAGCACCAGAACGGTGACAACCACACCGAGAATGAATTTTCCCATCAGTCCCTCCGGACGCACTATTGTGGCAGATGATGCGGGCGAGGCGCTAGTTTAGTCTGGCACCAGGTATATCGGATGCGGGTCAATATGATTTTAATCGGCGTGCTTCGCGAACCACGTCGCTAACTTGAGGGAGATAGTGTTCTTCTTGCGGTGGAGAGAATGGGATGGCAGAGTCGCGGCCTGCGATACGGACGATGGGACCGTCGAGATCGTCAAAGGCTTCTTCGTTAATGATGGCGGCAATTTCGCCAGCTAAGCCTCCGGTACGCGAGTGCTCATGCAGCACGATGACTTTGTTCGTCTTCTTGACGGTCTGGGCGATGGCCTCACGATCCAGCGGCGAGACGGTGCGCAGGTCAAGGATTTCAATGTCGATTCCATCTTTGCTTAACGTTTCTGCGGCCTCGAGCGCGGTGTGAACCATCGCCGCGTAAGTAATGATGCTCAAGTCGTTGCCTTCTCGAACCAGGCGCGCTTTACCGATGGGAACAACGTAATCTTCCTCCGGGACTTCACCCTTAATCCGGCGATAAAGATATTTGTGCTCAAAGAAGATGCACGGATTGTTGTCGCGGATGGCAGCTTTGATGAGACCCTTGGCATCGTACGGCGTAGCTGGGCAGATCACCTTGAGTCCGGGATTGTGGACAAACCACATCTCGGGATTCTGCGAGTGGAACGGGCCACCATGAACGTAGCCGCCACTCGGTCCGCGCAAGACGAGAGGAGCGGGCGCGCCCCAGAGGTAATGCGTCTTCGCAACCATGTTGGAAATTTGGTTAAAGGCGCAGCCGATGAAATCCATGAACTGAAACTCCGCGACGGGCCGCATGCCAGTCAGCGACGCTCCAAAAGCCGCACCCACAATGGCGGACTCAGCGATGGGCGTATCGATGACGCGCTCGGGACCAAAGCGATCGATGAAACCGTCGGTGACTTTGAACGCTCCGCCGTAAATGCCGATGTCCTCGCCGAGGCAGAAGACGGTTGGATCGCGATCCATTTCCTCCCAGATACCCTGGCGGATCGCTTCGAGGTAGGTCAGTTGCATAGAGTTTGTTTTCAGAACTTCAAAGTTTTTCGCCGCCACGTGACTTCCAGCATCAGAGCGGATTCCTCTACTTAAAATGCGCGGCAGCTTCGGTCTGTTTGAAGCCGCCTGTTCCCTTTCTTACCTTCGGCATGCCGTATTTCGGCTTGATTTCATGGCAGCCGTCTTCACAGAAGACGCCGCCTTCGGCGGATTCCGGCGTCGGCATGGGTGAGTTCACCGCGATCTCGCGCTCGGCTTCAATCACTCGCTCAACCTCCGAAATTAATTCAGCATTCTCCTTCGCCGTCAGCCACTTCTTTTCCTTCACCAGATAATTTTCGAATCTCGCGATCGGATCGCGCTTCTTCCAGAACTCGAACATCGGCTTCGGCACATACGCCGCCGCATCGTGTATGGCATGCCCTTTCATGCGCATCATCTTGGCCTCGATCATCGTGGGACCCTCGCCGCGATGGGCACGTTCGACAGCGTCGCGAGTGGCGTCGTAGACCTGGCAGGCGTCGGTGCCGTCGACGATCGCTCCCGGGATGCCGTATCCGATGGAGCGTTCCGCCAAATCTCTTACGCGATACTGCATCTCTGACGGCGTCGAGTAAGCCCATAGATTGCTCTCGACGACCAGCACGAGCCCGAGTTTCTGCACGGCCGCGAAGTTGATGCCTTCGTAGGTAACGCCGGTAGACTGGCCTCCGTCGCCGATCCAGGTAAGCGCCGCGATGTTGCGTCCTTGCAGACGCGCGCCCAGCGCCACGCCGGAGAGCACCGGGATAAGATCGCCGAGCATGGAAATGGGCGAGACCATGTTGCGTTTTTCGATGTCGCCAAAGTGCGATGTCCCATCGCGGCCTTTGGTCGGCGAGTCGGCCTTTGCCATGTACTGCATCATCGTGTCGGCGGCGCGAAAGCCGCGAACCAGCAGCGCTCCCTGGTTGCGGATCATCGGCGCGAACCAGTCATCCTGATCGAGGGCGTAGGCCGATGCGCAAGAGCAGGCTTCCTGGCCGAGTCCGAAATACACCCCGCCCACGACCTTGCCCTGCTTGTAAAGATTCTCCAGCCCGATCTCCATCTTGCGGTTCAGCAGCATGTAGCGATAAATCTCGATGCACTGTTTTTTGTCGAGATACCTGGAGTCACGAATCGG
>DATEQW010000120.1:0-29328 GCA_035272245.1 Candidatus Sulfotelmatobacter sp. | reverse complement strand
TTCAAACCGTTGGGATCGCCAAAGCCTCCGGTCTGCACTTTCTCCACAGCAGCATTCACGGTTGGCGCCACCGAGCTTCCGGAAAAATCTCCGGTGTGCAGAAGTTGTGGACGAGCTCCGCCTGCGGTCATCTTGATCTGGGGAGCAGCGAACTGGTTGATCACGACCTTGGGAGCTTCCACGGGCTCAGGTGCGGGTGCGCGATGAACTTGCGGTGGAACGACCAGCTTGGGTTGCTCGAAGACCGGCGCAGGGGGAAGCAACTTCACCTTCAAGGGCTTCACCTTGACCACCGGTGCGGGCTCCGGCTTCATTGCGGGTAGAGGGATCAATTCCGTGACACGGTATGCCTTGAGCTGCAACCGATCTGGGAATATCAGTCCAAGATTCACCAGAAGAAAGGTGACCAGAACCACGAAGCCGTAGCTGGTTGCCAAGGCGCGTCTGTCGATCTTGCGCTCCGGCAAAATCCCGAGCTGAAAACCACGTTGAGGCATAGCCATGTATTGACTCCAAGGGGATCCGGGCCGAGGGGGCGGACCGGGATTGGAGTCTTCACACTACGGGAGAAAGGACAGTGGGTAAACGTGTCCACGGCTCTTGACCTAAGGTAACCGGCGAAGCACTCTTATGGGAATTAGGCCCAAAACGGGGCCAGGGACGCGGCTTAGGAGGGCATCCGCGCTTGACGTCGCCGGCGAAACCAGGAGAAAACCGGTACGCCAGCCAGGATCACAAGGAGTCCATACCCCGAATTCGGCCAGTTTTCCCGGAAGGTGTAAAAGAGAAGGACGGCGGCAATAGTAATGAATAACGCCGGAACAGACGGATAGCCGAACACACGATAGGGGCGCGCGGCTTGTGGATCGCGCCAGCGAAAGATAAAAATCGTGCTGCCAGCGATCATGTAGAAGAGCCATTCGGCAAAAATAGCGAGAGAAAAGAGCTGGCGAAAATTTCCTCCCAGCAGCAGCAAGATAATCGACAAGATTGCCTGCACGATGATCGCGGCTGAAGGCGTGTGAAAGCGAGGGTGGACTTCGGCAAGAGCGCGGAAGAAATATCCGTCCCGCGCCATGGCGAAGGGGACGCGGGCTCCGCTCATGACTGTGCCGTTTAAAGTTACCAGCATCGAAATGGCCATGCCCGCCGAGACAATCGCTGCGCCCATGTGTCCCATCACGAGAGCGACTGCGTCGGAGGCGGGCCGCGGCGAGGCTGCAATCACATTCGCCGGCAGCACATATTGCACGCCCGCGTTTACCAGGACATAGAGCAGGCCAACCGTCGCGACACCGGCAATCAAGGCGATAGGAATGTTGCGCTCCGGCTGCTTCACCTCGCCCGCGACCATGTTCAGGTCATTCCATCCGTCGTAGGCCCATAGAGCCGCAACCAGAGCGGCCATGAAGCCGGCGATGCCGCCCTTCGCGCCGGCAAACGTTCCGGCAAAATTGCTCCAGCCGCGTCCGGTTGCAGTCCCCGCACCACTGAAACACACCACTACGATGCCGAGAATAATTGCTACTTTCAGCACCGTGAATACCAGCTGAAATTCTCCGGCCTTTTTCACGCCCAGGTAGTTCAGCCCGGAAATAAGGATCGCTGCCGAGATCGCGATCAGCTGTCCCCAGGTGACGGCGAAAAAGTGAGAGGAAATGATTAAGAAGATATTGTTGGAGAAAAACGAAAAGATGGGAAACGTGCCCAGGACGCGGACCAGTCCGGTGGCGATCGTAGCGACCGAGGCCGGTTTCGCGATGACGAACCATGTCCAACCATAAAGAAAACCGCCGAGAGGGCCGTAAGCGTCGCGGACATAAACATATTCGCCGCCGGCTTGCGGCTTCATGGCTCCGAGTTCGGCATAGGTAAGCGCGCCAAAAAACGACAACAGCCCGCCCACGAGCCATGCCAGATAAACCAATTTCGCCGAGCCGACGGCCTGCATCATTTCGGCGGGAACCAGAAAGATTCCACTGCCGATGATGGTCCCCACGACGATCGCCGAGGCGTGGCTTACACCCAGATCACGAGAAAGCCCGGGACGGGTTGCAACTTGCTGTGTCAGGTCCGTCATGATCGAAGGGTGCAAGTATACGCGAGGGCCGACAGAGACTCTCTACGCCGGTTCAGGCAAAAGCAGACTGGAAACATAGCCCACAGCGAATGTCATCATCGTGCCGATCATGACCCACCATGTCCACGGAACGTGCGTCCCTTGCCACAGATATAACTCGATGGCGAATCCGAAGAGCATGCCTATCATCGCGCCGCGCTGATTCGCCTTTCGGGTTAACACGCCGAGCAGGAAGACTCCCAGCAGAGCGCCATAGGCAACGGACGCGATCTGCAACCCGACTTCGACTACACGCCCCACTTTATGTAGTGAGAGCACCGCAATGGCGAACAGGAGTAGAGCCCATAGGAAGGTCGAAAGACGGGAGAGGCGCATCCGCGTACGCTCGTCGGTCTGGGGACGGAAGCGGACATAGAAATCCATGATGGAAGTGGAAGACAAGGCGTTCAAAGCCGCACTCAGATTCGACATGGCTGCCGCGAGGATCGCCGCGATGAGCAGACCGGAGATTCCGTGCGGCAGGCGGCTCACGATAAAGGTTGGGTAGATACGGTCGGGCTTTCCGAAACTCGCCGAGGGCACTCGGTAGTAAGCCCAGAGCATGACGCCTACCGTCAGGAACAATGCAAACTGAAACAAAATTGCGATGCCGCTGGAAACGAGCGCTGTCACCGACTGCCGCTCGCTGCGCGCGGCCAGCAAACGCTGCACGATGAGTTGATCAGTGCCGTGGCTGGCGACGGTGAAAAACGTGCCGCCGATGACACCGGCCCAGAAGGTGTAAGGAATCCACAAACTCGGAGTGAAGTCGAACAATTGCAACTTCCCGGCGCTCGCGGCGGCGGCATGAATGGCAGTCCATCCCCCGGGAACAAGATGCAGGATCGTCCACAATCCGACCAGCGTTCCGCCGACGTAAATCACGGTTTGCACCACGTCGGTCCAGATTACGGCCGCCAGCCCACCCTCGAACGTATAGATAAGCGTCAATATAGTAATGATGGCGATCGAGGCCACTTCGCCCGTACCGAGCGCGATGGCGACTACGATGGAGACGGCATAGACGCGCACTCCTTCGGCGGCCGTCCGCGTGAGCAGGAAGAGTCCGGCCGTCAGCGAGCGTAACCCGCGACCGAAGCGGCGTTCAATCAATTCATAAGCGGTGTAAAGGTCGCCGCGAAAATAATGCGGGAGCAAAACGAAGCTGATCACGATCCGCCCAAGCACATAACCCATCACCACCTGCAGGAAAGTGAAGTTGGTGTCGTAGGCGAGGCCGGGGATGCTGATGATGGTGAGGGTGCTGGTTTCTGCGGCGACGATCGAGAGCGAGATGGCCCACCACGGGATATCGCGTCCGGCCAGAAAATAATCGCGCAGGGAACGATGCCGCTTGCGGAAACGGAGTCCAAATAACGTGATGCCGACCAAGTAAACCGCGATGATCGCCAGATCGAGTTTATCGAGACCCATGCGTTCTGCCGCTATCACTTCCTGGTCTGCGCTTTGCCGGAAGCTCTTCTCAAATGAGTCATTATGGCTGCAGTTCAGCTTTCCCGCGAGTGAGAGTCTATGAACCTCCATTTTTGAAGTGCTGGTAACCCGGAACTGCTGTGATAGAAATAACCCGTGGCTTATTACTTAGGCGTAGATGGCGGCGGCAGCAAGACGAAGTGCGCGTTAGGCGATGAATCTTCGATTCTTGCAACCGCCGTGACCGGTCCCAGTAATATCACTCGCGTGGGGGAAGTGCGTGCTCGCGAATCGTTGCATGCTGCGATACGCGCGGTGTGTGGCGCCGCGAAAATCCATCCGGAGCAACTTCAGCGTTCCTGTGTTGGAGCTGCTGGGGCCGGACGGGAGGAAATCGCCAGCGTCGTTCGCAAGATTGTTGCCGAAGTCGTTCCGGGCGAGATCGAAGTTGTGGGCGATATGCAGATTGCGCTGCAAGCCGCTCTGGGCGAGGGACCGGGCGTCGTCGTGATAGCGGGAACGGGGTCGATTGCGTTTGGCCGTGATGCGAGCGGGAGGACAGCCCGTGCTGGAGGTTGGGGCTTCGCGATTTCCGACGAGGGTTCGGCGCACTGGATCGGACACGCCGCAGTGGCTGCCGTGCTGCGCGCCGCCGATGAGTCAAGAGAGGCTCGAGAGACCGCGGAGGTTCGCCCACTTTTCCGCGAGATGAAGTCCATCTGGAAGGTGGAATTTCTCGAACAGCTGGCGCGCACCGCTAACGCGACTCCAGACTTTGCTGCGCTGTTTCCTGCAGTCCTGGCGGCGAGTTGCGAAGGGGACGAACTTGCGCAAACAATCCTGGGACGAGCGGCGGCGGAACTGGCGTACCTTGCCGGCATTTTAGTTCGGCGGCTTTTTTCGAAGCAGCACGGGGCTGTCCCGATGGCCATCGCGGGCGGTGTCTTTCGTCATTCGGCGATGATTCGCGAGCTTTTCTACAATCAGATTCGTACGGCGCATTCTCACGTGGTCTTGAATTCTGAAGTGGTCGAACCGGTTCACGGCGCCCTGGAAATGGCGCGTCGCTCCACTTCTTAAGCGCCGCGCTCAATCATGAATCACGAAGGAACCCAAGAGGAGCTTGTGCAACAGCCGCCTGTTGCTGAGCCGCGTCCGATCCTGCAGCCCCCACTGACCGAAGATGAGCTGCTGGCACAACTTGAGCGACGTGACCTGCCTCCAGAGACGATAGAGGAATTGAGCCAGAACTCAGCCGCAATGAAATCGCGAAAAGTGTGTGTGGCCCTGGCCGCGCACCCGCGCGCGCCGCGACATCTTGCGCTGCGACTGATTCGTCAGTTCTACACTTTCGATCTGATGCGATTCACGCTACAGCCGGCAGTCGCAGCCGGTCTAAGACACGTGGCCGAGGAGCAGCTCATTGCGCGCCTGCCTTCCGTCACGCTGGGAGAGCGCCTGGCGTTAGCCCGCCGCGGATCACAGGCGGTTGCCGCCGCGCTGTTGCTCGACAAAGAGTTGCCGGTCATGCGGACTGCGGTTGAAAACTCACGGCTGACGGAAGCCGCTGTCATCAAAGACCTGATGCGACCGAACTCTCCAGCGGCTTTTGTCGAGCTGGTTTGCCACCACCCCAAGTGGTCGGTGCGACGCGAGATTCGCATGGCCTTGCTGCGCAGCCAGCACACGCCGCTTGGGCGTGCGCTCGAGTTTGCCAGCACGCTTCCACCGCCGCTTCTGCGGGATATCCTGCACACTTCACGATTACCGGAGAAGATCAAGGTGTATCTGCGCAACAATCTGAAGGAGAGAAAATAGGATTCAGTCTGCAGGCACAGCTATCGCCCGCCGCCGATCTGAAGAATGGCGCCGGTTGTATAAGAAGCCGCCGGGGAGAGCAGCCACAACACGCCCTCGGCTACTTCGAGCGGTGTGCCCGCCCTTTCCATCGGAATGGTTGACGCCAATCGCTCCAGCCGGTCTGGAGCACCGTTGGCTGCATGCAGTCCAGTTTCGATTAGACCGGGAGCTACCGCGTTCACCCGAATTCCCTCGGTTGCCACCTCCCGCGCCAACCCAATCGTGAAGCTATCGATTGCACCCTTCGATGCCGCGTAGTGAACCCACTCTCCACCGGAACCAGTGTGGGCCGCGCGCGAAGATATATTCACGATCGGGCCGCCGGTGCCGCCGTGCTTGGTTGACATGCGGCGGATAGCTTCGCGGGCGCAAAGGAACGCTCCCGTCACGTTGACCGCCATGACCCGCGCCAGGGCGGTTGCGCTCACTGAGTCCACTCGAGCAAATCCTCCGGTAATGGCAGCGTTATTGACTAAAGCCTTAATTGGTCCCAGTTCGCGCTCGGCCGTTTCGAAGAGCCGAACAATGTCTTCTTCACGGCCAACGTCGGCTTCAATCGCGCAAGCACGTCCGCCAGCAGATATGATCTGTTCCGACACCGCGCGTGCTTCGGCCCCACCAGTCGCGAAATTAACCGCAACGGAAAATCCACGCGCACCTGCCAGCGTGGCAATTGCTGCACCGATGCCGCGACTGGCCCCGGTCACAATCAGGGTGCCGTTTTCTTCTGTGCGAGCCATAGATTTTGTGGAGCAAAACCCTACCGCGCTGTCGGTTCCGGTTTCGTGTGCATCAACTCCACCACGGCCTGGTACAGCCGCTGGCGAGTCTCGTGACGCTCATAGGCCCGCGTAATGTAGCGCACGCGTATCTCCACGCCGGAGCCTGTCGGCCGAACATTGATTGCCGGCTCCGCGGAGAAAGACTGCACTCGGTAGCGCGTGGTAGCACTGCGCCACTCTTCCTCGGCTTTGCGTGCATTGTTCTCGGTATCCTTGGCCACTAATTGTTGCAATTGTTCGACGACGGCATAAGGGTCCTGATCCGCAGGAATGGTGAGCTGCAATTCGTCCCACATCCACTGACCCGATGTGGAGAAATTAAAGAAATGATCTTCGATCGCAAAACTGTTTACGAACGAGACGCGCCGTCCCGTCGGATGCCCGGAGTCGGTCCAGTTGCCGGTCTCGAGCAAAACCGTCTTTAGCAGGCCGATTTCGACCACTTCGCCCGCCACACCGTTGATCTCCACCCAGTCACCCACGCGGATGCCGTTGCGTCCCATTAGAACGAACCAGCCGAAAAAGGCGACGATGAAGTCCTTCATCGCCACGGTTAATCCGGCGCCGGCCAGGCCGAGAATTGTGGTGGTTTCACTGGGCATGCCAAAAATTATGAATAGGATTGCGATCGCGCCGGCGGCTTGAGCGGCAAACTTGACCACCGCACGCAGCGTACCGATGCGTTTATTTTCCGCCGTCATGCCGGTAAAAAGATGGTCGATCAGCCGGTCCGCGACATAGACCGCAAGCAGCACAAGAAGAATCCAGAGAGCGGACTCAAGTATGTTGTGCAGCGCAGCCCGTTGCCGGGTTTCGACGAAACCGATCCAGCTCTTGTAAATGTCGTTGAGTTCCTGCTCGTCTTGCAGGCGTTTGCCGATGTCGGCCAGGCTTCGTTGGTCATCTGTGTAGCGCCGCAGCGACTCCAGAGCGGCCTCTGCCCCGGCTTTTGATTCTTCCCGGCTCGTCTCCTTGCCACTTTTCGCAAAGCCGGAGGCCTGCTGCTTGGCCGTCTCGCGATGCTCCTTGTCCTGGTCGACTTGTTTCTCGTCCTGGCTGTGCCGCAAAGCTAAACGCTGCAGTTTGGCCTCGGTTTCCTGCAGTGCATCTTCGAGTTGGGCCCGCTTCGTGCGCAATGCCCGCCAGGCGCGGAACACGGCCAGCAAGGTGCGCGCCTGGTAGTTCTGTTCCGCGGTATTCGCGGCTGCTGCCAGCGTGGCTTCGTTGTGCCCGCCGGCTTCGTGCTCCTGTTGCAGTTGACGAATCTTCGCCTGTGGATCGCCTCCGGCGCGCTCCAGATCCTCGGCACCATCCTCGAGTTCGTCTTGATCGAGATCCAATTGCGCCCTGGCGACGTCCAACTGATCCTGCAGATTGTCTTTCTTCGCATCGGGTGCTGCGGCCAGCTTGCGCGTGAGCTGCGTAATGGTCTCCTGGTCCGCCTTCACTGCCGTGTCGGCTTTGGCTTTGCGCGCCGCCACTTCTTTAGCCTCCGCCGTCAGCTTCGGGGGATTCAGGGCGGCGGTGCGCAGTGCGTCGGCAAACGCCAAGTCGACTTCATGGTCGCCGACTTTTTCCGCTTCGTGCGCCAACCGCAACTCGTCTGGCGTCGCGGCCAGGGCAGCCATGCGACGAGCTGTTTGTAGCGGGTGTTGATCGACGAGCGGACGCACATTAGCAGGCTGGGTCCGCGCCAGCAGCTTCTTACCGGCCGGGGTTGCGGCCGATTCGTCTACTTCGGACTGCGGGCGTAACGCCCGCGTCAACACCATCCCCGCAATGGCCGCGGCCACCAGCAGAAGCAGGGCGATCGCGGTGATCCAATGGCGAAGTTTCATGGCAATCGGAAATCGGAAACTGCAAACGCTGAGTCAACAATCACTCGGAAGTGGCTAGTCTAGCAAAGTCGGGACAGAATCGGCGGACACACAGGGACACAGTCGAAGTCCACGTGTAAACTGTCCGGTCGTTCATGGAGGCTGCATGAAATCCCTTGTGCTGGTTCTTGTGTTTACGCTAGTCGTCGTATTCGTCGTAATTCCCAACACTCACTCGTTCGCTTCGGCATCGGAGAAGCCCACCGCCGAGACGCTGCGCCAGATGGAGGGCGAATTCATGAAAGCCGCGGCCGAACACGGTTCCGCCGGATATATGTCTTACTATGCCGACGACGCGGTCGAAGTGCCCAATGGAGCGGCGATCATCTCGGGGAAGATAAACATTGCCAAGACGATGGGATTTCTAGACGACAAGAACAATCACCTGAGTTGGACTCCGGTTGGCGCCGATATCTCAGCGTCCGGCGATCTCGGGTACACCTACGGTACTTACGAATTCCGTTCAGTGGGTAAAGATGGCAAGCCTGCGGTTGAGAACGGCAAGTACACTAGCATCTGGAAGAAGCAGGGGGATGGAAGCTGGAAGGTGGCGCTCGACATGGGGAACGCGAGCGCAGCTCAGTAAGAGCTCTGCGGCGGGCGCGAGCGAACACCGGGAACAAAAGCCGACTATTTCCGAAAATGATTGCTGATCGCTTCGGCCTGGCTGCGGGTCACGACAGCAGAGAGAGCGGCAGCGTCTGCCTGTTTCACAGCCTGCAAACTGCCGAAGTGTTCGAGAAGGCGTCGGGTTGTGCTCTCTCCGACACCGGGAATCTCGCGCAGTTCGGTGGAGCGGTCGCGCATCTGGCGGCGTTTGCGGTGGAAGGTCACGGCAAAGCGGTGAGCTTCGTCACGAATGAGTTGAATCAGGTGCAGCACGGGCGAATGGTGATCGAGAACGACAGGATCTTTTTCCTGGCCGTAGATGTAGAGAACCTCTTCGCGCTTGGCGATGGCTGCGAGCGGCTGGTTGATGATCTCGAGTGCCTCCAGGGCTTCGGCGGCCGCGTGTAGCTGGCCGAGGCCGCCGTCGATCAGGACCAGGCTTGGCATCTGTTTCTCTTCCTGCTGCAGGCGTTTGTAGCGGCGTGTGACCACTTCGCGCATGGAAGCGAAATCATCGACGCCCTCTACCGTGCGGATGATGAATTTTCGATAATCTGATTTCTTCATCTTACCGTCTTCCCAAACCACCATGGAAGCGACAGTCTCCGCGCCTTGAATGTGTGAGATGTCGAAGCACTCGATGCGCTTTGGCAACTCGGGAAGACTGAGAACATCCTGCAGTTCCTCCTGGATCGCTTTGGCGTTGGGCTTGAGCACGCGGAAACGCTGATCGTAGGACTGCTTGGCATTCGTGCCGGCAAGGTCGATGAGGGCACGCTTATCGCCGCGCTGTGGGACCAGGATGTGAACGCGCGCGGCGCGGGGATCGGTTCCAGCGACCTGCTCGGAGAGCAAGTCTTCGAGCGTCGCACGATCTTCGAAATCGACCGGCACATAGAGATTGCGCGGGACATAGGGTTGACCGATGTAGAGCTGCTTGAGGAGGGCAGAGAAAAACTCTCCGGGATGGAAGGGATCTGCAGCGGGCGAAGTGGCCGCATCTCGCTCAGCTGGATCGCGGAGGTCGGCTGTCTCCGCATGTTCAATGGAGGGCTCTGCGGCCGGTGGGATCTCGAACTCCGGTAAGTCTTCCCAGAAAAATTCTCTGCGATCGACGACGCGACCGCCGCGCATGTGAAATAGATTTACTGCGAGCATGCCGTTTTCATAGTGATAGCCGAAGACGTCGGCGTCGTCGCCTTCGGCGGCGGCAATGCGCTGGCGTTCCTGTAATTGCTCGACGGTGGAAATCAGATCGCGGTAGCGGGCGGCGCGTTCGTACTCCTCCGCAGCGGCGGCCTGCTCCATGCGCTCGTGCAACGACTTGCTCAGATCCGTGGGACGGCCTTCCAGGAAAAGCTTCACGTCGCGAACGGCTTCCTGATATGCCTCGGGCGTGGTCAGGTCCTTCACGCAGGGACCCAGGCAACGCTTGATATAGTACTGCAGGCACGGACGCGGGTGAAACCGCGTAAGGTCGACCTTGCACGAGGGAATCAGAAAGTTGCGGTGGATCAGATCGACGATACGGTACGCCAGATTGGCAGGGAAGTACGGGCCGTAGTAAGCGCTTCCGTCCTTACGCAGGCGGCGAGTGACGTAGACGCGGGGCCAGCGCTCGCCGAGCGTGAGCTTCACGTAAGGATAAGTTTTGTCGTCGCGCAGCAGGATGTTGAAACGCGGCTTGCGCTGCTTGATGAGATTGTTTTCGAGCGCCAGTGCTTCCTTGTTATTGGCGACGACGATGTAATCGACGTCGACCGCTTCGCGCACCAGCGTGCCAGTTTTCGAATCTTCCCAGCGGCCTTCGTGGAAGTAGCTGGCCACGCGGCTGCGCAGGTTTTTCGCCTTCCCCACATAGATGACTTCGCCTTCGGCGTTCTTGTAGAGATACACACCGGGTTCGCTGGGGATGGTGCGAATTTTCTGGAGAAGATCCATGTGCAGGATGTTTCCATTTTACGGTCTTGCGAGTGGGTTTGCCTGCGGGCTGCTTGCCAAGTGGCAATAGCGGAGGACGTTCCAAACCGTATAAAATTTCCCTAGCCTATGTGGGGATTGCGTTGCCCGGGTGCTCCGTGGTTAATAGCTGGACTCGATGCTGTGGCCGCAAATGATTGAAAAAAGATATACTTACATCAGGCGATGCCGATACGGGAAACTGGCATCTGCCGTGCAAAAGTAGAGTTGGGATTTGCAAGGTAGGACTTGTTCCCAGGGCCTGTAGCACAGCATATGCGCGCGGGAGAAACCCCAGACGCGCCGAGACAACTCATCAAGGAGCTCCCCAATATGAACCGCACTTCGTTGACGATTTTACTCGCAGCCAGTATGGCAGCCACCATCGGCTGTACCAGCAAGAACTATGTAAAGCAACAGACGACGCCATTGATCAACAAGACCAATGAGCTTGATGACATGACGGCGAAGAATAGCAAGGACATCAAGGACGTTGATGCCCGGGCGCAAGCCGGCATCCAGGCCGTGAACGCGAAGACGGCGGAAGTGGACCAGAAGGCGCAGGCCGCCGGCCAGAACGCCGTCGCGGCGCAGCAGATGGCGGATGCCGCGAATGGCCGCGTGGGTGTCTTGACCAACACCGTGGCGAACCTCGATAACTATCGTCCTGTGGCCGAAACCTCCGTCAAGTTCGGGTTTAACAAGGACGCTTTGACGCCGGAAGCAAAGAACGCGCTGGATCAGATGGCGGGAAGCATTTCGAGCACCAAGGGTTACATCATTACGCTGGAAGGAAGCACGGACTCCGTGGGATCGGCCGAGTACAACTATGATTTGAGCCAGCGGCGGGCGAATTCCGTGATTCAGTATCTGGCCTCGAAATACAACGTGCCCGCGCACAAGATTTATGTGATCGGGCTGGGCAAAGACAAGCCGGTGGAGTCGAACAAAACAAGACAAGGCCGCGCCGATAATCGCCGCGTGGACGTACGCCTGATGACCAACACCGTGGGCGATACGAACCAGCCGGCGACGACGCCAGCGACGACGGGACAAAATAATCCATCGTCGATGTAAATCGATTTCCTCCTCCCCGGAGGACTTTGCCAACCAGGCCGCTCGCTCCTCCCCCTGAGCGGCCTGTTTTTTTGTCTTCGCGCGACTGGCGTAAAATAGCGAATATGGCTTCGCGGTTATTCGGATTTGCGATTTTAGGGTTAGCGGTAGCGGCGTGGGCGCAGCAAGGAAGTTCTCCCGACCCGAACGCATCGAAAGCGCCTAAGTCGGAGCAATCAGATTCTCGTCTTGCGCCTCCGCGTTCGGATCGGGTTGAGGCGAGTGATCTGGGCTCGGCAACTGGGCAAAGCTCAAGCAAGGACACGGAGACAGATTTGAGCCCACCGGAAGACGATGCCAAGGCCCACCCGCAGAGTTCAACGGCAGTGGCTGAAGCTGAGGCCGGCGTATTGAGCGGCAACGGCGTCACCGAGTTCCACACCTGGGACCCGCACAAGGCGGCAAAGGACATTGAAGTAGGGGATTTTTACTTCAAGCGCAAGAATTACCGAGCCGCGGAAGAGCGCTACCGGGACGCGTTGCGTTTTAAGGAAAACGATGCCGTAGCGACGCTTCGCCTGGCGGTGAGTTTGGAAAAGCTGGGCATCCTGGACGATGCCCGCCTCGAATACGAAAGCTATTTGAAAATTCTTCCCCACGGACCGGAAGCCGAGCAGGCGCAGAAAGCACTTGACCGGCTGAAGGCGCAGACGGTCGGAAAGTAGTTCGGCCGGGTCGAGGCTGATCGCGGTTCAAAGTGGAATTATAGATCGGCACGCACTCTGCGAAACCGCGCCTCTGACGCTAGCTTTTGTTTCTTACGTCGTGGGATCGCAGATTTCGTGCTCCCGTCATCCTCGACTTCAGCCACCTTACTTCTTGCTTCCTCTCCCAGAATCAGATTGGCGGGCCACTTAGGACCGGAACGAGTTCTGCCTTTGGAGCGAGCAGCTTCTGCAACGACAACTTCCACGGCGTCGAGACAGGCGTGGAACATTTGTGTACGCAACGCGCCGGTCGCTTCCCCCCGGATTAACAGCATTGCGGTGCCGTGCATCAGCGACCAGATTGAGAGCATGAGGCGGGTGTGCTGGCGCGCAGTTCCTCCCAGGCGTTGGGTCAAGTGCTCGCGCATCAGATTGAAGGAGGGCCATGGCTCGTGCAAGGACGGAGGCTCGGCGAATCTGTCATAGAGCACTTCGTAGGCGTGACGATGCTGGAGGGCAAATTCGAGATAGTCCTGGCACGCCTGGGCCAGGGTGCGAGAGCGGCGGAGACTGGCGAAGAGTTCATTGCGCGTCTGGATGCGCAACGCGCGAAGAATATCGTCGCGATCGCGATAGCGCTCGTAAACCGTGGGAGTGGTAGTGCCGGCGACCTTCGCGACGGCGCGCATAGTGAGGGCTTTTTCTCCACCCCGGGCGCGCAGCCGGCTGGCGGCTTCCAGGATGCGTTGTTCAAGTGCAGGATCAGCTTGTCTGGGCAACGGCTCGACTCCGGAGTGTATAGGATCAATGCAGGGGCCCAAAATAATTTGAACAATGTTCAAGTAACAATGTACAATAAATTCACACTAGCAAGTGGTTGATCCCGCAGGCTGCGTCCTGCCGGAGCCCGAAGGTCTTCTGTTGCAGCCTTCCCCCGTACGTGAGTGGCTCCGGCAGGACAGCGCCGATCATCGAGATTGCAAACCGAGGAGTATAGATGTTAAACGATGAACTCAGAAAACAGGCGGGTATCGCCCGCCTGGCATCCGACTTGCGTTCGGCGAAAATTGAGTTGTTGAGCGCGCAATGTGCCACCGATCGACTCCGCCTCCAGTATTCGGTAGCGGAGATTGTATCCTTCGGAGAACGCCAGGCCTTGAAAGGCGCAATCGCCTCCGCCGGCGCGCTGTGCCGCTTCTTTTCCTCGCTCGAGGACCAACTGAAGCAAACCGAGCAGCAGGAGTAGGGCCTTACCCTGTGTTGTGATTTTCCTTCCGAAACCATCTCCAAGAAAAGAACCCAAGTCTATTTCTCCACCCGAATGAACTCCCCGCTGGAGGCATTGACTGCGACCGTCAGCTTGGCGGCATCGCGACTCGGTCCGTAGACAACGTGCCAAGTGAGTTCATTGGTGTTGTGATTCCAGTCGCAGACATAGAGCACGAGCGTGGAGGGATCTTTTTCGAGAATCTTATCCCCACCGTGTTTCTGCGCCACGTCAAAGGCCTGATCGGAATCGACCTTAAGGAAGGCGACGTCAAAGATCTGTGTCGACGCATTGCTTGGGTTGTATACGTCTTCGTTTCCGGGCGAGACTCCGCGCGAGGGAGCGTCAGGCGCGTTGCTACCCGACCATATAAACGGCTTGACTCCACGTTGGGTAGCCGAAGCGAAGCTGGCACGCCAGACCGCCGACTTGCCATTGTGGCCATCTCCGTCGGCGGTGGGCACCGACTCGATGCGGAACGGTTTTACATCGGCGGCATAGTTGCGGGCGGCGATGAAGACCTTCTGAAAAGCGGCGCGTCCGGTGAGCAACTCGGGCCCCTTGGGCTCGGGCTTGGTTCCGGGCGGCTTGGTGTTGGACTCGCAAGCGACGAACAGCGCGAGAACTGAGAGAAGGATTGCGGAGAAAATCGTCGGTACAACCGCGCGTGGAGGGTGCATTCCCGGCACTGTGTCTGCTCCGGCGCCGGTCTTCGGCAGGGCGAAATCCCGCATCTTCATGACGGCCTTCCTGTTATAACTGGGATGATTTGTGGTCGCGAAATATTTTACCTGAAGCTCACAGAAACGAGAGTTGGCTGTATGGATACCTTGCTCGAAGAGTTGCGACAAGCCTTGGATTCAGCGATAGGGGGGATGACGAACGAGCAGATGGGATGGCATCCGGCGGGTAAATGGTCCGCGGCCGAAGTGCTCGAACACCTGTATCTGACTTACACCGGGACGGTGAAGGGATTCGAACGAGTACTCGAAGCGGATAAGCCAATGGCTGGGCGAGCGTCGATGAAGCAACGCTGGCGGAGCTTGGTTGTGTTCAGTTTCGACTATCTGCCGCAAGGTCGAAAAGCGCCGAAGCAGAGCGTGCCGCGGGGCTTGCCGGCTGAGAAGGTGAGAGCGGAGTACAGGCTGAAACTGGAAGCGATGGACGAGATCATCGCGCGGTGCGAGGTCCGCTTTGGACGCGGGAGATTGCTTGACCATCCAATTCTAGGTCCCTTGACGGCGGCGCAGTGGAGAAGATTTCATTGGATTCATGGACGGCATCATGTGAAGCAGATTGAAAGATTGCGCGAGCAAGCGGAGGACGAAGGAACATCGCACTGAGTTGGGAACTTATGCAAATGAAAACGCCGGCCATTGGCCAGCGTTTTCGCATGTTTTGAACGATTCAAAATGGTCGTGCTTACTCGCGCATGGCCGCGGGAACACCGGCTTTTCGAGCTTGTTCCTGCATGTCGTCGAGCTTCTGTTTGGCGTCTTCGACAGCTTTTTGTTTGTCGGCGATCTTCTGCTTGAAGTCGGCATCCTCTTTATCCCATTGACTGGAGTTGCGTAATCGGTTGCCGACGTCGGCGTACATGGCTGCCGCGCGTAGCTGGTATTCCTTTTGCAGGACGTCGAGTTCGCGCGAGGCGAGGTCGATTGCACTTTTTTGTGTGGCTAGCTTGTCCTGCCAGGATTTCCACTCGGCTTCCTTCTTCGACTGGTCGTCTTCGGGCTTGGTTGCGGGAGCGGAGTTTTTTGGATCGGAATTCGTAGCGGTGCTGTCGCCGGCATTGGCGGCGACGGGAGCGCCGACAACAGACAGCTTGTCCTCGGTTGGAAGATTGTCGTTGTCAAAGACTTTCGGCTTGGCTTTAACGGCCGGATCCTTATGGATCTTGCGAGCATAGTCTCCAAGCGAGGACTGATCGGCCGCCTGGGTTGTCGTCTGCGTGGTCTGCGCCAGAGCCGTAGAACCGGCCATTATCGTGAACAACGCGAATACGAATCCAACATAGGTGATGCGCTTCATAGCTTCCATCCTTTGACTGCGAGCATAGGCAGATCCGTTCGTGCAAAATCTGCTGGTTGATCTGTTCGTTCAGCTTTCATTTCGCTCGCCCCACTGCACTGGCACGAGCGTCCATACTTGGGGCATTCCGTTTTTCCGCCAAAAATCCTCCAATGCGACGGTCCAGACTGGCAGCCTCGCTGGCGATATCGGCGGCCAACTGCGAGGCGAGATCCGGATCGCGATTCCGTGCCAACTGTTGAGCGTAGCCTGCGATAGTGGTCAGAGAGGTTCGTAGCTGCAGCGCCATTTCGGCAGAAATTTCACCTTGCAATTGTTGCTCGTGGCGAATGTGCTCGAATTCGCTGCGATCGCTGATCAAACACGCCGCTCCGAGCAGACTGCCATCGACAGCGGGAACGGCGGAAACCGTAACCGCGACACGAATCTTTTGTCCGGCAGGAGTGGAATAATCCGCCTCCAGTTGACGATGCTTGCTGCCCTCGCGCAGAACCGCATTTACTTCCTCGACGAGTTGCGTCGGCACGTCCTCCAAACCATCGGAATGCACCGCTGGCGATTCGGCAGAACGCACCGTTGCGTCGCGAAAAATATCAGTGGCACTCATCCCCGAGAGGGAACGGAAGCCCAGAATGTCCTTAGCTGCGGGATTGGCTTGCTTCACTAAACCGTTGAGGCCGAACACCAGCACACCGCAGGGCAGATTGGAGAGTACGGTCTGGCTGAAGTTTTCGCTGGTGCGAGCGCGACGCTGCTCGGAGAGCGTCTGCACTTGTAATTCGTGCTTCTGCTGTTTCAGTTGCTGGATCACCGTGTTGTAAAGATGAACCGGCAGAGCTTCCAGAGTGGGAGGGGCGACGGAGTCGAGATCGGCCTCGGCGGCGATATCGCTGCGCAAGCGGCGCATCAGCCAGATCAGGAATGCGAACGCGCATCCCGCGACAATTAAAACGAGGAGGGCACGCAGCAGCACCGGATTGGCAAGCAGCCTTACCACCAAAGCCTCCCGTACCAGTGCAAGAATTGGTTGCCAACAAAAAGTGCGAGCAGTGCCATGCTGCCGAGGAAGACGCCGAAAGGTATCTGGTAATGGCGGTAAACCATCTGCGCAGATTGCCAGCTCCGGCGGCGCGCGGCCTGCAGGTTGGGCAACCGTCGCGTGAAACGGTGAGTGCGTTTGATCCACACCATCAGCACCGTGGTTAAACCAAACAGAGAGCCCGCCAGCGATGCAGCAAAGATCGTCAAGATGGTGAGCTTGATACCGAGAAACGCCCCCACCATTCCCATCAGCTTGACGTCGCCGAAACCCATGCCCTCGGTTCCGCGCCAGCGCAAATACGCTGCGCCCGCGCCGTAGATGAAGGACGCACCCAAAGCCGCGCCGAGTAGAGAATCTAGCAATGAGAGCAGCCGGATTGAGACGTCTGCGCTGAAGGGCAAGTTCACCAAACCCGGCAGAAACTGCGAAGCCACGTCGTTTACGGGAACCAGCAAGCTAAAAATGATGCCGAGAGCAAGACCGGGCAATGTCAGTTTGTCTGGCAACAGCTTGGTTTCAGCGTCGGTGAAAATGAGGCCGAGTATCAGAAATCCAAAAACACAGAATTTCAGCGTAGCGAGTGTGAGACCGAAATAGGCGTAGCAACCCAGGAACAAAGCGCCGGTGAGTAGCTCAATAAACAAATAGCGTGGAGAAATGCCGGTCTTGCACTGCCGGCATCGGCCGCGAAGGATCAGCCAACTGATGACGGGCATGTTGTCATAGAACGCAATCAGGTGCTTGCAGCGGGGGCATCTGGAACGCGGCATGACCACGGACAAACCCCGCGGCAGCCGATAGATACACACGTTCAGAAAGCTGCCGAATGACAGCCCGATGAAAAGAATCGACGATGCGTAAAAAGGGTCCACTGAGTTGGTGGCGTTCTACAAAAGCGCGTCCAAAGCATTTCAAACGCACATCTTCCAAAGAACGCGGACAATGCCGAATCTTGAGTGGATTATAAGGCGAAAGGTCAGGTACGACTAAGGTACTGAAGTCACTGTCCGAAAGGCCGATAGGGAACCGAATCGAAGGCCATCAAGGGAAAGCAATCCTCAGCAGATCGCCTTCCAGTGCTGGGGATGAGGGCTCATGAGCCGGGAGGTGTCCGTCCCAGGAATTCCAGTTGCGGGGCACTAATCGAGTTTGGGGTACCCGGTGGTCCTGCCAGGCTTCGTTCGTTTGCTCGCGCACGAACAAAGAAAAAGCAGCAGCATTGAGGAGGCTTTCCTTCGATAAAGCACTCCATTCGAACAGAGTGGCCTGGAGTTTTTCGGTGATGGACTCGGAAGGGTCGAGACAGAGAATCCAGTCGTAACGCGCGCGATTGAGGTAGTGTTCAGTCCTTTCGCTGGCCTCTGCCCGCAGAATCCGAGCACCGTATGCGCGGGCAACACGCAGCGTGGAATCGGTCGAGTGATGGTCGATGATCAGGAGTTCGGCGCAGGGAAGAAGCGTTTCCAGCGCCCTGCCCAGGCGCAGAGCATCATTCGTGGTGTGCAGCAATGCCGTGATCGGGGGCATGGGAACGGAACGTTGCTTCGAAGAGTGTACGACGAGGGGGACAAGTGCGGCGAATCGGGGGACCCGCCGAGAGACAGTGTGGGCAAAAGCGGAGGCACGAAACTCGGCTCCGCACCTCATTCGGCCGTTACCGCTCCATGGTTTGCAGGATAGAGTGAGCGTCCAAACATAATTCCGGTTTCCACTTCGACGGGCTGTCCGTTTCGGATGTACCGCTTGAACTTCCATTGCCTCAGAGCATCGGTAACGGCTTTTGCTTGATCGGGAAATGCGCTGAGAAAATGAATGTGCTTCACCTTACCTTCTTTGTCGATGATGATTCGCACGGGGACGGCATTGAACTTGTGCTCGGCGAATGTCGGGTCGACCCGCGAGATCACGTTTTCGTCGTTCGCGTAATCCTTGAGGCACGTTGGAAAGGTGCTACCGCCCATCCCCGCAGTGGGACTGGCTTCCACGGGCAACCTCATCTTGTTCAGATCCGTAATCAAGCTCTCCAGCAGTTTCGTGTCACGACTGGTGAGTACGATTTGCACAGCGTGGCAACGGATCTCGGTGGCCAGAACATACCAATGCAGCTCCGCGATCGGGGACCAATAGGCAAAGAAGGTAAAAGGGTGGCCGGCGACCGTGGTCAACGTTGGAGGTATTTCTACTTTGTAATCAGCTTGCAAATGATCCCTCGAGTAGTTGACCAGTTCGAGCGCGTTGCTCGCAGGCAGTGGCGTGAAGAACATATCCTGCGCCGTGATCAAGATCGTCCCTCGATCTGCTCGCTTGTATGTTTCCGTGGGACTGATCTGCGCCAGCACATAGCGCCCCGTATCCGACGGCGGCGGGCCTTTATATTTCTCGGCCCAATCCGCGGGCAGAGGATAAGTCATCCCAAAATACTCGTCGCTGAATACATTGTTGAGCACGCTTCCGCCTTCCGGCAGGGGTGTCGCCGAATCACTCGCGCTCGACGATGCCCCTTTGACGAGAATGACTCCCAGCGGTACCTTTGTCGCGGATTGGATGACATCAGAAAAGTCGCCGCCGTTCTTGGGAGGATTTTGCGGTTTGGCATTCTGACTCCAGGAAGGCAAGCACAAGGCGATCACGACTAGAGAGAACAAGATTGGAAGGCGCATAGGTATCCTTTGAACTCAAAGCAATCGTTGGCGATGAAACAGCCAAGTAGTAGATCGTTTCCTAGCCTGTACTGCTCGATAAACACTGGCGAGACACTTGCGTGTCCCGCCAGAAGTTGAGCTGAGGAATTACAGCGAGCGCAGGAAGTCCAGAATTTCCTGCTGCTGCGTGGGGCTAAGGTTAAAGAATTGTTCTTCCACAAAACTGGCTTCACTCCCATGGCTCGCATGGTCCCGGATGGCAGTGATCAGGTTCGTGGTGCGGCCATCATGCAGGAGAAATATGCGCTGCCCCAGACCCCACAAGGGAGCAGTGCGGAACTGGTCGCCGCCCGCCGTGCCCTGCGAGACATTGTCCGCCAAGCCAGTACCCATGTTATGGATCTCAATATCTGAAAAGGCATTCACCGGCTGCTGGCTTAACGATAAGGTAAAGTTCGACGCCTGCGTCATGCCTGGCGTCGGATTGTGGCAGGTTGCGCAGCCGATGGAGCTGAACAGGGAACTGCCAGCGGAGATCGCGCTGGCCGAGACTGTCGTTCCATTGAGCACAACCCCACCGGTTGGTGGCGGCGCGAGGAATCGCATGAAGTTCGCGAACGCCGACACATCATCGAGAATGGCTGGGCCTGCCGATCCGGGGTTGGATGTATCTTCCGGATAGCCGGCGCCGCTCAGGTTCAGGCAGGTCGATACCAAGCCGGTCTCGCCAGTGCCTCCCGCTCCATCTTCGCCGGGAAGTGGACGATCCTGGGGAAAGAGCAAATTGCTGATCCCCATCTCGACGTTGTAGGCCTCGCCGGCAAAAATGTGCAGCGACTTGTTCTGCGCCTTCCAACCGAAGCGGCTGATAGTGCCGTCGTTGCCGTTGTGATTGAAGGTGCCGGAAATTCCCAGGTTGTTGTTGAGATTGACCAACTGATTTTTCAACAGCGTTGAGTCATCAAGGTTTTCGATCAGCCCCGCGCCAAATACCGGCGTAGGAATGCGGAAAATAATGTTGTTCTCCGCGACCGCAGTGGCAAAGCTCGGTTGCGGCAGCGCAGTGCTGTTGTTGCAGGTGCCGGCGTCCGAGCGGCCAGTGACGGTGAACAAGGTTTCCACCGCCCCATTGGGCGCGTTGGTATTTACAGATCCGTTGCTGTTAAAGAAGAACGGGAACCGCGCTTCCAGAGTCGGGCCATTGGCAGTAATAAAAGACGGCGTGGTGTTGCCGGGCGCAACGCCGTTGCTGGTGAACAAAAATTGAGGGTTGGTGGCAGCACCGGTCCCGCCGATAGCAGGCTGCGCGTGACATGAACTGCACTGATTGGAGTTAAATCGCGGTCCCAGGCCGACGTTGGCGGAGTTGGAAACCGTCTCCACTTCCTGAAAGCGCGTTTGGCCGTCAGTGAAAAAGGCGAGAATGCCGGAGGGGTTGTTCGCTAACACGGACGAAAGCGCCGCTCCCGTGCCGCGGTTTCCACTCTGAACTCCGGGGTCGGTCTGAGCAAATGCGATCCCGGCGAGGAACAATACTGCCAAACCTAAACTGGACTCAACTTTCGCTCGATTGATCACGGCTCCTCCTTAGTTAAGGTCCTTTCTGCTGTGTTTACTTTGGGAATAGCCGGGAACCGATATCCCGGGTAGGGGTTGAAGGCGCTGATGGCCTTGGCTTCGCCGCCAAGAGGGAAGAATTGTTTGAGCGGAACGTGCCTTCTGCTTTCCCGCGGGCGAGACAGAACCCCTACGCAGGAAGGGAGCGGCAACAGATTAGCGATCTCGGACAGTGAAGGTGCAGGTATGTCCGAAACCAGTTGTTGCGCTTTGTAGCCTAATTCGGTATCGCCGCAACAAAAAAAGTTGGATGTTACGGAGTCAGAACAGATTGAAAGCGGAAAAGAATGTGATCACGAGAGTTTTGTTATGGATAAGACATGCGTCTCTCTGTGCCACTTGCGTCGGCGTAAAAACGAAAATTGATTGTTGATGTTCGGAATACCGAAACTGGCCGAAAGAAATTGACTGACTCTAAATGAGTTGTACAAGGTTGGAGCAAGTGACGAAGCCACGCGATAGGCGCATGGTTGGATCCGGCCGGGCGAGACGCCAGCTGCCGGCTTCTAGCGGATGAACTTGTAGTCGACGATAGAGGCAGCCAAAAGGCCCGCGTCAACGTCCTCTTTTTGAACCTTTGCTTCCTGATCCTTGGAGCGGATTACGCGGCCCTGACAAAGAACATTGCGGTTCTTCTGGCCGGAGATTTCCTCGGGCATTTCAAACACCATCTCGATCAGGGCGTTTACAGGGAGCTGCTGAGGCCCGTGGAACAACAGCCCGGTCTGGCTGAGATTTTCGATGGTGCCTTCGTACCAGGTGCTGGTGTTATTGACCCGGTAGCGCAGGGCCACGTCAAGCTTGAGGCGGCGGGCGCGCGGCGTCCAGGACGGTCGTTTTTCGCGGGTATGGCTGCGCCGTATACCGGTTTCGGGTTTTGCGTGCTCCACGCGCTCCGTGCGGCGCATCGTGCTCCAGTCATATTTGTACTCGGCGGCACACAAAAGGCAAACCTGGTAGTAATCCCCGTCAGAGCCACGCCGGGGCCAAGAGAACTCGTGGGAGCAACGCCCAAGCATAAGAACATCCATAATTTTCTGCGGCATGATGGTTACTTGCGGACCGGACTTCGGACCAAAGGGAGCACCGAAGGCAGTTTCATCATCTCCCGAACTTGCGTTCTTGGGTAGGTTACCTTCGTGCCGGGGCCAGTGTGCGCGAGACGTTTCAATAACTTACGAGAGGTTCGGCGTGGGTGTTAACAGAACCAGGGAAGGAAGAAAGCCGAGGGAAGTGGAGAAGCAGAAATCCTGTACTCAAGGATGCCTTAAACTACATTCGCCAGACAGAGCTTTTGGCTCTGGCTGGCGAGTGCATTTGATACGGTTGTGATTCCAGCGATCCTTCGAACAGGGGGAGAACTACTCGCCCGTTCCAGTACCGCAGGTGCAGATACCCTTGCCGCTGCCGACGGACAGAATGGCGCCGCACTGACGGGCCAGTCTGGTCTGTTCGGTGGCGCTCAGGAAGGAAACCTGAGAAGCGGTCTCGGTTTCTGCGAAGTTGCTGTTCTGAATGTGGGTAGCCCAGCCTTGGATTTCGCCATTCGTTTCGAGGGCGATATGGTTGGGAACCGGGCAAGCGCCCGCGGTGGGGGCTGCGGCAACGACCTTAATCACGCCCGTCGACAGAACCACACCTGTCAGAGGATTCGCGGTAAGGTCGCTGTTGATCGACAGAGTGCGGAGTCCGTCTGGAGTTTCCAGGCAGCTGCAGCATTCCGAGAGCTCTTCATTGGAATCAAAAACATAGATATCCGCGCACAGGTTTCCACCTGCGGCGCCATCGTTGTCCAGTCTCAGGGTGCCATCCGGAGCTCCCCCAGTGTTGGCGTTAGAGAAGTAATCCACCCGATACGGACTGGTGGCTGCCGTCTGCGCCTGAGCCATCCCGGCAAATACAACTAGCGCCAGGATCAAAGTACAGAGTACTGCTAACTTTCGTGTCATGTCGTTTCCTCCTTCGAGATAGCGCCGTCCTTAGGGGGAGGTCATAGGACCGTGAAAGTGGCGCCATTGCACTTTAGCCGCATGTGCGACTTTTACAAGTCCCCACATGCACTAACCCAATATCGCTAACCCTGGGGGTCGGGTAAGCGAGAAAGAGCAGAGTTACGTTGAGCAGCGCCGAGAGCGGCTCGGGCTGGGTTAAGATCCGGTATTGGTTCCGCAGCTGCAGATGCCCTTTCCGCTGCCGACACCCCGGATCGCGCCGCACTGCATTGCAAGTTTCTTTTCCTCATTGCTGCTAAAGGAAGAAACTTGGGAAGCGGTCTCCGTGAGCGCATTGGTACTGCTCTGTATGTGCGTGGCCCACGCCTGAATCTCGCCATCCGGCACGAGCAAAATCGTGCTGGGAGGCGGGCATTTACCGTTCGTCGGCGCTGCGGCTACTATCTTGATTACTCCCGTGCTTAGAACCACGCCGGTTAACGGGTTCGCGGTGAGATCGCTATCCACCGATAAAGTCCGCAAACCGTCCGGAGTCTCCAGGCAACTGCAGCATTCCGACATCTCTTCATTGGAGTCAAATATAAAGATATCTGCACACAGGTTTGCGCCTGCGGCAGCACCATCGTTATCAAGTCTCAGAGTGGCATCGGGTGCTCCACTCGTATTTGCGTTACTGAAGTATTCGACTCTGTACGGGCTCTGCCCATGGGCCATCCCTACTAGTCCAAGCAGCGCCAGCATCACAGCAGCTACCCCTAACTTTCGTGTCATGGCAGTTCCTCTTTAGAAATGCAGATCGTCAAACTTTAGTCCCATGACTGACTTCCGCAAGTCCCCAGTTGAACTAACCCAATCTCGCTAAGCCTTACCCGTTCAATGGAGCTTTACTTGGTGGATGTTCAAGAAATAGCTGTCCGATTCGGGGTCGTATAGGAGGCGCCAAACCAGTTTGCGACTCGTCGATTCCATGGCGCGAAAAAGGTAGGAGCGTGCGGTAAGCTCCTTTCCGCCGATGGTGATATGGGTGCGATCCAAGCCTAGCGGGTGAATGCCCAGGCTAATTTTCAGATGGCTTTTATCGGCGATGCTTTGGCAGATCAAATCGACGGTATCCGAGAAAGTTCTGTCTTGAGCTGCAATCGTCAGGGGCGCATCGAGCAACACCTGTTGTTGAGCCATCTTGCCCTGGCTATCGTGCGCCGCTGTTCCGACTATGTCGAAGACCGGCTCCTGCCTGTCCTTGTCTTTTCGCACCTCGAATCGCCCGGGATTGTCAGATCGATTGTAGGCATCGACGAGCAATTGAAGTGTTTTTTGTTCATCGGGCACTGCATTCGGAGCGGGGCCAGCAGCGAACTCCGCCACGAAATTCCCACCGCTTGGCACTCGGTGTTGGTCGTCGGGATGGGAAGATTTATCCTGGGTGCCTTTGGGCTCCATCACGTCCAACTTGGAGATGTACTGTGGATCTTCGTAATTGACACGCCATCCATACTTTTGTTGCAGCGCATCCAGGGTCTGGGCGAGCGGACGAGAGTCATTGGCAACGAGCCGAATTTTCCCCCCTGATTCGGAAATTGTGGCTTGTTTGGAATACGATCCTTGCGCTTGCACCGTTTCGGCGGCGTAGCAGAACAAAGAGAATATGCTGATAAGAAATCGGAGATAAAATACGCGCTTTCCAGCCATCGTGTCCCCGTCCAAAGCGGAAAATCTGAAGTCCACTTTTTTAAAGATGTAATTTTGTCAGGCGAATTGTAGCAAACTGACCTGAGCTCCATCGCAGGTTGCTTGCAATGACCCACCCGGTTGGCTCGGTCGAATGGAGTAGTTCCTTCGAGCGATGCCATAAGCGCTGGCGAGGGCGTATAAGGCATAGACACGCAGGCCAAGAGCAGGTGAGGTGGTTATGGATGGGGCGGACGTACACGATGGGGACGAAGCTTGGATCGCAAAATACAGAGAAGCGCTGAAGGTTACTCCAGTTCAGACGTCGAGTTTCAAAAAGCTCCGCGCGGTCCTGAAGGACGGCTATAGCTTCGTCTTTTCGCGCTTTCGAAAGATTTTGGAAAGTTGGACTCGATCGCGGCGGTCGCAGTTAAGTGCCGCGCCGGCGACGACGACCATTGTGCAGCCGCGCTCTTCCCGCTCAAAGAAGGCTGAAACTGCGCCGATCAATCAGCCGGCACTTAAGAAACGAAAGCAAACGACCGGTCGGTTGAAACCAACCGCAGCAACCGAGAATCGCCGTGCGCAGCGACCGGCCTGACCTTACAATCGACTTGCTAAGACGAAAGCCCGAGGTGGGCGTACTCCAGAGGAACGGCATCGTTTGCTGTAGTCCATTCGCAGTAGTTCGATCGGCTTAATTCCTTTGCAACCCCCGAAAGAAGTAACTTTAATGAACTATTCAACTTGACAAGCCCGGCTTTTGTGCGACAATACACGCGCCTTCTTCTACGCCCTCCGGAAGAAGTGCAAGATGACTTTCCTACCCCCAGGAAAGTGTTTACCTGATTTGACCCGCGGAAGTTAATGACTTTGCGCAGCTGCGAGAAAGGCAATAGAAACTTCGTTGCCTCGCCGCTGGCTCTGTCAAGGCAATAACGTTGGAGGTCCCCCCGGACCTCGTGGCCAAGTCAATTCATCTGAGACGTCAGGCAATTCGTAGTGCCACGTCTCCGAAAGTGGGGAAATTTTGGTGAATACAGCTCCGGCCCGTCCCGGTCTGATCGTAGTTGACGCATCGTTGAGCGTGGTCGCTTCTAACTCGGAGGCGCTTCAAATCCTCGCATTTCCAGACCGGCCCGAAAGCATTAATCATCCGGACCTCTGGCTGGCGAATAAGGTCCGTATGGACCTGGTGGGTAAGCAGTCTTCTTCCCGAGTCGTCGGCGAATTTCATTCGGCACGGCGAACCTATCTTTGCCGTTCTTTTCCCGTCGACATCAAAGGAAATCGGAAGGCAGGCAATCACAAGAACGGTTCCAGTCCGTCGGATGGACTGCTCATCGTGATGCTCGAACGGAAGGGGAGTGAGGTGGTTATGGTCGCAGAAGTAGCGGAACGCTTTGGTCTCACCACCCGGGAACAGGAAACAGTACAGTTTCTGCTGGAGGGCTACACCAGCAAAGAGATTGCCCAACGAATGAAAATCAGTCCCAACACCGTAAAAGCCTTTATCCGGCTGGTCATGGTCAAAATGGGGGTATCCACGCGCTCCGGAATTATCGGCAAGATAGCCGGCTCGCGGACCGGGCTTGAATCCAACGCGGCGCGAGGTTTGTCGCGGGGTTAGTAATATCGGATTAGTGCGGTCGGAGAATTGTGGATGTACCGATTTCTTGTAGAGTACGGGATGCGCCATTTGAACCGAGCAAAGCCCTCTCCCCGGCTTGGCGGCGTATCTGAAGCAAACCATAGCAGGTCGAAACGCAGCTCTCGTGGTCTGCACGCTGTACTTCGGCGCTCTTTCCACTAAATCTAGCCTACGAAAGACTGGGGGGAAATTCATGTCGTCGTTGTCAGGAAATCTTCTAAACTTTGGATTGGGCATCGCGCTCGTGGTGTCTAGCGTCGGCAGGATTGCCGCACAAGAAGACTCAAGCGTGGTGGCGGAGGTTGGCGGGGTCAAGGTGACGATGGCTGATCTCGAACGGGAAGAGTCCGCCAAACTGCTGTCGGCGCACTACCAGTACTATCAAGCAGAGACCAGGGCGCTGAACGATCTTATTGACAAGAAACTGCTCGAGCAGAAGGCTAAGAGCGAGAACATCACGCTGGATCAGCTGATCGACCGGGATATTAAATCGCAGGTGAAAGATCCTACCGAAGATCAGATGAAGGTCTACTACGAGGGGCTGGAGACCGATCAGCCCTACGACGCGGTTCGCGGAAAGATCCTGGAAAAGATCCGTCAACTGCGCACCGAGAAAGTTCGCGCGGCATACGTGACCGCATTGCGCGTCCAAACCACCGTATCGATAAGTCTCGCTCCACCCCGAGCCAATGTGGACCTGCAGAACTCCGAAGTGCTGGGTCCGCCGAACGCGCGGGTGACCATGGTTGAATTTGCGGACTACGAATGTCCGTATTGCCAGAAGGTGGCCACCGACGTGAAAAAGCTGCAGGCCGACTTGGGTGATCGAGTCGCGTTCACGTACAAGGATTTCCCCATTCACGCGCGCTCAGAAAAGGCAGCGGAAGCAGCGCGCTGTGCGGGCAAACAGGGAAAATTCTGGGAGCTCCACGATGAGCTATATCACAGCAAAGAGTTGGATGTTGATCAGCTGAAGGCGCAAGCCCGCACGTTAAAGCTGGATCCGGTCGAGTTTGATAAGTGCCTGGATTCAGGCGAGGAAGCCGCTGCCGTGGACAAAGATCACAAAGAGGGAGCGCGCCTGGGGATCAGTGGTACACCGAGCTTCTTCATCAACGGACATTTCCTCAGCGGTGCGTTGGACTATGCCTCGTTGCGACAGGTCGTTGAACAGCAATTGGCGGTGCAAAGTCAGACCGCGACCAACGGCGGTAGTAAGTAAGTTGTAAGAAGCCCTCTCCCGAATTGGGGTCCGAACTCGCATTCGGGCCCTTTTTCTCTAGCGCGTGCTGGACTTTTCCCTCTGGTCGCGCGGCTTTATGGAAAGGTTTAGCCCAAATGGGTTATTGCGTAAGGTGAGCAAGCCGAGATAAGCTTTTTGCCGCTTCAGGCCCGGCAGTTCCCCCAGCGGCCTGGAAACCGACCTCCCCTTAGTTCCCCCTTATTGCACCCGTTTTCTATTTCGCCGTAGCGTCGGCGTCCGCAGTACGGCAATTGCACCCGCCTCGGCACCACGCATGAAAGGAAATGGTTGCTCAACGCTCAGGAGCTAATGCACTTGGCTCCGCAAACAAGCTCCAGAAAAGAATGTTGTCGAGGGAGGGTTATGTTAAGACGAGCGCTTTCGGGACTGGTGATGTACACGGTGTTCGGAGTTCTGGCCGCTCATGCCGGACAATTTCTGGAGGCGCCTCAGTATCCGGTCGGAGCCAATCCGCAAGCCGTGGCCTACGGGGATTTCAGGCATAAGGACAATAGCGGCAATCTTGACGTCGTGGTCGCAAATTCTGGGAATCCGGGCGGCAACTCGATCAGCGTGCTTCTGGGAAACGGAGACGGCACGTTTCAGGCTCAAACGGTTTACGCAACCGACACCGCCCCTGAGGGAATTGCCGTCGGGGATTTTAATGGTGACGGCTACCCAGATATCGCCGTAACGAATTCCGGCAGCAACACGGTTAGCATTTTCTTGAACAAAGGCGATGGCACGGGTACGTTCTTGCCCAAAATCGATACCGCTACGGGGCGCCAGCCGCAAGGAGTAGCCGTTGGCTACTTTAATGGAGATAACAATCTCGACCTCGCGGTCACTAACGCCGTGGACGGTACAGTGGGAGTGTTTCTAGGAAAAGGTAACGGAACTTTCAGTGCGCAGGTGACCTACACCACGGGGTTCAATCCGTGGTCGATCGCCGTGGGGTGTGTCCATGCCAAATTTGCCGGCTGCAGCGTCATGGACCTGGTTGTGGCAAACAAGAACAATAACAACGTGATTAGCGTTCTGCTGGGAAACGGTGACGGGACGTTCAAGAGTCAACTCCAATCCACAACAGGAAACACCCCTGTTTCGGTAGCCCTGGCGGATTTCAACGGCGACGGCTATCTGGACGTCGCAGTCGCCGACCAAGCAGGGAACGCGGTTAGCGTCATGCTCGGGACGGGAACTGGGTCTTTCCCGACGCACGTGGAATATCCTACTGCGGCGTTTCCGACTTCGGTGGCCGTAGGAGATTTCAATCACGATGGAAACACGGACTTGGCTGTATCCGCTGGCAATGGAAACACTGTCAGCGTGCTATGGGGGAAAGGCGACGGAACGTTCGCAGGACAGGTGAATGCAGGGACGGGAGACATTCCCTACTCCGTAGTCTCAGCAAATTTTGCTGGCCACAATGACGGTACGACCGATCTGGTGACAGCAAATTCGGGTGGCAATTCCGTGAGCGCGATCGTGAGCAATGGAAATGAAACCTTTCAGACACGCACAGACTTCGATGCCGGAACGACTCCGCGAGCGGTTGCCACGGGCGACTTCAACTCAGACGGCTTTCCAGACTTAGTGGTGACGAATAGCAACTGCGCAAATTTCCCCAGTTGCGGCCCGAGCACAATCTCAATCCTCCTGGGTGATGGCGACGGCACCTTTCAGGGGCCGACCAGTTACTCCACCGGAACCGACACCTACCCTTATTTTGTGGTCGTAGGAGATTTCAACGGCGACAAGGTAGCGGATATCGCGGTGGCAAACTACGCCACCAATACGGTCAGTGTG
>DATEQW010000119.1:0-21194 GCA_035272245.1 Candidatus Sulfotelmatobacter sp. | reverse complement strand
CCGCGGCGAGTGACGCGGCATTTCAAGCTGACGGCGTGGTTTTACCGGCGCACGTGGATTCCGTGGAAGAAGGTTGCCGATCACATCAAGACGCCGTCGCGGCAGCAGAGTTTTCTCGGATACTTCGGCCCGCTATCACTGATTCTCCTGCTCGCATTCTGGGCTACGATGCTGATTTTTGGCTTTGCGCTGGTGCAATACGGTTTAGGCGGCCACGAACAGTTGGGGAACGAGCCGATCACGTTTGGCAGGATCGTCTACCAGAGCGGACAGACCTTTTTTACACTCGGCTACGGGGACATTTTGCCGACGACGGAGGCTTCCCGCGCAGTGTCTGTGCTGGAAGCGGGCATGGGATTCGCATTTCTCGGCTTGGTGATTGGATACATCCCGGTTGTGTACTCGTCATTTTCCCGGCGCGAGATTCAAATTTCCATGCTGGATGCGCGGGCTGGATCGCCACCTTCTGCAGTCGAGTTGTTGGTGCGGCTGGCAGGGAGTTCGGACAATCCAGCGATTGAACAAGCTGTGCTGGACGCAGTGCTGCGCGATTGGGAACGGTGGGCAGCAGAGTTGCTGGAGAGTCACATTTCTTATCCGGTGCTTAGTTTTTTTCGGTCGCAGCACAGTAATCAATCGTGGCTGGGAGCACTGACGACGATGCTCGATGTGACTTCCCTGGTGCTCACCGGAATTGAAGGCGTGCATCCGGGACAAGCGAGACTGACGTTCGCCATGGCGCGCCACGCGGCGGTGGATCTGGCGCAGGTAGTGAATGCGCAGTACGATCCGCAATCGCCGGAACGGTTGACCGGCGAGACCTACGATTCGCTGCGGGAAGCGCTATCTGCGGCGGGATTGAAATTGCGGACCAGCGATGAAGCCCGCCAGAAGCTGGATCGATTGCGGTCGATGTACGAGCCCTACGTCCACTCAACGGGACAGAACCTGATGCTTTCGATTCCGCCCTGGAAGCATCCTGAAAAAATGCGGGATAACTGGCAGGCGGGACCATGGGACCGCGCAATTCAAGCCAGAGGGCTAGCAGTGCTGGGGCAGAAGCCGGCGCGACCGCAAGGCGTCGACGACCATTTCTAGCTGCCGTGCTGCGGCATTGGGCGTGCTAACATCCCTGCTTCGGCTTTCATTGCAAGACGAATATGGCATGAAGAATATTGGTGAGAACGTGGTTCGCATTGAGGCGGAGGCGTTGAGCGCTCTAGCCGACCGCATCGGCGGGCCGATGGCGGTGGCGTTTCAGCAGTCGGTGGACTTGATGTTTCGCTGCGCGGGCCGCGTAGTCGTGACCGGGATGGGGAAGAGCGGGCTCATCGCTCGCAAAATTGCTGCAACACTAAGTTCCACCGGGACGCCGGCGTTGTATCTACATCCGGTTGAAGCATTGCACGGGGATCTGGGCATGGTGGTACGTGGGGACGTGGTGCTGGCGCTCTCGGCTTCCGGTGAGACGGAAGAGATTCTCGCGCTGCTGGCGACGATCAAGCGGCTGCAAGTGCCTCTGATTGCGTTGACGGGGGACGAGATTTGTAATAAATCCGGACGAGTGTCGACTCTGGCGGCGGCCGCCGATGTGGCACTTGATTGCTCGGTGGCCGAGGAGGCTTGCTCTCTGGGGCTGGCACCGACTGCTTCGACAACAACGATGCTGGCTCTGGGCGATGCTCTCGCGGTTGCGCTCAGCGAGAAACGTGGATTCAAAGAAGAAGACTTTGCCAACTTGCATCCCGGCGGAAAATTAGGAAAGCGACTTGCGCGGGTAGAGTCTTTGATGCACTCAGGGGACGCATTGCCTTGCGTCACACCGCAGACGAAAATGCCGGATGTGATCTATGAAATGTCGCGGAAGAAGCTGGGTGTGACGGCGGTAGCGCAAGGTGACAAGCTGGTGGGAGTCATCAGCGACGGAGATTTGCGGCGATTGCTGGAGACAAGGGGCAAAGACGTCCTCGACCTGACGGCCGGCGAGTGCATGACGAAGAACCCGCGGACGATCGGGGCTGGAGAGTTTGCTGCGACGGCACTGGCTCTGATGGAAGAAAAGAAGATTACCTCACTTATGGTGGTGGATGCGGATGCGCGCCTTGAGGGTATCGTCCACTTGCATGACTTATGGACCACCGAGTTGGTGTGAGCATTCGATGAGGAGATGGTATGTATCATTACGATCCCAAGACCGCGCTTGAAGAATTGACAGAAGATGCCACGCTCCCGAACCCAGTGCATGTTCGCGACATGATGCTGCGCAAGCATCTTTCGGCGGACAAGTCGCTGGAACTGAACCGGCTGTTCGTCGAGTATCAGAAGTTTTTCGGTGAGGCGCAGAAGCTGGGGAAAGAGATTCTGCGGCAGTTGGCGGGCTAGTACTGAGCTGCGAGTACCTGGCGCAGAGTCAACCTTGGCATCTTCCTGTGTCCGGTGCCGCCATCCCGAGTGCCAGTAGGATAATCATTTACAATAATCAATTCAAGTAAGCGTCACAGAGCGCCTGTTGCTCGGCGCTCGCAACTCGGTACTTCAAGAAAACCCTATGCATCGTTGGTCAGAACTCTTCATTCCTACATTGCGCGAAGCTCCGGCGGATGCCGAGGTCGCCAGCCACAAGTTTCTGGTGCGCTCTGGCTACATTCGACAGCTGGCTGCGGGAATCTACTCGTACCTTTTTCTGGGCAACCGGTCATTCAACAAGATCATGGCCATCGTGCGCCAGGAGATGGACAAGATCGGGCAGGAGTTTTTTCTGCCGGCGTTGCATCCGCGCGAGCTTTGGGAGGTGAGCGGGCGCTGGGCGTTAATGGGGGAGAACCTGTTTCGTCTGAAGGACCGCAAAGGTGCGGACCTGGCGCTGGGCATGACGGAAGAAGAGGTGATGACCGAGATCGCCCGTAAGGAACTGCGCAGCTACAAGCAATTGCCGCAGATCTGGTACCAGATTGCTCCGAAGTTTCGCGACGAGCCACGCCCGAGGTCTGGCCTGCTTCGCGTGCGCCAGTTCATGATGAAGGACTCGTACTCCTTCGATATCGACGCCGCCGGCTTGGATGTTTCCTACAAGAAACATTACGACACGTACTGCCGGATCTTTGACCGGTGCGGTTTGAAGTACATGGTCGTGGAGGCGGATTCGGGAGCAATGGGTGGGAAGGAATCGCACGAATTCATGGTGCGCACGCCGGCGGGAGAAGATCAGATTGCCAGCTGTGATGGCTGCAACTACGCGGCGAATATGGAGAAGGCGACTTCGAAACTCGACGCTGTTCCCGATCTCGCGCCCGAAGGCGATGGTAAGCCGCTCGAGGTTCACACTCCCGGGCAGAAGACGATTGAAGACGTGGCGCGGTTTCTGGGTGTCTCGCCGAAAAACAAGATCAAGACGCTCGCGTTGATGGCGGAAGAAAAAGATGAGAAGACAGGTAAAGCGAAGACGCGACCGATTGTGGTGCTCATGCGCGGCGATCATCAGTTGAATGAATCCAAGCTCAACGGAACGGTGGCGACCGCGACCCGGCCCATGGAGGAGAGCGAGATCAAGACATTATTCAAATCTCCTGCGGGATATTTGGGGCCATCGGGCATTGAGTGGGCGAAGGACTTGAAGAAGGACGGAGACCGCCCGGTGCTGCTCGTCGATAAAGCTCTGGAAGGGCGCGCGAATCTGATCGGAGGCGCGAACAAGGAGGACTACCACGTCAAGAACCTTACTCCGGGTGAAACGTTCCAGCCAACGGCATACGTCGATCTTCGCAGGGTCACCGCCGGCGAGCCCTGTCCCAACTGCGGCGAGCCACTACGCATTGATACCGCTGTCGAGATCGGGCACATCTTTAAACTCGGCTACCGTTATTCGGAGTCGATGGGCGCGCGAGTGCTCGACAAAAATGGCAAGGAAGTTATGCCGATCATGGGATGCTACGGCATTGGGATCGAGCGCATTCTTACGGCTGCCGTTGAGCAGAGCAATGATGAAAATGGATTCTGGTTGCCGCCATCGATTGCGCCGTTCGAGATTGTAGTTACTCCCGTCAACGTAAAAGACGAAAATGTGTTGAAAGCTGCCGTCGACATTGCGACGCGTTTGGAGGCCGCGCGCTTTGACGTGATTCTCGATGACCGGGACGAGCGGCCGGGAGTCAAGTTCAAAGACGCGGACCTGGTCGGCATCCCTTTTAGAATCAATGTCGGAAAGAAGGTTACCGAAGGTACTGTGGAGGTGGTTCTGCGCTCGACTCACGAGGTACGCGATGTTACGATCACGTCGTTAGTCGAACATTTTCAAGGAGTGCTGCGTGCCTAGGCTGAAGTTTGCGCCTGGCTGGCGGCGCAAATCGGCCTATGGGAATCATCAAAGCGTGTTTGGGTTTTCTTGTAATCGCAGCCGTGGTTGTGGGCCTGTTCCAGGTGGCTCCGCCGATGCTGGCGAACTACAGTTTTTCGGACGACCTGAAGACCGTCGCCATGATGGACAGCGCGAACCTGCAGAAGACGGATGAGGACGTTCGAAACGATGTGATCCGCAAGGCCAAAGAGCACGACCTGCCGATCGAACCGAAGCAGGTCACGGTCCAGCGTATCAATTCACCTGGCCTGTCCGCAGTCTACGTAGCGGCGGATTATTCCATCACGATCAACCTGCCGGGTTACTCTTTCGACATGCACTTCAATCCAACCAGCGGAAACAAAGGGTTCTAAAGACCCGCGCCGCTCTTGCAGTTGGAAAGTTAAATACCCTTCGTCACAATGTAAGGATCCCACATACGGATCCAGCGGGCTGATGGTGGCGTTTCGTCTCTTCAGGCTTGTGCATGGTGGCTCTCGTGGTGTTCCTGCCTGCCGAAGACTCTCGGATCGATGGATGTATGAGGCAGAGCGTCTCGTCTAAGTGACCCAGGGCCGTACCCTTGGTTTGAGACTGGGAAAGTTCTCTCGGTGTTGCTGGGTTCGAGATCTTGTGTTCGAGACGCTGGGTTAGCCAGCGAAAGCAATGCGGAGTGATGTTGCCTTGGGCCACATCGGAACGGCTACGCAGAAAGCTTCGGAGTGGTCTGGGAAGAATATGAACGGGGTATTATGCGTCGGTTCTGAAGTCGCTTGAAGATGGCTGCCCCGCACTGCACGTGATAGAGATTGCTTCGCTGACGCGACGCCTCCTGGCGCAGGCACATCCTCACTTTGGTGATGGTCTGCCGGGGGAGCAGATGGAGCAGTGAAGACTACGAGGGACCGCAGCCTCCGACGGGAGAATTGTTGCTTGCGGCCACGCCCACGCCAATGCCGACGGGTTGTGAGGTAAGACCCCTGTAGGTTGCTGTTACCTGATAGTAGCCGGTGTATTCCCAGACAGGCGGGTTGGCCGGAGCTGTCGTCGCACTCGATCCTGAGCCCGTGGTCTCCATCGCGTCTGTCCAGGTACATATCGGCACGATACCCGTCATCAAGCCGGACGAGTTGATGGGTACAGTGGTCGGGCCATACGGCGGAAGGGCGTTCCCGTTGTCGTCCGTGCCGGTCGGTGTAATTGAGAACGTGACAGAGCTTGTGATAGGAACAGTTTTGCCGCTGTGGTAGACCGCGTTTGCTACCAGCTGAAGAGTGCCATCGACGCCAGCAAGGTTGAAAAAGCCGCCGCTGCTTGCGCCAGTCGCGGTGAGCTGGACCGACTGCACGTAATCCGAAGTGCCGCATCCAGTCGAGATGAGTGACAGGGCAACCAGCAGTGCGGCCAGAATATTGGTTCGTTTCACTGGAAAAATCCTCCCGTAAACTTTCCGCTAATTTCAATTCGAATGTTGTCAGCTTCTAATATTGGAGTAAAGAGAAATGTGTGGTTACCATGCAATCGATTGGTCACGTCCGATGGTCACACGCAGGTGCCGATAGCTTCTTGGGAAATGAAATTTTGTCTACGAATACATCCGCGCCGTGCGGCTTACCAAGTTCTGCACGAAGCCAGTCTGGAAAAGTCGTGCGGCTGAAATCGCCAGCGGGAAGCGGAGTTTGAGCGAATGTCCGGGTCGTATTTGTTGAATTGGATTCGGACGATTGGTTTTCTGTTCGAGAATTCAAGAATAGAAATTCGACCCAATACAGATCTGCAGACCAACCTTGAGCTGTCGCCGGATGAACCTCCAACACTCACCAGCCTTCGTGAACTCCCTGGCCTTGATCGAAATTCGCTTATTGGAGGGCCAGTGACATTCGTAACGTTGTCACCACGTTACCCTCCACTTACTATCGCGATTGTAAGTAAGAGTTTTTTCACGCTCTCACGGTAGGGCCGATTTGGTTTTGCAAAGCCGGCACTCGCAAAAGCACAGAGGGACGGCTCGAGAGCGGACGAGATTCGGCGATCGTTTCCTGAGGCTCGCAACCAGGAACTATGCAGACCGGTGAAGGTCAGGCGGAGGCAGTTCATGACGTCAAGAGTTCGAGTGCTACTGAGTTTTTTGGCAGCGCTGGCTACATTGTTCCTTCTCGATTGCGGAGGTAGCTACTCATGCCAAGCGTCGTTCGGAGGGTCGTGTACGCCCTCGGGATCGGGGATTGGCAGCACCGGTGGCGGTGGAGGCGGTGGAGGCGGTGGGGGCGGCGGCAGCACCGCGTCGGCTTTCGCCTTTGCCGTAGACCAGGGCGGCACTATTGACGGCTATACTCTCAACGCAACTGCGGGAACGATTGCGCCCAGCAACGGATATTTGGCACCAGTGGTTCCAACCAACAGCGGCGGTGTAGGTATGGTGATCGCGCAATCACAATACCTCTATGCTGGTTTCGGAAGCACTGATCAGATCTACGGGTGGTCCATCAGTTCGAGTGGGATCCTGACAGCGATTACTGGGAGTCCCTTCTCGGCGCCATTCCTGTCCGATTACATTCTGGGAGTGGGCCAGGCAAATATGACGACCGATCCTGCGGGGACCATGTTGTTCATTTCGGATGCAGTCTTCAGCGAGATCTATGTCTTTACGATCGGAACCGGAGGAGTTTTAACTGCTGTTGCAGGATCTCCGTTTTCCGTTCCGTTTCCTCCCATGAACCTCTCCACGGACGGTTTGGGAAAGTACCTCTACGCGATCGATGGCGACTACACCACGCATACGGGCTCTCAAATTGCAGCTTTCGTGATCGGTACGGGCGGTGTGCTTACACCAGTCCAGGGAAGTCCGTTCACGGGTAGCAAGTACGCGATGTGGCAAGTAACGGGAGAACCAACTGGGCAATTCATGATTGGCACAAGCGGCAAAACCGCGTATTACAGCGGTGCCGATGACGATCATTTGTACGTATTTGCCATCACGCCGTCGGGGTCAAACCCGGGAGCGATCACTCCCGTAACGGGATCACCCTTTGCCACCGTGTATTCCCCGTTTAACATCGCAGTTCAGCAGAATAAAGGTGGCGCTTCTTTATATTCCTTTAGCTTCAACGACACCATTTCAGCGTACAACCCGATCGAGGGCTACCAGATCAATTCGACTACAGGGGCGCTTACACCCGACGTGGGGTCGCCTTTCAGTGGCCTAGCCACCGGTTCTTGGGGTGCGTTCGATCAGAGCGGCGCTTATCTATTCGTTTACAGTAGCTATTTCAACACCAGTACGGATGTAACGGTTACGCAATTGGCGCCTATCGATGTGGGCGTCGGGGGCGCGTTGACTCAACCGGTAACCACGCTGACTTTGGAGACCCCGGGTTTCTGGGCGGTGACCGACCCTCAATAGGCGATCGACGGCCTCTTGCCGTTGCGGCTGCGACTGTTAACAGCTTGGAGACCCGCAAGAACTGCGGGTCTCTTTTTGTTCACCGCAGCGGCGGTACAATACACCTACAAGATCGCTAAAGTGCGTAGTTGTCGAGAATGGCAGGCGCGAGCCGACAAAAGGGAATCGCAGGCGTTTCAAACCTTTTTGCGCGGCGCACCGTCTGACTAGCAGGTAGTTTTTTTGGCGGGCGTTCGAATCAAACAGTGGCCATCAAGATCAAGATCCCGAACGGCGGAGACAAAGGTTCTAAAGCACGGCGCGGGCTACCTCGCGACCCCGTGCTTCGAGCCGCACTCATCGTATTCCTGGTAGCAGCGGTTGGCCTGGGCGGGTCCTTCTCTTATTTCTACATCAAGTATGACCGGATCATTCAACAGCGATTCAGCACGCCGGTCTTCACCAATTCAGCCAAAATCTATGCCATCCCTCGCGTAATTCGCGACGGCGATAAAGCCAGCGCAAAGGAAATTGCCTCCGCCTTGGCGCGCGCCGGATACTCCGAGAAAGAGGGCCAGTCGGCGCTCGGCAGCTTTCGTCTGGTGAGTGGAGGAATCGAGATCACGCCGGGCCCGGAGTCTTACCACAGTCCGGAAGAGGCGCACATCACCTTTCAAGATGGCCAAGTGGAGCGCATCACCAGCAAAGGCAACGACCTTTCCGCTTACGAACTGGAGCCGCAATTAGTGACGGCTTTGTTCGACTCCGAACAGCGTTCGAAACGCCAGGTGGTGAAATATAACGACATCCCCAAGGTGATGGTGGACGCCGTGTTGGCGATCGAAGACCGGCGTTTTTTCGAGCACAGCGGCGTGAACTTCACTCGCATGTTTGAAGCGGTGTGGATCGATGTGATGCGGCAACGCCACGAGCAGGGTGGTTCGACCATTACGATGCAGCTTTCGCGCGGCTTTTTCCTGACGCCGGAGAAAACCGTTCGCCGAAAATTGACGGAGATGCTGATCGCCGAAGAGCTGGAACAGAAGTTCAGCAAGCAGCAGATTTTCGAGTTCTACGGAAACTGGGTGAACCTGGGACAACGCGGGTCATTCGCCATCAGCGGATTTGCTGAGGCTTCACGCGCCTATTTCAATAAGGACCTGAAGGACATCACGCTGCCGGACGCGGCGCTGCTCGCTGGGATTATCCAGGGGCCCAGCCGGCTATCGCCGTACCGGCATCCGGACCGTGCGCTCGAGAGGCGCAACCTGGTTCTGGATTCGATGGTCGACACACATGCCATTACTCGCGACCAGGCAGAGAAAGCGAAGGCCGCTCCGTTGAAGCTCGCTCCGCCAAACGTGGAGGCCAGCGACGCTCCCTACTTCGTCGATATGGTCCGGGACACTCTGATCAACAAGTTCAGCGAGCATGATCTGAACGATGAGTCTTACCGCATCTACACCACGCTCGATCCCGACCTGCAGAAAGCAGCTGCGCAAGCGGTTGAATCCGGAATCAAATTGGTGGATGAGCAGGTCACCAAGATGCGCACCAAGCGGGTGAAGGTGGGCAAGAAGATTGAGACAACGGTGGCGCCCGGACCACAAGCGCAAGTAGCGCTGGTGGTGCTCGATCCGCACACGGGAGCCGTTCTGGCTTTGGTCGGTGGACGGGATTACGGTTTCAGCCAGCTCAACCACGCGCTCTCCAAACGGCCCACCGGGTCCATTTTCAAGCCATTTGTTTATGCGGCTGCGATGAACACGGCACTTGATGGCTCTCAGACAGTGATCACGCCGGCCTCAACCGTGACCGATGCGCCCTCCAGCTTTGCTTATGGGGATCAGATTTATGAGCCGCGCAACTACAAAGAGGAATATCACGGCGACGTAACCCTCCGTTATGCGCTGGCCATGTCACTGAACAATGCCACCGTGAAAGTGGCGGAAGAAGTTGGCTATGATAAGGTTGCCGACCTGGCGAAATCCGCGGGAATCGCCTCGGTGAAGCCGACTCCGGCCATGGCCCTGGGTTCCTACGATGCCACCCCTCTGGATATGGCTGGTGCGTACACGTCGTTTGCGAACAACGGCGAGCGGCTCTCGCCATTGCTGGTGAATTCGGTGCGCAACGCCAAGGGGGATGTGATTGCGAACTTCAAGACGGATCAGCGGCAGGTGCTTGATCCGCGCATCGCCTACATCATGACGAACATGATGGAGGGCGTGATTAATAACGGACTCGGGTATACGGCCGTCCGCTTGCGCGGTTTCACCCTGCCGGCTGCAGGTAAGACAGGCAGCTCCCACGATGGCTGGTTCGCGGGATACACATCCAATTTGTTATGTATCGTGTGGGTGGGTTACGACGACTACAGCGACTTGCGGCTGAGCGGCGCAATGACGGCCGCGCCTATCTGGACCGAGTTCATGAAGAAGGCGTCCTTGCTGCCGCAGTACAGCGATATGAAGACTTTCTCCCAGCCCACGGGCGTAGTGGACGTGCAACTCGACAAGGCCACCAACCGGCTGGCTACACCCACGTGTCCGGACGATTACGTGGCGGCGTTTGTGGCTGGCACCGAGCCGCGGGAAACTTGCGATCAGCAGAGTGGCGTGGCCGGGCTATTCTCGCGCTTCTTTGGCGGCGGAGAGAAGGCGCTGCCGCCCCCGCCTCCGGCGCAGGGGGCAAATGGCCAGGAAGACCAGGAGGCCAAGAAAAAGAAGGGCTTTTTCGGCAAGATCGCCGGCATTTTCAAGGATGACAAATCTTCGGCGCCGGCTTCCAAACCCCCGGATAGCGGCCAAACTCCGCCCCACTGACGCGGGTCGGCCTCAAATAAAATTCTTCGCCGCCCTGGGAAAACTGTGGCAAAATGGCCGCGTGGGAAGTGGTCGCTTTTGGGGGTGTGTATGTCCTACCGGAAGACCTGCCTGGTTGCTTTCCTGATTTTCTCAACCGCCGCATTCGCACAAGTTTCTCATTCAGAGCAAGTGCAGATTTCTCCGCCGCTCATGCGGGCTGTCGATCCTCCCGCGGCCGATGCGACCGGCGCGGCTCTCGAACAGCAAGCGGATCGGTTGCGCGGGGACAAGCTCTATCTCGATGCGCTTGACTATTACCGCGCGGCACTGAACAAGCAGCCGGGCGATGCGCGACTGATGAACAAGATCGGTATTACCGAGCTCTTGATGCAGCGCTTCAAAGAAGCACGAAAATCCTTCGAGCTCGCCATCCGCATGGATCGCCATTACGCCGATGCCTACAACAATCTGGGCGTGATTTACTACGAGAGTAAGAAATACGGTGCGGCGGTCAAGCAGTATGAGAAGGCGATCGCGGTAGATAACAGCTCAGCTTCCTTCTTCAACAATCTCGGAGCGGCGTATTTTTCCAAGCGTTCCTTCGAGTCCGCCGTGGTTGCTTACCAGCATGCGCTGGAACTTGATCCCGATGTCTTCGAAAGAACCTCACGGAATGGTGTGCAAGCGCAACTGCCGAGTCCCGAAGACCGCGCCCGATACGATTACACCGTAGCGAAGTTGTACGCCAAGATGGGCTTCTCCGACCAGTCACTCGAGTACCTGAGGAAGGCCATGGAGGCTGGTTACAAGGATCTGAAAAATGTCTACAAGGATGTGGAGTTTGCGCAGCTGCGGAAGAATCCTCGTTTCACCGAACTGATGGCTTCGAATACGCCGGTCGTTTCAAATTAGCGGTTGGGGAAGAGGTCACTGGGACACACCGAGGTTTGAAACTACGGGAAGTTCATCGTGGGACTACAGTATTCACCCGATTGATTCGCTGATAAATCACAGTTGTCTTTGCAAAAGTTACAAAGTTTTACAAAATTAGACGTAACTTCTCCGATTTCTGCGGTTTAATGATTTCAAATACTCCTGAAAACAACAGGGTGAGTAAGGAGAAACGGTAGCCCATCGGATGCTGACCCGAGCACGCCCCAAGCAAGCATCCGGTGGGTTTTTCATTTTCAGCGCCTAGGCGTTAGTTTTTAGACCAAGGCGAACAGTTTGCGAAAGCCTGATCCGTCGGACTACAATACCCCAATGTCGTCCCTTCCTGCTTCGCTCGCCTGGGCCCATCCTCTGGTGGCGGAGTGGTTTGTTCACCGGTTTTCGACGCCCACCGAGCCTCAAGAGCAAGGCTGGCCGCACATTCTTGCCGGTCACACTACGTTGATTTCAGCTCCCACTGGATCAGGCAAAACTTTGGCGGCGTTCTTAGCATGTATTGATCGGCTGGTACGAAAAGCTCTTGCGGGAGATCTGGCGGATCGAACAGAAGTTCTCTACGTCTCCCCGCTGAAAGCGTTGGGCAACGATATTCAGAAAAACCTGGAAGTGCCGCTGGGAGAAATTCTCGCCATGGCGGGCGAGCGCGGCCTGCTCATGCCGGAGATTCGCACCGCGGTTCGCACCGGAGACACGCTGATGCCGGAGCGCCGCGCCATGCTGAAGCGGCCGCCTCATATTCTGGTTACCACGCCGGAGTCGCTTTACATCTTGCTTACGGCGGATAAGAGCCGGGCGATTCTGCGCGATGTGGAGACGGTGATCGTTGACGAAATCCACGCCGTTGCGGACGACAAACGCGGCGCGCATTTGACACTTTCGTTGGAACGGCTCGAGGCCCTGACTTACAAACCGCCGGTACGAATCGGTCTGTCGGCTACGCAGAAGCCGATCGAGCAGGTCGCACATTTCTTGACCGGTGCTCGTCCCGATCCGGTGATTGTCAACATCGGACACAGGCGCAAACTCGACATGGCAGTCGAGGTTCCGCCTATGCCACTGGGGCCGGTGGCTTCGAATGAGATGTGGGACGAGGTCTACAACCGGCTCGTGGCGCTGGTGGAGCAGCACCGTTCGACACTGGTTTTTGTAAATACGCGGCGGATGGCGGAGCGCGTCGCGCATCACTTAGGCGAGCGCATCGGCGAAGAGAATGTTGCGGCGCACCACGGCAGCCTGTCGCGCAAGCTGCGCCTGGCGGCGGAAAAGAAGCTGAAAGAAGGCCAGATTAAGGTTCTGGTGGCGACCGCGTCGCTCGAGTTGGGAATTGACGTAGGGACGGTGGATCTGGTGGTGCAGATCAATTCGCCGCGCGCGATTGCAGTGACGTTGCAGCGGGTGGGGCGATCCGGTCACTGGCGGGGCGCGGTTCCCAAGGGACGTCTCTTTGCCACGACTCGCGATGATTTGCTGGAGTGTGCGGCCTTGGTGCGAGCGATTCGGCAAGGCGATCTGGATCAACTGATGATTCCGGAGTCGCCGCTGGATGTGCTGGCGCAGCAGATTGTTGCGGCGTGCTCCGCCGAAGAGTGGAGCGAAGATGACATGTTCGCTCTGGTGCGCCGTGCATATCCGTATCGCAATTTAGCGCGCGAGACCTTCGACTCGATTCTGGAAATGCTGGCCGAGGGAATTGCGGCACGTCGCGGGCGTTATGGCGCTTATCTGCATCGTGATCGGGTGAATGGCAAATTGCGGGCGCGCCGAGGCGCCCGTCTAGCGGCCATCACCAGCGGTGGGGCGATCCCCGATAATTCTCTCTACGCCGTCGTAGCCGAGCCCGATGGTCTTGTCATCGGCACCGTGGATGAAGACTTCGCCGTGGAGAGCAACCGCGGTGACATCATGCTGTTGGGTAACACTTCGTGGATGATTCGCCGGATCGAAACCAACGCCGGCCGCGTGCTGGTGCAAGATGCACATGGCGCGCCGCCCAGTGTGCCGTTCTGGCGTGGCGAAGCCCCAGCGCGGACCGAAGAACTTTCCGAACACGTAGGTACATTGCGACAGAAGATCAGCGAGATGCTGCCGCGCACTTCGCCCGTAGGTTTCTCCGCCACTCAGCCGGAAGTTGCGCGAGCGATTGGCTGGCTGAAAGAAGAGTGTGGTCTCGATGATTCTGGCGCCGAGCAGGCCATTGAGTATGTGTTGCAAGGCCGCGCCGTGCTGGGCGAGGTCCCGACGCAGACGACCGTCATTGCCGAGCGCTTCTTCGACGAAGGTGGCGGCATGCAGTTGGTGATTCACGCGCCCTTTGGCGGGCGCATCAACAAGGCATGGGGGCTGGCTCTGCGGAAACGCTTCTGCGTGGGGTTCAATTTTGAGCTACAGGCCGCCGCTACTGATAACGGATTGAACATCGCACTTGCTGAACAGCACAGCTTTCCGCTGGCAGATGTTTTCGATTTTCTGCAAGCCGCGACGGTCCAGCCGATTCTCGAACAGGCCGCGCTCGATTCTCCAATCTTCGCGACACGCTGGCGATGGGACGCGAACCGCGCGCTAGCACTATTGCGCTTTCAAAACGGAAAGAAGGTTCCGCCCCAGATTCAGCGCATGCGCTCCGACGATCTGCTGGCTTCTGTTTTCCCGGATGCGGCCGCATGCTTCGAAAACATCGAAGGCGAGCGCAAAATTCCGGATCATCCTCTGGTGGGCGAAGTGATGAAAGATGTGCTCACCGAGGCGATGGATATTGATGGTCTGAAAGCTTTATTGAGTGGACTGGCCGATGGACGAATTCGTTGTCTTGCGGTCGATACGCCGATTCCATCGCAGTTTTCGCACGAGATTCTGAATGCGAATCCCTACGCTTATCTTGATGACGCGCCGCTCGAAGAGCGGCGGGCGCGGGCGGTGCAGATGCGGCGGATGCTGCCGGAGTCAGTCCTGGAGGAAGTTGGTGGACTCGATCCGGAGGCAATTCAGCAGGTGCGCGAAGAGGCATGGCCAGATGTGCGCGACGCTGATGAGTTGCACGACGCATTGCACACGCTGGTGGCGCTGCCGGAAAGTGGCCCTAATTTCGGAACTAGCCAGTGGAACTTTTACTTTGAGCGATTGCTCGGGGAAGGTCGTGCGGGAAAATCGATGTTCAATGGCCGTGCCTACTGGGTTGCAGCTGAGCGGGCTAAGACGGTTACGGCTCTGTTTCCCGGGGCAGGCTTTGAGCCGGAGTTGGCTGAGGTTGAAGCGACAACGCCTACGCGCGACGATGCCTTGTTGACGCTGGTTACGGGCTGGATGTCGCATATAGGACCGACTACTGCGACGCAACTCGGTGAGACTTTCAGCTTGCCAGCGGCGGACATATCAGCCGCGCTTCTTCGCATGGAAGCGAGCGGAACAGTGCTGCGGGGAAACTTCAGTGGCGCTGCCGTCGCCACTCAAGGGCACGAGACCGAATGGTGCGAGCGGCGTCTGCTGGCGCGCATCCACCGGCTGACGGTTGCGAGTTTACGCAAGCAGATCGAGCCGGTGACTGCGGCTCAATTCATGCAGTGGCTGCTACGGTGGCAGCATCTGGCTCCGGGGACTCAGGTTTCCGGCGAACGGGGGACGCTCGAAGTTCTGCGGCAGTTGCAAGGATTCGAGATTCCAGCAAATGCCTGGGAGCGGCAGGTTCTGGCTCGCCGCATTGTGGATTACGATCCGAAATGGCTAGATCAACTTTGTCTGACCGGGGCCGTAGGGTGGGGAAGATTATCGCCGCATCCGGCTACGCTGGACTATTCCAATGCGACCCGCGCGAGCGACTCTGAATCTGGAGTAGCCCCGCGCCAGCGGCGTGTGATTCCGACCAGCGTTGCGCCCATTACTTTTTTTGTTCGGGAAGATGCCGACTGGATGACGCCTCGCCATCCCGGTGCGGAGCGTCATGGAGAAGACGAGTCCGGCAACAACGGCTTGAGCGGCGGTGCGCAGACTGTGCTCGATTTCCTGCGGCAGCGCGGGGCATCGTTCTTCGCGGACATTGTGCGCGGTACGGCAAAACTGAAAGCAGAGATCGAGACCGCGCTTTGGGAATTGGTGGCCGCAGGCCTTGTGACTGCGGATGGCTTCGATAATCTGCGGTCGCTCATCGATCCCAAACGGCGAGCCGGGCAGGGCAGTGGCCGCATGGCGCGTCCACGGCACAATGCGGGGCGCTGGGCAATCCTGCACACGGATGAAGTGGTCGAGAGATCACGTGCCGTGGAAGCTGCCTGCTGGATGTTGTTGCGACGCTACGGCATTGTGATCCGGGATGTGCTGGCGCGCGAGGCGAATCTTCCGCCGTGGCGCGAATTGCTGATGGCTTTTCGCCGACTCGAGGGCCGCGGCGAAATTCGCGGCGGGCGTTTCGTGGATGGATTCCTGGGCGAGCAATTCGCTTTGCCGGTTGCAGTGGATTCTGTGCGCGCGATGCGCAAGCTTGGCTCCGCGACCGAAGCGATCACATTGTCGGCGGCCGATCCGCTAAATCTGGTGGGGATTCTGGTTCCGGGAGATCGTGTGCCGGCCATTTCGGGTAACAGCGTCACATACCGTGATGGGGCTGCGGTCCCTGCGCCGGTGCTCGCTGTGCCCAGTGGCGAAGCCGTTGCCAGCTAGCAGGCCCCCCCGGTAGAAAAAAGATTACCCTCGAGATAAAATCTATAGAATCATCATCTTGCGAATATTCGGGCTGGCCGTTTCCTCCTAAAATATGGGAAACAAAGGGCTTGGAGGTAAAATATAACAATCAAAGGACTTAAGGTGCTTGCGGGGGAAGCGGTTCTGCCCAATACTCTTCGACAGATCGTGCCCGCCAAGTCGCGATGGTTGCGATTAAAACAAAAAACCCAGCAATTGCCAAAAATAATATCCAATATCGCATGTGGCAAGGCTGGCCAATGATTCCGCCTGTCCCGTATCCAGTTAGGATGCACCAAGCAGATGTGTATTGGAGATGGATGTAATCTGCCCACACAGTAACTCGCTCAGCTCGACAGCGCATTTTGGCATTTCTATCCGCCGTCCTCGCTTGCCTATCCCACCTCTCCACCAGATCGCGGATTACATTGTCGCTAATGAATCTCGCGCCACATTTTCTCCATCGTTTGGCACGATTAGTGTCTATAGCCCACTCAAATAATGGGTAAATGGCCGAGCGGTGTCCGTAGATAGTGACCCCCGAAACCAAAGCGAACACCATTCCAAAAGAGAAGATGTTTCCAGCGTTAACGTGAATCTCCGCGGGGGTGCTTTTCGTAGCCTCATTGTAGGTGAGAACAAAAAATGTTCCTGCGAAGATACTGCGCAGAAGGAACCCGAGCGATAGGGATTTTAGAACCGTTTCCATATCTCACCTTGCTTGGGGAAGCCGCGAATTATCTCACACACGCGGCGTCTAGTTGGTGGGAAAATCACTCCAAGACTAGGACGTCCTGATTCGTAATCAGGGCATTTTAGAACTATCGGATTTGTGCGGGAGCGCAATCCAACGGTAGTACGGGAGTGTGCTCCGTTTCAGCGGCGCGGGTCATGGAGTATTGGGACCCCGTAGGACTTCCCGAAGAGAACGCAGATCGGTAGGACCGTAGCAGCAAGGGAGAATGCGATCCCCGATTTTTTGGGGAGGGCGCTTTATTGGGCAAAGCCGCTTGCGGTCGATTCCGGTAGCTTCGGGCTGGTGAAAAGTCGCATATCCGTGGCTTATCTTATTGCTATTCAGTTGTCAAAGAACTAATGCGTATAGGAATAGGGTCGCCGGTTTGGGGATGGAAGTCAAGGGAATTCGGAAGCTTATTTCTTCGGACGGAAGGCGGGTTGCGAGTGAGGATCAAAAAAGAGATCAGGGACCCGATGAGGGGGCCCCTCGGATCCCTGACCGCGCAGCTCAGCAAGAACCAGATCAAAAAGCGCTTCCCCCATCGCTTTTTGCCAAGCAGTGGCGCACTAGAGCCAATGCACGCCGCATGCCAGTCGCCAGCATTTTTTCAATGCGGCAGGTATCATCGCAACTTACTCTGCGACAGGCGGTTAGCTTCCTGACTGCCCGGTAGAGGATCCCTGCAGATTCATTCAAGCGACGGGTTCGCTATCTTATCGGATAGTGCGATCCTATCTGTTCGGATAATGGAACAATCGGAGCTGGAAGGTAAATTTCCTACGAAAGTGTGATAAGAAGGGCACAGGTGAATCGCCTTGCGTCCAAGACTGGTAGTGCTTTCCGGCCCCTTGAAGGACTCGATCATTCCTCTATCCGAGGGAGAGATTACTATTGGCCGGGAAGCCTCGAACACGGTTGCGGTCACCGATCCTTCGGTTTCGCGCAGACACTGTGTGGTGAGAGAGCAGGACGGAAAATTCCTGGTGCGGGATCTGGGCAGCCGCAACGGCACCCAGGTCAACGGCGATTCGGCGCAAGAGCACTGGCTGAAACATGGAGACGAGATCGCCACCGGCGATTCCTCTTTCTTGTTTCTTCTGGAAGATGAAAATCCTGTCCCGGGTCCGGGTCGCGTCGAATTCGAAGACTCTCACCACACCACGGAAACCACCATCATTCATCCCAGAGACGTCGTCTACCTGCAACCGGACCGGCTGTTGCGGGAGATACCGGCTACCTCCCAAATTGCCCGCAATCTGAGTGCGCTCCTCAAGATCAGCCGGATCGTGCATGCCATCCGCGATCTCGATGACTTGCAAGGACAGTTGCTGGAGCTGATTTTTGAGGTCATCCCGGCCGGTCGAGGAGCGATTTTATTAGCGGACAATGAAAGCCACCAATTCAATTCCCTGTTCGCACGGATGCGGCAGTCAGGACAGGCTCCGCTGGTGAAGGTAAGCCGCACGGTTGCCCGCCAGGTCCTGGAGCAGGGGATTGCGATTCTCGGCACCGATGTTCCGAACTGCGGCGATTTGCGGGAGGCGGAGAGCCTGGCGGCCTCACAGGTGCGATCGCTCCTGTGTGTGCCGCTCACCGTGTTTCGCCGCGTAATCGGATGCATTTATCTCGATACCAATAGTCTTGCCAACCGGCTTCACGAAGAGCATCTGCAACTGGTGACGGCGATTGCAGGTTTCTCTGCGGTTGCACTGGACAATGCGCGCCGGCTGCAGTGGCTGGAAAAAGAGAATGAGCGGCTGACCATCGAGGTGACGCAGGAACGCAGCCTGGTCGGCGAGGGCGCCCGAATCAAAGAGGTTTATCAATTTCTAAAGCGGGTAGCGCCAACTGAATCCACGGTACTGATTGAGGGCGAGAGCGGAACGGGCAAGGAGTTGGCGGCACGGGCGCTGCATCGCAACAGCCCTCGCGCCAATAAGCCGTTTGTAGCCATCAACTGCGCCGCAATTCCGGAGACGCTCCTGGAAAGCGATCTGTTTGGCCATGAGCGCGGAGCATTCACGGGCGCGGCGGGATTGAAGAAGGGCAGGCTTGAAGTAGCCGACTCGGGCGTGGTGTTTCTTGACGAAATCGCTGAACTTGCACCTGCGCTGCAGGTCAAATTGCTGCGCGTGCTGCAGGAGCGGGAGTTCGAGCGCGTGGGAGGAACACATCCGATCCAGGTCGATATCCGGCTGATTGCCGCTACCAATTGCAATCTGGAACAGGCGGTGCGCGACGGAACATTTCGCAAGGATCTGTATTACCGCCTGGCGGTATTGAAAGTGACGATGCCCGCATTACGCGAGCGGCGCGAGGATATTCCGATGCTGGCGCGTCACTTTGTGCAGAAGCATGCCAAGCGCTGCAAGGTGAAGCCGCGCCCGATTTCCCGGGAAGCCCTCTCTTGCATGGTGAACTATGATTGGCCGGGCAACGTGCGGGAGTTGGAAAATGCGATTGAACGCGCGCTGGTGCTGGGATCCTCCGACATGATTCTGCCTGAGGATTTGCCGGAATCGCTGCTGGAGCGCAATCCTGCGCCAGAGATGACGGAGGCGAAATATCACGCCGCAGTGAAAGCCTTGAAGAAACAGCTGATTCGTGATGCGGTGGAGCAGACGCAAGGCAGTTATGCAGAGGCGGCTCGGCTGCTAGGCGTGCATCCCAATTACTTGCACCGCCTGATTCGCAACCTGGAGCTAAAAGATGTTCTCAAGGAAGCGATGCGCGACATTTCTCCGCGAGGTTTGAACGGTCTTTCAGGTGGGAATGCCTAAGGAAACTAGCAATGAGCAGTTGGCAATTAGCAATTGGTTCAGCCAACGGCAATGCGTGGGCTAGAACTAGTTGCTAGCGGCTAGTCACGGCAGGTTTAAGCGCATCAGCAGCCCCGGATCGAGATACGTTCCCTGCCAGCGCACGGCAACGTGGAGATGCGGGCCGGTGGCGCGTCCCGTTCCGCCACTCAGCCCGACGATCTGCCCACGTTTCACCTGATGTCCTTCTTTCACTTTGAATTCGGAAAGATGCAGGTAAAGCGTCAGCAACCCTTGGCCATGGTCCAGCACCACAAAATTGCCTTCGAAATATAGCGGACGTGCCAGCAGAACAGTGCCGTCATTCATGGCTGCCACAGGTGTGCCGCTGGGGACTCGGAAATCCAATCCCAGGTGGGGACTCGAGGTTTTGCCGTTGAAAATGCGCTGTGAACCGAAAACGTCAGAAATTGCAGCATCGGCCGGCTGGCTGAAAGACCCCGACCACTCGCGCTCCGGCGTGACCCGATTCAGGTAGTCTTTTTTAATCTCCTGGCCCTCTTCAATTTGTTTCTGCTGCTCCGGGCTTGGCTCCGTGAATTTGCTTTCGACGCTGAGGCTGACTTTGATCTTAGGATAATTGGCTCGAGCGACCGTCAACTTCCTGTTGAACGTAATCGTCGTGCTGGGAGATTTTCCGGCCTGCGTTTCACCGCTCAGCTCTAGGGCGTAGCTTCCGGGAGTGGTCTCAAGGCTGACGCCGGCCAGCGCGAACCATGTTCTGCTCTTTGCGTCGAAGCTGAAGGAGACTTCGTGTCCGAGCCATTTTCCGTTGAGTGATTCTAACTTTTGGGGAGGCTTGACCTGAAACAATACAGGACCGCCGTTGACCAGGCGCGCGGGTTGGGTCCGGACGGTCCAGTTCGCGGCGGAGGCGGGAGGCACTGAGCTGAGAAAGATCCAGACCATACACACAAATGCAACGCAGAGTAGGAGGCGATTTGGTCGCGAGCTCATAAATTCATGCTATCAGCCCGGCATTCCTGAGTGACCGCTCCCGATTAAAGTCCGCGCATCCATACGGAATCGTTCAGTCGTCTTAGCCTGCTAGACTGCGGGACGAACCAAAGAACATCCGGGGAGGCACTTTTCGTGCGTCGACAAAAGGAAAACAAAGAGTCCGCTGGATTTGGAACTCGGGCCGTGTGGGCCGGTGAGAGTGGCAGGTATTGGGAGGGCGCCACGCAAATTCCGGTGGCCCTTAGCGTCTCGTTTGGCTATGACGATGTAAACCAGTGGCTCGATGTCGCCCGCGGAAAGAGGCAAGGGCATATCTATAGCCGGAACACGAATCCTACTGTGGCTGCCTTCGAGGACAAAGTAAGAGATCTTGAAATGGCCGAGGCGGCTACCAGTTTTTCCAGCGGAATGGGTGCGATCAGCAACACGCTCTTTGCACTGCTATCTCCCAGTGATCGGGTGGTTTCGATTAAGGATACCTACGGCGGGACGAACAAGTTATTCATCGAATTCCTGCCTCGATTCGGCATCG
>DATEQW010000118.1:0-2618 GCA_035272245.1 Candidatus Sulfotelmatobacter sp. | reverse complement strand
GGAGTTGGTTTTACCACGATCGTCATCATCATCGTTGTCATCTACTTACTGAGTTCCATCAAGATCCTGGCTGAGTATGAGCGCGGCGTTATTTTCCGGCTCGGACGGCTTTTGACCACTGCCAAGGGCCCCGGCATAGCTTTGGTTTTCAGCCCGATCGACCGCATCGTTCGGGTGTCTCTGCGCCAGGAAGCGCTGGAGGTTCCCCCGCAAGACATCATCACTCGCGACAATGTCACGCTCAAAGTGAATGCCGTCATTTTTCTCCGCGTGATTGACCCCAACAAAGCGGTGGTGGAAGTTTCGAATTATGTGTATCAGACATCGCAGTTCGCGCAGACCACTTTGCGCTCTGTGCTGGGCGAGCAGGAACTGGATGAATTGCTGGCTCATCGGGAAAAGATCAACCTGCGGCTGCAGAGCATCCTCGACCAACACACTTCGCCATGGGGTGTGAAAGTGACCAACGTCGAGGTGAAACAGGTCGACATGCCGGAATCGATGCTGCGCGCCATGGCCAAGCAGGCGGAGGCGGAGCGCGAAAAGCGGTCCAAGATTATTCACGCGGAAGGCGAGTTCTCGGCCGCGCAGCGATTGGTGGATGCGGCGCATTTGCTGGCTACCGAACCAGTCAGCGTGCAGCTGCGGTACCTGCAGACTTTGACGGAAATTGGCGTCGAGAAAAATACGACTGTCATCTTCCCGGTGCCCGTGGATTTCTTTTCGGGCTTGCAGAAGATGTTGGGCAAAGTCGGCGAGGATACCGCGCCCGTGCCGAAGTCCGCATAGGTTCTAAAGCTGCCTGGCGTTCGAATCGCGGATCGCTGGGCGGGCTCGCGTTCAATCTTGAGGAAGGGTTATGGCTTCATCACAAGACACGGAAATTACGCTCGGTACGGCGAAGCTGCTAGGACTTTTCTTCGCTCTGGTGGGGATCTGCGCCGTATTTTTTGCCCTTGGCTACACGCTGGGACGGAAGTCGGACTCCGCCCTCGCAGGAGCGACGACGCTGGCCCCGGTGCCGGCAAATGGCGCTAAGCCGGTGAGTTCTGGCGCTGCCCCATCAGCGCAGATGACATTTTACAAAGCGGTGGAGCAGCCGAACGGCAATCCGCAACTCACGCCTGCCGCTGCCGTTGCCGCGCCCACGGACGCTGCAGCAGCGCAAACTTCTGCCGCGCAAGCCGCAACTTCTTCTGCGAGTCCGTCTCCTTCCTCAAGCACACCATCGCAGGGCGCGCAGGCTGCCGGACTGCCTGACCCCATGGCCCCGGCTCCAGGTACGGGTTATTTCGTGCAGGTAGCGGCGGTAACCAAGCAGGAAGACGCGGATGCGCTGGTGGATGCTCTCAAGAAAAAGCAATATCCCGCCTTTGTGGCGAGCAATGCCCCTGACAAGCTATTTCGCGTGCAGGTAGGGCCCTTCGGCGACATCAAAGAGGCAGAGGGCATGCGCTCACGGCTGATCAACGACGGATATAACCCGATTCTCAAGAAGTGAAGTTTCCCCTATGAAGCGTAACCGCCTGCTGAACCGCCGTGTGGTTTTCAAACTGCACGGCATGGATCCACTTGACGCGACCATTCTCAAACAGGACGAAACGGGTTTTTGGATTCAGGGCGGCACGTTGGCCGGTCAACTCGATCAATCCAATTGTTCGTTGCCGGAAAGCGATGTGCGTTACCTGGAGTTCAGCCGCATAGAATGGCTGCGCGCCCCGCGGCAGAGCTCCTGATGATTCGCTTTGTCGTTTCTTGCATATTGACAAGCGTCGATCTAGAAGATATTTGTGATCTCAGCTATGCCGACAGCAGTGACTGTTCTCGACAGCATGCTGCAAGCCATTGCCGACCCTACACGGCGCCGGATCCTGGGCGCTCTGAAACAGCGCGGCGCTGCTACTCCCGGAAAGTATGACGGCCTCTGTGCCGGCGACATCGAAGAGCGGGTGCAGCTGTCGCAGCCCACCATCTCGCATCACATGGCGATCCTGACCAAGGCTGGATTGGTGGAGGCGATGAAGCAGGGGCAATGGCGCTGGTACCGCCGCAATGAAAAAGCCCTCCGACGGCTGGTGAAAGGCTTGCGCGCACAGCTGTGACGAATGGAGTAACTCTAGCTTGCTGAGGCCGCGGCCGCTTGCGCCTTCTGCAACAGCCGCCGGGCTTGCGAAATCAAGTCTGCCACTTCGAATGGCTTCACGAGGAACGGAATCTTGTTTTCCTGAAGGAATGCTCTTTCATCGCTCTGTTCGACGTTGGAAAACGTAAAGAGCGTGTGATTCTCCATGCCGGTGCAGTGCTGTTTTAGCCATGCGTAGGCTTCTTTGGCATGCCAATCGCCGGGCATCTTGCCACTCATAATCACCGCATCGAAGGGCTCGGAGAGTAGACGCGTTTTAACGTCCTCACTCCTGGAGGCGGTGACCACATTGGCGCCTGCGCCGGTGAGCACATCGCGCTCGAACTCCAGCACGGCTTCCTCTTCCTCGACCAGCAACACCCGGCCTTGGATGGCGCCTTCGCGTTTTGGTGGAGCTACCGGGATCACTTCCTGCACGACTCCGACCGGCGCCGCGATCGGCAGCCTTACTTCCACCACTGCGCCGCCTTCGGCA
>DATEQW010000117.1:0-10748 GCA_035272245.1 Candidatus Sulfotelmatobacter sp. | reverse complement strand
GCTGCCAGAAAGTCTCGGAACCTCATTTCAAATACTGCCGCTCCCAGGACAAAGATCTTGAACGGCGTGGGCGGCGGCAGCATTCCCGGGAACATCAACGCCCAAAATTCATGTTGCTCAAACGAACGGTGAATTTGCAGAAATCGCTCCTCCGAAATACGCTTGCGCAAGACTTTTTCACCACCCTGATAGCCGATGACATACAGCGGGATACTGCCAAGTGCGGATCCCAGCGAAGCCATCACCACATAAAAAATCAGCCGCCGGTGATCCTGATAAACGTAATACGCCACGATCGCATCGACCGGCATACCCAGGAGCGCTGAGTCCGCGAAGGCGATCGCGAACACCCCCCAAATCCCAAGCGGTCCGAGAACATGCAAAATCCACGCTGTGTAACGCGCCAGAATGTGGCCAATCTTTTTCAAGGAGATTTAGTGTACGTGAAGCAATCCGCGCGAAAGGAAGAAAGAAGACCGAATCGACGTGAAGTGGCGCGGCTACGAGTGTTCTGTCTTTCCCTCTAACAAATTCAGCGCGTGAGGCACCAACTCCACCACCGCCTGCAGCGATTCCAATGCGCCGCTGGGACTGCCGGGCAAATTCAGAATCAGGGTCTTGCCCCGAACGCCGCATACTCCCCGGCTCAAAGGAGCGAACTTGGTCTGCTTGAACCCCTCGCTACGCATACGCTCGGCCACGCCGTCGATCACGCGCTCGCAAATCGCTTCCGTCGCTTCTGGAGTGACGTCGCGCTCTGCAATTCCTGTTCCGCCCGTGGTCACGATGAATCGCACTTCCAGCGCGAGATGGACGAGGGCGTTCTGAATCTGCATGGAATCGTCCTGCACAATTTGCCTGGCGACCACGTGAAAGCCGAGTTTTTGCAGCGCGTCGGCAACCGCTGGCCCAGAAGCATCCACGCGCTCTCCGCGCGCGCAGGAATCACTGACCGTAACCACAGCGGTGGAAAAGCCTCCCGCTCCCGACCCGTGGACCTCAGCTGTCGAGGAGGACATCTTCTTCCTCTTCCGTCCGCCCGCCGCTGGTAGCACCGCTCGTACTGGCACTCGTATTGGCTGCAGCAGGCACGCTGTTGTCGTTGACAGTCTCCGCGGCAGCCTCGGTGCCGCCCTCCCGCTGCGATTCGTCCAGTAACCGCAAACCTTCCATCAGCAACCCTTGCGTATTGAGTTGCGTGGTTTCCTGATCGGTCTTGCCCTCAAAGTTGAGTTCGAAGTTGCCGCCCGTCCAGCGCAGAACCTTGAAGACCGCCTGATCTCCCAGTAAAGATCCGTAGGTGGCATGTTTGACTTGCCCTTCAACAAAAAAGACCTCGCACTTCTCGCCTTCGTTATTCAATTTCAACTGGCAGCTCTTGCGTCCCATTTCCAGCGACTGCATCAGATCGATCACATTCATCTGTGAAAGATTGCCGCGAACCACGCCGTCAGAAGGCGCCGTTTTCGCCATCTTTTCCAGTGCGATGCGGTCGACCGTGCGCTTGATACGCTTCGTCGCTTCCTTCAGAAAAAACGGCTTTGGCAGATAATCGTCCGCCGCGTCCTGGGGAGATAGCCGCTCATCGATATCCGCGCGGCTCGCCATCAAGATGGCCGAGAAATTCGCGGTCGCCGGACGGCTCTTCAGCTTCTCCACCAATTGTCGGCCATCCATCCCCGGCATGCGGTAGTCGCACACCACAAGATCGGGAGGGTCGTCCACCGCCTTCAGCAACGCATCGGCCGAATCCGTCGCCGCTACGACGTGCGCAAATGGAGCCAGCGCGTGCTGCAGCATCTCCAACACCATGGGATTGTCATCCACCAATAGCAATTTGACGTCGTTTGCCATGATTTACTTACTGCACGATCTACTTCTTCCGCCGGTATTCTCCGCTCTTCCCGCCACTCTTTCGCTCCAACACAATCTCACGAATCTCAATTCCCTTATCGAGTCCTTTCAGCATGTCATACAGCGTTAGGGCCGAGATGCTGGCAGCTACGAGGGCTTCCATTTCGACGCCGGTTTCGGCTGTCGTAACAACTTTGGTGGCAATCGCGACGCCATTCTCGCATAGGCGCATCTCGACATCAACGTGCGAGAGTGGCAGTGCGTGGCACATCGGTAAGAGTTCGGAGGTGCGTTTGGCGGACATGATGCCGGCAATGCGGGCCACTTCCAGCGGATCGCCTTTCGGATTTCGTGGAAGCGCTTCCAATACCTCCGGCTTGATGAGGACAAAGGCGCTGGCCTCGGCCTCGCGCCGATTAGCTAATTTGCCGGAGACATCAACCATGCGGGCGTGGCCGGAATCGTCGTAGTGGGAAAGCTTCGTCGCCATGCGAGAAGTCTATCTTACATGGCTCCGCTCAGCGCAACATCACGGCCACCCACTCACCGGCTGCGATGTGTTCGAGATCGGGAGGAATCACGAGAAGGCAATTCGATCGAAATCTCGCTGCAATGTCTCCCGATCCGTGCCAGGGAACGAGCTCCACCTGTGCGTTTTCAAACTGGCCGGAAAGAATGGCGGGAAGAAATCGAGTCAACCCGGATTTGACCCGGATTTCGGACTTCAAGCGAGCGTGGAGAAATGCTAGCGGACGTGGTGACATTCCGGCCAGAGCTTCGATCATGGGGCGAGCGAAAAGTTCGAAGGTGACCATGGTCGAAACCGGATTTCCGGGCAGGCCGAAAAAATATTTGTGTGAGACTGGGGCCGAAGCCTCGCGGGCAAGAGTGCCCGTGCCACACGAGCCGAATATTACCGGACGGCCGGGTTGAATGGTCGCTCCGGTGAAGAAGAACTCGGCATGCAGTTCGGCCAGGACTTGTTCGACTAGATCATAGCGCCCCATCGAAACGCCGCCTGTCATCAGCAGTAAGTCCGATTGCAAGCCTTGCTCTATCAATTGACGCAGGCGGCGCGGTTCGTCGGGGGCGATTGGCAGCAGCACAGGTTCGGCTCCGGCATGCTGGATCTGCACCGCGAGTGAATATTTGTTCGAGTTGCGAATCTGCGTGGGACCGGCTTCCGCATCTACCTCGACGATCTCATCGCCGGTAGTGAGAACGGCGATGCGTGGACGAGTAAAGACCTGCAGTTGCGCTTTGCCTACCGAGGCGGCAAGCGCGATGGCGGCCTCGTTGAGATGCGTGCCGCGGTCGAGTAGAAGGCTGCCGCGTTTGGCCTCGGCTCCCTGGGCGACGATGTTTTCGCCCGACGCAACATTCTTGGAGATTTTGACGCAGTTACCCTGCAGCGATGTGTACTCAATCATCATTACGGCGTCCGCGCCTGGCGGTACGCGTGCTCCCGTCATGATCGAAAATGCTTCGCCAGGGTTTAGTGGGGGCAGACCTTTCCCGGGCAGCGGCCCAGCTTTGATCTCTCCGATCACGGTGAGCATTGCTGGAAGCCTTGCCAGATCGTCGGCACGGACGGCGTAGCCATCCCGCGTGGATCGAGGAAAGGGAGGAATGTCGCGATCGGCGGCGATCGGTTCCGCGAGAATTCGCCTGGCGGCATTCAACAGCGCCACGGTTTCATTGGCGCCTGGAGATAAGCTGGAAGCATGTTGCTCGACGATGCGGCGGGCGTCTTGAAAACTTAGTACGAGGGATGGAGATGGCGGTCCAGCCATGCGTAGATCATAGAGGAAGGATCCCCACTTCTCGCAACAACCAAGAGATAGGCGCCTTTTCAGGAGCGATCAGCGAACCAGTTCCTGGCCTAACAGCGTTGGATTGCTGGCGAAGGAGAGGCCGACTTCGAGGTCGACCACGCGATTGCGGACGAGTTGGGCGATTTCTCCGTCAAAATGTTGCATACCCTCACTGGCGCCGGCCTTCATCGCGTCGAGCAGGGTCTTGCCGTCGCGCTCGCCCTTTTCGACGCACTCGCGAGTGCGCGGATTCGCTTTCAGGATTTCAGCGACCGGAACGCGTCCACTGCGATCGGTCTTGGGCAAGAGCCGCTGGCATACGATGTAGCGGAAGGACTTGGCAAAGCGCTCCCGAACCTTTTGCTGCTCATCCGGCGAAAAGGAACTGATTATGCGCTCTACGGTTTTGGAGGCGTCCATGGTGTTGAGACTCGAGAGTACTAGATGGCCGGTTTCCGCCGCCTCGAGAACGATCTCGATGGTTTCGCGGTCGCGCATCTCTCCAACCAGAATTACCTTGGGCGCTTGTCGCAGAGCAGAGCGCAGAGCATAGGCGAAACTGGGCGTGTCACTGTGCAATTCTCGCTGATGGATGGTGGAGCACTTGTGGCTGTGTAGAAATTCGATGGGATCTTCGATGGTAATGATGTGGTAATACTTCTCGCGATTGATGCAATCGAGCAGCACAGCGAGCGTGGACGACTTTCCCGACCCGGCGGGTCCGGTAACCAAAACGATGCCGTCGCGCAGTTTGGCTACATCGGCCAGATGCGCGGGCAGTCCCAGGGAGGCCAGATCAGGGATCAAAGTAGAGATCACGCGCATTACGACTGCACAACTGCCACGCTGGATGAATATATTGACGCGAAAACGAGCGACCCCCGCCAAGCCATAGGAAATGTCGCACGATCCGTGTTCGCGAAGAGTCGCGACGGCCTGTTTGTTGTCGCCGATCAGGTCGGCGGCAATGTGGCGGGTGTCATCGGCAGTGAGGTTGGCGAGGCCTTCCACGTGCACGGGAATCAGTTGGCCGTAGACCTGGACCTGTGGTGGACGTCCGGGAGAAAAAATCAGGTCGCTGATTTTTTCTGCAGCGCGCAGCATCGCGGCCAGCAGAGCCGGTGTAGCTACTTTGCCGCTGCCGGAATAATCTTCCAGAGAAACCGAAATTGGCGAGACGCCTGGTGCTGCCATTCCACCCTCGAAAACCAACTTGCGTTAGGGAATTGCACGCACCACAGAACAGAACGGAGACCGGCCAACCGAGGCTGACCTGATGTGTTTACTGTACCGCGGCCGGGGGACCTGGCGTAAGGACAGTAAAGTACATAGTCCTTAGTAATGTCCGAGCGCGCACGAAACTGAAAGGGCGGCCGGTTGGCCGCCCCGGTCTTGCAAGTTGCCTGTTGCTGACAACGGGCGGGGATCTAATTCGACTTCTTGGTCGGAGCCTTCTTCTTCGTACCGTACCCGGTTTCCACCGGAGCTCCGATGCTAGCCAGCATAGCTTTGGCTTCATCGGAGTGACCGCCGGTCGGCACCAATTCCAGATACTTCTGGAATGCTTCCGCCGTGCCAGGAGCGGCAACCATCTTGTCGCCCTGGAGAGTGGCCTTGCCTAGCAGGTTCACACCTTTCTGGTAATAAGCTTCGGCTTTGGTGGGGTCTGCCGCAATGCACTTATCAAAAGCGTCGATTGCCTGATCGGCTTTGCCTGCGTTGGTGAGCACCGCTCCCATGTTGAAGTAGTACTGCGCAGCCCCGGTGGGATCGGCCAAGGCAGCCTGTTGGTATGTCTTGACCGAGTCATCGATCTTCCCGGCCTTACTGTAGGCTTCTGCCAGGTTGTTGTAGTAGGCGGCGAGAGTCTTAGTAGCGTTGGGATCCTTGTCATTGGTGGCGGCTTGCTTGAGCTGTAGAGCCTTTTGATAAGCCTCCACGGCAGAATCCAGACGCTTTTGTTTCTCCGCCGTATCGGTTTGCTTGGTTGCGGATACACGATAGGCGTCGCCGAGCTTGAACCAGATCAGGTCGCGCGTAGCGTCGATGTCATTGGCGGCCTTGAGATCGGCAATCGCTGTCTCGTAGTCGCCCGCATCGGAGGCGACCTTGGCCGCCGCCAGCTTCTCATTCAGTTGCTTGACTGTGCCCACTTCCTTCTTTTGTTTCTCCTGCGCTTCCTGTTGAGCCTTGATCTGTTCAGGAGTCAAGCCCTGGCCCTTGGCGGCCTCCGCGGTTTGCTTTTTCAAGTCGAAGTCGAGGGTGTTCTCATCCAGGGTGACCGGAACTTTGCCGAAATGGAAAAGTTCCTTGTTGGCCTTAAGGTCATCAGCGTTTTTGTAGAGGGTAACGGTATAGGTGCCAGCTCCCACGCCCAGAGAAAAATACTCGCCCTTCTTGTTGGTTTTGAGGGTGTATTTCTGGCCGTTGTCCTGGTTGGCGTAGACCACGATTCCATCGACGATGGGATTGCCATCCATGTCTTTGCAAACGCCCTTCACTGATCCCGATGCGCCCTGGGCGAAAACCGGGGAAGTGCATAGTCCGAGTACAAGGAGAACAAGAGCAAACACTGCGAGGTGTTTCTTCATTTTTGCCTCCCGGCAGAAAGAATTATTAAGTATGGATTTCCGAAAAATTGCTCAAAAAATGTGCACCTGATTCGCGTGCAATCGCCAAACCATCAAAACCCACTGACCACTAGACTCTCTCCAGCGTCGCATAGGGAATTGGATCTCCCACTCCCGCCGCCTTAAACGCCTGCAACCGCAGAACGCAACTATCGCAAACGCCACAGGCTCGATCCTCATGGCGATAGCATGACCAAGTTAAATCGAATGGAGCGTTCAGTTCAAGGCCAAGCTGTACAATTTCGGCTTTCCGCATGGCGATGAGGGGCGTGACAACTTCGATGTTGCCATCCTTCGTCCCTGCCCGAATCACTCGGTTGAACGCTTCATAATACGCCGGACGGCAATCAGGATACCCGGAGCTGTCTGGTTCGACCGCACCAATATAGATTTTGGCTGCACCGAGCACCTCGGCCCAACTTACCGCGACGGACAAAAAATGAGCGTTCCGAAACGGGACATAGGTGACCGGAATCTCATGGCTGGCGGATGGAACCGTAGGCACGGCGATGTTTTCATCGGTGAGGGCAGACCCTCCGATGGCGCGGAGAGCCTCGTTGCGCACGATAAGCCTGTCGTGAATGTGCAGCCGATCGCAAATTTTGAGAAAAGATTGCCGCTCGCGATGTTCAGTGCGTTGCCCGTAACTTACGTGCAATGCGGCAGTGGCGTAGTCGCGGGTTGCCAAGGCTGCACACACGCAGGAATCCATTCCTCCGCTGAGCAGAACAACCGCACGCTGGGTTGTGGGCGTCATGATGTTAGATCAATCCTCGATGGTGACTCGGCGAGATGGAGGGCTAAACTCCCTTCACTGCGGGATCCCAAATAAACTTGTGTAACTGCAAGCCCAGGCGCGCCGGAACTTCATCGGCCAGCATCCACCCCGCTAATTCCTGGGGATCGACCAGGCAGTGCGAACTGTTTCGCGATCCCGTGGCATCTTTGCGGAAAGCCGGCGAGAACAGTACGGCGTTCACGCGCTCTGCCAGGTTGTGCTGCCGGGTGAAGTCGCGGGCAAACACATAGTCGGGACGGCTGGCGAGCACGAACTTTACCTCGTCACGCGCTGTAAGCGCTGTCAGGTTTTCGAAAAAAAAAGTGTCGGGCTCTCCCGAATTTGGACACTTGACATCCACGATCTTGATGACTTCCGCGGGGACCCGCACCAGCGGCCGTTCCCCGCTGGTCTCCAGCAATACACGATAACCGTCTGCCAACAACCCCTTCATAAGAGGAAGCACTTCCCGCTCCTGCAGCATAGGTTCGCCGCCGGTGATCTCTACCAACCCGCCGTTGGGACTGAGGCGTTTTACTTCGGCCAGTACTTCTTCCAAAGCCATTTTTCGCCCGCCCTGGAAGGTGTACCCGCTATCGCACCAGGAGCAACGCAAGTTACATCCAGTGAGGCGCACAAACACACACGGCAGCCCGGCATGTGTCGACTCTCCCTGCAGCGATTTGTAGATTTCGGTAATCTGCATGGAATCCTTAGCAGCGGCTGGGAAGGCGCTATTCGCTGTACTTAGCGGTGGTGGTATCGGTTTCAAACACGGTAACGTCTTTTACCCGAACGCGGCCGTTGGTTACGTTTTTCAGACGGCTATTCGACTCGTCGTAAAAATACTTCGCCAGATTTTCCGCCGATGGATTGATGACGGTGAACGGCTCGATATCGTTGATCATCTGATGGTCGAGGCGTTCGATGACGTGCTTCATCACTTCGCGGAGATCCTTGAAATCGAGCAGCAGTCCGGCTTTGTCGAGTTCCGTGCCCGCGAGCGTGACCCGGATCTTGTAATTGTGCCCGTGCGGATTTTCACACTTGCCCTTGTAGTTGCGCAGGTAATGGCCCGCCGCAAACGTATCGTCAACTGTAACTTCGAACATGCATCCCTCTGCGGTTCCACGAGGTTACAGGATGGACCGCGTCGAATAGCGAAACATCTTATTGTACCGCTCACTCCATCAATTTTGCTTGATTCGACCGCGAAGGCAAACCAGATATGCCGCATCGGAAGCGTGGATGCGGATGCTCACTGAAAAGTCCAACCCTCAGTCACCCACGCCGAAAAACTCCTCGACCGCCCGCAGTTCGGTAGTTTTTTTGTAATTCGGCAGGCTCTCGATAAATACGCGGCCGTATTGCTTCTTGAGAATGCGATTATCGAGCAGGACAAGCAGGCCGCGGTCGTGCAAGGAGCGGATCAGCCGTCCGAAACCTTGTTTCAGCGTGATGACGGCTGCCGGCACCTGATATTGAAAGAACGCATTGCCACCGTCAGCGTCAATCGCTTTGACGCGCGCGGCGACGACTGGGTCGCTGGGCACGGCGAAAGGCAAGCGATCGATGATTACACAACTCAATTGTTCGCCTTGCACGTCCACGCCTTGCCAGAATGATGAGGTTGCAAACAACACCGCATTTGGAGTGAGACGAAACTCCTCAAGCAGCGCGCTCTTCGGCGCATCGCCCTGCCGCAGCATGGGAAACTCAACTTCGCCGAGCAGTCGCTCGTAAATATCATTCATTTGCGCATAACTGGTGAAGAGGACGAAGGCGCGGCCACGAGTAATTTCCAGCAGCTTGCGAATGCGTTCTGCAGCCTGCGCGGTGAATTGTGGAGTGCGCGCGTCGGGGAGATCGGGGGGGACGTAAAATAAAGCCTGATGTTCGTAGTCGAAGTGCGAGGGCAAAACTGACTCTCGCGCATGCTCCAACCCTAATCTCTGCCGTATGTATTCGAATCCGCCGCCAACAGCAAGCGTCGCGGAAGTGAGGACAGCGCACTCGAGTTTCGACCAGAGGCATTCGCGCAGGATCGGACCTACGTCGATTGGCGTAGCTTGCAGAAAGACGTTTTGTCTTCCAGTCTTTTCTGAGCCTCTCGGTCTCTGTGCTGAATTCGCTCGTCCGCCGCGCCGCTCGATCCAGAACACAGTGTTGCGATCATCCGACTCCATAGCGAATCCGAGTTGCACCTGCAGCTCCTGGGCGCGCCGTACGAAGTTGAAAATCTCTTCTGGCTTCTGCGGTAGACCTTCCAGTTCGCCCGCCAGTCGAGTCAGAGCCTGGTTGAGCGCGAGAAACTCGTCGCCGTTTTCTTCCAGAAACTCGCGCCGCGTTTCGAAAGCAAAGCGTCCTTCGCCCGGGGGTAACAGCGAGAAGAAGAATTGCGATCGTTCCCGCAAACTCCCAAGCGCTCCCGAGAGCGACGCGGAAAGCATCCGGTTATGCTGCAGCGAGGCTTCCACGTCACGCGCCAGATCCTCCACGCGCAGGTTGCTAACGGAAATTCCGAAGTAGTTCCCTACGACATCTTCCAATTCGTGCGCCTCATCGAAAACCACGGCCGCCGCTTCCGGTAAGATGCCCGCGTCTGGCGCGCCCCCTGCCTGCAACTTGATGGCGAGATCGGCAAAGAACAGATGATGATTGACGATGATGATGTCGCTCTCCATCCCTCGCCTGCGCATTTCAGTGACGAAACAGCGCTCCCACTCGCTGCACTTTTGTCCGATGCAGGCCTCTGTGCGAGCGTCCAGTTTGTGCCACAGAGCGCTGGCTTCGGGAAGCTCTGCAAGTTCTGCGCGGTCACCGGTCGAAGTTGTCTTCTCCCACGCGGCAATTGCGCGATATTGCTCAATCTCTTGCAGTCCGCTCAACACTGGCTGATCAGTAAGGTCATAGAGCTTTTTGCGGCACAAATAGTTGTTGCGACCCTTCATGTAGCAAACTGAGAGCCGGGAGCCGGAACCCCGTTCTCCCGACAGCGCCTGCTCCAGAAACGGAATGTCCTTGTAGAAAAGCTGTTCCTGGAGATTTTTTGTGCCAGTCGAGATGATCACGCGCTTTCCGGACATAATGACCGGCATCAGATACGCAAGAGTCTTGCCTGTGCCAGTGCCGGCTTCCACAATCAGGTGACGCTTTTCTTCCAGCGCTTGCTCGACCGCCTGCGCCATCTGCAACTGGCCGCGGCGGAATTCATACGCGGGATGGGTGCTCGCGAGGACTCCTCCGGGAGCAAAGAATTGGTAAAGCGAAGTTCCCTTACCGCCTGGCGGCGAGAGGGGAGACGGCGCAGACGAGGCGGGCTGGGAACTTAAAGGCACGAGAGTCTCTATAATAAACAGGTGACGTCACCGACGGTTGATTTCACTTCATTTTGACCCAACCCACTTACAATTCGACCAGTACTGTCGCTACCGTCGCGGCCGGCGTTCCCACAATTGCCATTGTGGGCCGGCCCAACGTCGGCAAGTCCACGCTGTTTAACCGCATCGTTGGTTCGCGGCGGGCCATCGTTGGCGACGAGCCCGGTATCACGCGCGACCGTCTCTACGGCGACGCGGAATGGCGCGGCCGACACATCCGCATCATCGATACCGGGGGCATTCTTCCCGAAGACAAGGATTTCATCCCTTCAGAAATTTTCCGCCAGGCGCG
>DATEQW010000116.1:0-46830 GCA_035272245.1 Candidatus Sulfotelmatobacter sp. | reverse complement strand
GGCGGCAAGCACGTCGTGGTGGACGCGAAGACGCCGCTGCAGGCTTTCCTCGATGCTTTCGAAACCACGGATGAAGATGCGCGGCGCGCCTGCCTGGCCAATCATGCGCGGCAGGTGCGCGACCACATGAACACTCTCAGCGGCAAGAAATATTGGGAGCAGTTTGAAGCCACGCCCGAGTTCGTGGTGATGTTTCTTCCCGGCGAAACATTTTTCAGCGCCGCCCTAGAGCAAGATTCGGGCTTGATCGAACACGGAGTGCTGAACCGCGTCATTCCTGCGTCGCCGACTACGCTGATCGCGCTGCTCAAGGCGATCAACTACGGATGGAATCAGGAAAAACTCGCGCGCAACGCGCAGAAGATCAGCGAATTAGGCAAGGAACTGCACGACCGCTTGCGCCTGCTCGCAGGGCACATTAGTTCAGTCGGGAACGGTCTCGACCGCGCCGTCGAGTCGTATAACAAGGCTGTCGGTTCGCTGGAGAGCCGCGTGCTGGTCTCGGCGCGGAAGTTCGCCGAGCTGGGCGCGTCGGTTGCCGAAGATATTCCGGAGCTCGAGCCTATCGAAACCACTGCGCGGGCGTTGTCGTTTGAGTGGGACGACGATGGTATTACGCCCGATTCTTCTACCACAGATGCGAGGAAAGCCGGCTGACCTGAGGCCGGTTCCAGATTAGCAGACTATGATTTGTCTGCGATCAAATTCCTAGACTTAGCAAACTCTTAGTTTGTCCAGACTCTGCCGCTCTAGCAGAACCATCTCGAAATCACATGAAAGGCGCAGTCCAGTACCCCTAGTGTCGACATTCGAGCTATTGCTTCTTCTTCAACCTAAAGCCTGCCGGGACTCCGCCGATAGCGTAATTGGGGACGCTGCTCTGCACGCGGCACTGGCATTCCTGCACGGTGCCGACTATTCAGGAAGCTCTAGAGGAGTAACAGTACCGTGAAACGTGCGGCAGCATCTCCGGGCGGTAACCAACCCCGCTCTCGAGCGCTCGAAGCGGAGCTACTGGCGGAGAGCAAATCCGCAGTCGAGGAGCTGCAGCAAGCTCAGCAGGCGTTGCGCGAGAGCGAAAAACGGCTCAACGCCATCATCCACTCGGCCATGGACGCGATCCTGACGGTAGATCAGCAGCAGCACATCCTGATGTTCAACGCAGCCGCGGAAAAGATGTTTGGTTGTTCCGCGGCCGACGCGATCGGACAGCCTCTGGAAAGATTCGTTCCGCAACGATTCCACGCGACGCACAGAGAACAAATCTCCCGATTTGCTGCCAGCGGTGTCAGCAAACGAAGGATGGCATACAAGAACGGTCTGCTGGCGGTACGCGCCGGAGGAGCGGAATTTCCCATCGAGGCTTCGATCTCCCAAATCGAAGTGGCGAGGAAAAAGCTGCTCACGGTCATCGTCCGCGACATTTCCGAACGCAGGCGAGCCGAACGTGCGTTGCGCTCGCTGAGTGACTGCAACGAGGCGCTGGTGCGAGCCACCGATGAGCCGAGTCTGCTGAAGCAGATTTGCGACTTGGTGGTGAATGTTGGCGGCTACCGGATGGCGTGGGTAGGCTACGCCGTGCACGATGAGAAAAAAAGCGTCCGGGTAGTGGCGGAGAGCGGGTTTGAAGCAGGCTACCTGAAGGCGCTGAACCTGACCTGGGCGGACGAAGAGCGTGGACACGGACCTACTGGCACAGCCATTCGAACCGGTACAGTGCGCTTATGCTCCGACATGGCGACCGATCCCGACTTCGCTCTCTGGCGCGAGGAGGCGATGCGGCGCGGTTATCGCGCCTCCATGGTTTTGCCGCTTAAGAACGGCGAAGAACTGCTAGGCGCGATCTCGATCTATGCGCCGGAGATAGGAGCTTTTGACGCCGCCGAGAAACATCTTCTCGAAGATCTCTCCAACAATCTGAGCTACGGCATCACGGCGCTTCGCGCCCGGCAGGAGCGCCGACAGGCGGAGCAGGCCTTGGCCACAAAAGTGGCGGAACTGGCCCGCTCCAATGCAGACCTGGAGCAGTTCGCCTATGCCGCGTCGCATGATCTGCAGGAGCCCCTGCGCATGGTGACGGCTTACACCCAGTTGCTGGCCGAACGGTACCGCGGCAGGCTAGACGCGGACGCCGACAAATTCATCGGCTATGCCAGCGAGGGAGCTCAGCGCATGCAAGTGCTGATTCGGGATCTGCTGGCTTTTTCGCGAGTGGGCCGCGGCAACGTTGCCAGCGGGAGAGTCGATTGCAATGCGCTGATGCAGCAGATTTTGCAGACTCTGTCGTCGGCTATCGAGGAAAGTGGAGCCATGGTTACTTATGGCGAACTGCCTTTGATCTGGGCAGAGCATACACAGATCGCCCAGGTTCTTCAGAATCTGGTAGGGAACGCCATCAAGTTCCGGCAGCAGGCAACTCCGATGATCTCGGTGCAGGCGGAGAAGACGGAGGCGCACTGGCTCTTCAGCGTGCGGGATAACGGCATTGGAATCGCGCCCGAGAGCGCAAAAGAGATCTTTGTGGTCTTTCAACGGTTGCATGCGCGCGCCGAATACCCGGGCAACGGAATCGGGCTGGCGATCTGCAAGAAGATTATCGAGCGGTACGGTGGCAGAATCTGGGTCGAATCGGAGCCCGGCTCTGGTTCCAGCTTCAAATTCACTATACCGCTTCATGGTGAGGATGAGGAGGAAGGGAGCGCGAAATGAAATCCGGTCTCCGGTTGCTGTTGGTGGATGACAATCCCGCCGATGTGGGATTAACGCGCGAGGCGCTGGCCAGAAGCCCGTATCACAGTCAGATGGAGAGCGTGGAAGACGGAGCGGAAGCGCTGGCTTTTCTCAATCGCCGGGGAAGGTATGCGAACGCAATGTGTCCCGATCTGGTGATCCTGGACCTGAGCCTGCCAAAGAGAGACGGCCTGGCAGTATTGGCGGCGATCAGGGCGGGTCCGGAGCTGCGCCGGATTCCGGTAGTGATTTTCAGTACGTCCCAGTTAGGGAAAGATATTGCACGCAGCTATGAACTGGGAGCCAACTGCTACGTGAGCAAGCCGGGAAATTTGAATGATTTTCTGTCGGCGGTGAAGTCGATTGAAGAGTTTTGGTGCGATTTCGCCAGCCTGCCGCCACGAGGAGAATGAGGACTATGGATCATCCGATTACAGATCGTCCGACGACGCAAGTATTGTTGATTGAAGATAACCCGGGCGATGCGGACCTGGTCCGCCTGCGACTGGTCGAGTGCAAGACTCCAGTGAACATCAACTGCGTAAACCGGCTCGCCGACGGCCTCGCCTCGCTTACCAAGGAAACACCCTCGGTGGTGCTGTTGGACCTGAACTTGCCCGACAGCCGTGGCGCGGAAACCTTTCGCCGCGTCCTGGAACACGCGCCCAACGTGCCGGTCGTTATTCTTTCCGGACAAGATGACGAAGCGCTGGCGATCAAGGCGGTTCACCATGGCGTGCAGGATTACCTCATCAAGGGCACCATGTCCAGCAATCATCTGGAGCGTGCCATTCGCTACGCGGTGGAGCGGCAAGCCCTACTGCGTTCCCTCGAAATCACACGCAAGCAGCAGATGGAGTTCAAGAACCAGTTTCTATCCCATATTTCGCACGAACTGCGGACGCCGCTCACCTGCATTCACCAATACGTCACTTTACTGCTTGACGGGTTGGCCGGTCCGATGACTCCTGACCAGTCCGACCACTTGAAGACGGTCCTGAAAAGCGTGAATCAGCTGCATGCCATGATCCGTGATTTACTCGAAGCAACCCGCGCCGAGACCGGGAAAATGCGAGTGGAACCGCGCTGCATCGCGCTGGGCGATCTGATTCATCAGACTGTGGCCATGATGCGGCCGATGGCGGCGGAAAAGCAGATTGGACTTGAAATCGGAGTCGACCAGAGGCTGCCTTTGGTGCATGCCGATCCGGATCGCGTACTCGAAGTCCTGATCAATCTGGTGGACAACGCGATCAAGTTTACCCCGGCAGACGGCGCAGTTATGGTCCAGGCCTGCATGATTGAAGCGGATTCGTCCGCGGTCTACGTTTCGGTCAGCGACACCGGACGCGGCATTAATCCGGATACAAAGACGCTCATCTTCGAACGCCTCTATCAGGATGCCGAGTCGGTTGACAACAACCGCTCCGGCTTGGGACTGGGCTTGTTCATCTGCCGGGAAATAGTCCGTCTGCACGGAGGACGCATCTGGGTTTCGAGCGAACCCGGCCAGGGCAGCGTTTTTACATTCACGCTGCCAAGCTATTCTCTGCCCAAGCTGCTGGCTCCGGTGATTACTCACGAAGATCGGTTGCGGCCGGCGTTTGTGCTGGTGCGTGTAGAACTCGCGCCGTGCTCCGCTCTACGGGGCAATTGGAAGGAAACCTGGCAACAGTGCCTGGAGATTTTGCGGCGCTGCGTCTATCTCGACAAAGATCTGGTGCTGCCGCCGATGGGAACCTCTGGAGCGGCCGAGACCTTTTTCGTGGTGGCTTCGACCGATCTGCAACGCTCCGGAATCATGACGACGCGCATTCGCGAACAACTGGAGCGCGTGCCCGACTTTAAGAGCAAGTGCGTCCTCGCAATCATGGCGGCTCCGGTAGAGCTGCCTTCCGATATTTCCAGCCAAACGCTGGAGCAACAGGTACAAACCGTGACTGAACAGATTACCGGGATGATCACGGCAAGCCTGGAACGAAAACAGCTGTGTGCAGGAAAGAGCCCACGAGATTCCAACTTAGCGAATTGAAAAAGGAGAACAACCATGCCAAGAGCAAAGATTCTGGTAGTCGATGATGATCCCGATCTGGTGCGGGCCTTGCGGCTGCGCTTGCGGGCCAACAATTATGAGGTCGCAACCGCCAGCGATGGTTATTCCGCCATCGCATCGGCGCAAAAGGAGCGTCCAGCCTTGATCATTCTGGATCTGGGCCTGCCGGTCGGCGACGGTTTCGTAGTTCTCGACCGGCTGCAGAATATCGACGCACTTTCGAGCGTTCCCGTCATCGTGTTGAGTGCGCGTGATCCTCAGAGTAACGAGGAGCGAGCCTTGAAGGCTGGGGCGGCAGCTTTCTTTCAGAAGCCCGCCGACAACGATGAACTGATGAATGTGATCCGGGTGAGCCTGGCGCACGAACAATCGCAAATGGCGCCCTGGCCGTCATAGGATTTCGACCTCTCGCCGCGAAAGTGCGTGTGCGCGAAATCAGGTCCCCGCAGCTGATGAAAGTCAGCCCGGGGACAGCTGTGTCTATGTAAACCTCGCCGGCTCTTGGACAGGTCTGCCCGCCCCCGCCTTATCGCCTTCCCAAGAGCCTGCCTTAACCGATAGGCTAACTCCGTGCCTAGCTGCTAGATACGGAATTTCACAGAAACATCCAAAAAGACGTAATCGCTGTTCGAAAATCCATCTATAATCCCGGAAGTGCAGTAGATGCCGCACTTAAGGATTTCCGAAGCGGGAAAAGACATGGCAGCGAAGTTGCTCATTGATGATCTGCGGGACGTCGTTGCTACTCCTGCCCAGCCCCTTAGGGGTTCGGGGCCGCGGAAGTCCATGAACCGGGAAAGCCAAGTCCGTTTCGTTGCCGTTCTACTGTTCCTGATAACGGTGGCTGCGGTCGTATTTGCCGGCTTCAATTTCGATGCAGAATTGAAAGCTTCCATCCCTGATGACGGAGTTTGGTGGGTGGAGCATGGCGGCCGACTCACAGCCGATCGGGTCGATCCCGCCGGACCGGGCGCCAAGAGCGGCATCAAGTCAGGCGATCGGCTGGTTTCGGTCAACGGGCAGGAAATACAGAACATCTCCGGGCTGGAGCGCCAGCTCTACCGCAACGGAGTCTGGTCGAAAGCGGCCTATTCCTTGCTCCGGCAAGCGGTGCCGCTCGATTCCAGCGTCATTCTGGTTCCGGCGGAACGCTCGCTGAACAACTGGTTGCGGTTGATCGCGCTGATCTATCTTGGTATCGGCCTGTATGTGCTCTTGAGACGCTGGACGGCTCCTGGCTCGACGCACTTCTATATTTTTTGCCTGGTCTCGTTCATTGCGTACTCCTTCAAATACACCGGGAAGCTGAACGACTTCGACTGGACCATTTACTGGGGCAACATCGCCGCCGGAGTATTGCAGCCGGCGCTGTTTCTGCACTTCGTTTTGACCTTCCCCGAGAAACGCCAGGCCGTGCGCAAGTATCCGTGGCTGTTGGCGCTGGTCTACGTACCGGGCGCGATCCTGCTGGCGATTCATGTGGGCGCCATGCGCTGGCTGCAGGCCAGTGAACGGCTGCGCTGGAACCTTGACCGGATGGAAATGTCCTACGGGTCGTTGTTCTTTGTGGCCTCAGCCATCCTGCTGTGGTACAGCTACCGGCGCGCCAGCACCACGATTCTGAGGCAGCAACTGAAGTGGGTTACTCGTGGCACCATCCTGGCCATTATTCCTTACACCCTGTTCTACGTCGTTCCTTACCTGATGGGGACGCTGCCAGGCGCGACGATGAAGATTTCCGCGCTCTCGCTGGCGCTTCTTCCGCTCACCTTCGGTTACGCCATCTTCCGTTACCGCCTCATGGATGTGGATCTCATCTTCAAACGTGGCGTGGTCTATACGCTGGCAGCCGCGACCGTGGTGGGAATGTATTTTGGACTGGTGGCGGGTGTCGCCGAATTGGTGCACATGCGGCAGCCCAGCAGCGGTCCGGTGGGTTTGATTCTCGCCGTTGTGGTCACAGCCCTGCTCTTTGACCCGGTACGAAAGTGGATTCAGGACCGCATCGATCAATTCTTTTATCGCACGCGCTACGACTATCGCCGCACGCTGCTCGAATTCGGCAGGGAACTCAGCTCGGAAACAGACCTGAACGCCATGCTCTCGTCGCTGATGGATCGGCTATCAAGGACGCTTGCCGTCGACCGCATGGCGATTTTCCTGGCCGGAGAAGACGCCGAGCGATTTGTCCTGGCGAAGTCCTACGGTTTGTCCGCGCCGGGCAAGCTCGATCTGTCTTTCCTGAGTGCGCCGCGGCCGGAGGCTGGTGGGCACCTCTTCTTTGAAAACACACACCAGGTGCCGCGCGAAAATCCGGGTGCGCAGCAAACCATCGCCCGCCTGGAGCTGAATTATTACATTCCTTGCCACGCCCAGCAGAAGACCGTCGCCGTGCTGGGCCTAGGAAAGACCACGCAAGGGGATTTCCTCTCCAGCGAAGACATGGAGTTGCTGGAAACTCTGGGCGGATATCTGGGCATCGCGATCCAGAACGGCCAGCTCTATGCCTCCCTGCAGCAGAAAGCCGCCGAGTACGAACGCCTGAAAGATTTCAACGAGAACATTGTGGAGTCCATCAACGTGGGTGTGATGGCGCTCGACATGGAAGATCGCATTGAGAGCTGGAACGCACAGATGGAAGTGATGTATGCGGTGCCGCGCTGGCAGACTTTGACCCAGCCGCTCAAGGCGGTTTTCCCGGCAGAATTCGTGGAAGAGTTCGATCGCATGCGGGAGAGCGCTGGCATTCACAATCTGTACAAGTTTCGTCTGAAAACACCTGCGGGCGAGGTTCGCACGGTGAATGTGGCGATCGCGCCTCTGGTGACGCGCAAGTTTCAAGTCATCGGGCGACTGATCATCATGGACGACATCACCGAGCGTATCGAACTCGAAGCCCAGCTTTCGCAAGCCGACAAACTTTCGTCGATCGGCTTGCTGGCGGCCGGGGTCGCTCACGAAGTCAATACGCCGTTGGCGGTGATCTCTTCTTACACGCAGATGCTCTCGAAACAATTGCAGGGTGATCCGCAGAAATCCGGCTTGCTGGAAAAGATCACGCGGCAAACCTTCCGCGCGTCGGAAATCGTAAATAATCTGCTGAATTTTTCCCGTACCAGCGGAAGTGAAGTCGGCGATGTCGACGTGAACAAGGTAATCGCCGACACGCTGGCGCTATTGGAGCATCAGTTCAAGGTCGCGAAGGTGGAAGTTGAGAATGCGCTCGCGCCCAAGTTGCAACCGATTCAGGGAAATCCGGGAAGATTGCAGCAGGTGTTCTTGAATTTGTTTCTCAACGCGAAAGATGCCATGCCCGGTGGCGGCAAATTGCGGGTTGCCACAATGAACGGCGACAGCGTAAGCGTTTCCATTTCTGACACTGGCTCGGGTATTGCCCCCGAGCACATTCAGCGGATCTACGACCCGTTCTTCACTACCAAGACTTCGCCTCGCGAAGGCCAGGCGCGCGGAACGGGCTTGGGTCTTTCCGTTACGTACGGCATTATCCAGGAACATGCGGGCAAGATTCGGGTGGAAAGCCATCCTGGCTCCGGTACAACGTTCACTCTGGATTTCCCACTCAGCAGGAAGGCAGTCCATGTTTAGGCCAAGCATGTTTAAGAGAAGGATGTCTAAGCCGCGCATGCCCGAGCGCAGCATGTCCAAGCAAACCAAGTTTGAGGCCGAATATGTCTGAGGCGGCAGTGATTTCGCGCGGGGCGATAAATGAGAACCCGGGCCTGGCGGGGGCGGTCCTCATCATTGACGATGAAGCGGAGATTCGTGAATCTCTGCAAACCTTGCTAGAACTGGAGGGCTTCGCCGTGGAAACGGCGGCAACCGGCGAAGCTGGGTTGCAGCGGATTGGCGAGCATCCTTTCGATCTCATCCTGCTCGACCTTACGTTGCCGGGACGCAATGGCATGGAGATTCTGGCCGAAATCCGCGCTCATGAAACCGGACTGCCGGTCATTATGATCACCGCCTTTGGCACGGTGGAGAACGCGGTGCGTGCCATGCAAGGCGGCGCTGCCAACTTTGTTCAAAAACCCTGGGACAATGAAAAGCTGCTGGCTGATGTTCGCGCCGCAGTGGGATGGCGCCGTGCCGAAGAAGAAAATGTTCAACTCAAGCGGGCGCTCAAGCAGCGTTACAACTTTGAAAACATCGTCGGCAAAAGCGAGCCGATGCTGAAGATCTTCGACCTGGTGGCGCAGGTCGCCAACAGCCGGTCCACCGTTTTATTGCAGGGCGAGAGTGGAACTGGCAAGGAGATCATTGCCAAAGCCCTGCATCTGAATTCTCCGCGTCATGAGCGGCCTTTCGTTCCGGTGAACACCGGCTCTATGCCTACCGATCTGCTGGAGTCCACGCTGTTCGGCCACGTAAAAGGCGCGTTCACCAGCGCTATCGCCTCGAAGAAGGGGCTGTTTGAGATCGCCGATCGCGGCACATTGTTTCTGGACGAAATTGCCACCATGAGTCTGGAAACGCAGGCGAAGATCTTGCGCGTACTGCAAGACCGCAGATTCATGCATCTCGGCGGCGTGCAGGAAATTCAGGTGGATGTGCGCATCATCGCCGCCACCAATATTGATCTGCGCCAACTGGTGCGGGAAGGCCGCTTCCGCGAGGATCTGTTCTACCGCCTGAACGTTATTACCATTGAATTGCCCCCGCTGCGGCAACGCAGAGAAGATATTCCTCTGCTGGTGCAATTTTTCCTGAAAAAATATGCGGAGGAGAACGACCGCCCGGTGCGGCGCATCACGCCGGAAGCGCTGCGTCCGCTGATGTCCTACTCGTGGCCGGGCAACGTCCGTGAACTGGAGAATGTGATTGAGCGAGCGGTTGTTCTCTCTTCTGGCCCCGATATCACTATCGACCTGCTGCCTGACAATCTTCTGGGCCGCGGCTCGGCGTTAACGCTGCACGATCCGCCGACAGATGCATCGCTATTTGAAATTGTGGAAGACGTGGAGCGGCGCATCATCAGCGACATGCTGGAGAAGTGCAACTGGAACCAGACCGAAGCCGCCGAGCGGTTCAAAGTACCACTCTCCACGCTGAACCAGAAAATCCGCCGGCTCAACATCGAGATCAAGAAAAAGACACGAGGATAGAAGAAAGTGGTCAAGTGGCCAGTGGCCCGCCATCTTCGACCTCACATTCACCTGATTTTTCTGAGCACCGACCACTGGCCACTGACGACTGCGCTTCTGCTATAGTTCGAAAAAGCCTGGTTCCGTCTGCCTCGCTTTCCAGACCCCCATGGAACTGACTTCGCCCACCGATCTCGCCAAGGAAAAAGTCCTGACGGTTCAGGATTACTTTCTGTTCTCCCTGCAGACAGTCGCGAATCTTTTCCGCAAGCCGCTGTACTTCGCCGACATGATCCAGCAGGCCGACACCATCGGGGTGGGGTCTCTGCCCATTGTTGTGCTCACCGGATTTTTCACCGGAGCCGTGTTGGCGCTGCAAGCCTCCAACACTTTGGAGCGCTTCGGCTCGATCACGTTGGTCGGACAACTGGTTTCGACGTCTATGGTGCGCGAACTGGGACCGGTGCTGACCAGTTTGATGGTTGCTGGGCGCAACTCCTCGGGCATGGCTAGCGAACTGGGATCGATGGTGGTAACCGAGCAAATCGACGCCATGCGTGCGCTGGGCACCGATCCCATGAAAAAGTTGGTGACGCCGCGCATGGTGGCCACGGTGTTCATGCTGTTTTTCCTCGCGATTATTTCGGATCTGGTGGGCTTGGTCGGAGGGCTGGCAATCGCGAAACTTCTGCTCCGGCTCGACGCCCGTCAATATTGGGCCAACGCTTGGGAGAGCCTGGTGTTTCAAGATGTATTCATGGGACTGATCAAGCCGGTCATCTTCGGCTTTATCATCGCCACCATCGGCTGCTTTTACGGGATGAACGCGCGCGGCGGGACTCAGGGAGTGGGCCGCGCCACCACGCAAGCCATGGTGGCAGCGTCAGTTTTGATCCTGGCGATGGACTTGATCGTCACACGTTTCCTGATGGCCACGCTTTCTTATCGCTGATCCTATGTCTGCGCCGACCTTACCGCTCGATTCCGCTACTGCGACAACCGTCGATATTTCCGCGCCGGTCATTGTCTTCGAAGACGTGGTCATGTCTTTTGGGGAGAACGAGGTGCTGAGTGGCGTTTCTTTCCATCTTCCTCGCGGCGAGACCAAGGCGGTATTCGGTGTGGCTGGGTCCGGCAAGAGCCTGATCCTGAAGCTGGCGCTCGGACTCATCCGGCCGGACTCAGGACGCATTGTGGTCCTTGGGGAGGATGTGACCCAGATGCAGGAAGCACAGCTCTTCGAGTTGCGCGGCAAGATTGGCATGGTCTTTCAGGAAAGCGCGCTGTTCGATTCTCTGACCGTGCGTGAGAATGTGGCGTACCGCCTGATGGAAGAGCACGGCGTCTACGACGAGAACATCGACCGCCGAGTGCGCGAGGCACTCCGCTTCGTGGAACTGGAGCACACGCTCGACCTGAATCCCTCCGAACTCTCCGGAGGAATGCGGCGGCGCGTAGCCATTGCGCGGGCGATCATTACGCAGCCTGAGCTGCTGCTCTATGATTCGCCGACTGGCGGGCTGGATCCGGTCACCTCCAACACCATCATCGAATTGATTGTGAAGCAGCGCGACGTTTACAAGACGAGCGCATTACTGGTCACGCACCGGCTGCAGGATGCCTTTACCATGGCCACGCACCAGTTCGACAAACAAAACAACCGCATGATTGCGCTGCCGCCAGGACAGCATTGCGATGTACCGATGAGTTTTCTGGTCCTGCGGGACGGCAAAGTGATTTTCGACGGCGACCTTCACAACCTGGCAAACTCGCCGGACGAATATATTCAGGAGTACATTTCGTAGAAACTTTGCGGTTCCGTGATCGGCATTTCGCGGCAGGCTGCATTCGTTTCACTATGCTACCCTTGGCTTGCCCTCCGTCGACGGTTTCCCATGGAGCCTTTGCCCCAGGTCCACTCGAACCAGGTTCACGCGGGCCGGGTCAATGCGAATCAGGTGCGCATTGGCACGGCGGGCTGGTCTTATAAAGACTGGGACGGAATCTTCTATCCGCCGGGCGTGCAGCGCCGCAAGCAGCATCCGCTGGAGTATCTGGCGCGATTTTTCGATACGACCGAGATCAACACGTCGTTTTACGGGCCGTTGAAACCGGAACTGGCGAAGCTGTGGTGCCGCAAAGTGGCGGCGGTGAACCAGAGATTTCTGTTCACAGCCAAGCTGTACCGTGCCTTCACGCATTCACCCATCGCGGTGATGGAGCCCACTTCGGCGGCAACGATTCGTCCCACCGATGAGGATGAAGCGCGCACCCGTGAAGGGCTCGACGCCATCGCCCACGAAGGAATGCTGGGCGCGCTACTCATCCAGTTCCCGGTATCGTTTAAGAACACTTCGCTCAACCGCGAATATCTCGATCGCCTGTTGCGCCAGTTCATCGAGTATCCGCGGGTGGTGGAAGTGCGCGATTCCAGTTGGAACAAAGCTGAAACGCTAGCCGCGTTCGCGCAGAAGAATGTTGGCTTCTGCAACATCGATCAGCCGGTGCTGGGACGATCGCTCGCGCCGACGGAACATGTGACGGGTGCGGTGGGCTACGTTCGCCTGCATGGGCGCAACTACGAACAGTGGTTCGATTCCGATAATCGCAACGACCGCTACAACTACCTCTATAGCGAGCGGGAACTGGCGGGCTGGAAAGCAAGAATCGAGATGGTCGCCGAGCGAGCGCACACCACATTTGTTATCACCAATAATCACTTTGAGAGCAAGGCGGGAGTGAATGCGCTGGAGTTGAAGGCCATGATGCGAGGCGGGCGGGTGCTGGCTCCGCCTACGTTGATCGAGAAATATCCGGAACTGAGGAAAATTGCCGATCCTGCGGAAGATTCGGGCGAGGACTTAGGATTGCAGTTGCCCCTGCAAGCTTGAGGCGGAAAGATCCGCGACGTCGATTATCTCAGGATCTGCTGTTCGATAGCGGGACTGCTTTAATTTACCTTGCTCCCGCAGCGGCGTGATCGGACATGCGCCGTTTGTTATAGCGCAGTGCCACGTTCATAAACACAGTTCCCAGCGACGTTTCAAAGCAGATCATCAGCGCCTCGACATCTTCGCTGGTTTTGTCGCCCTCGGCGCTGGTGAGCAATATGGGAGGATGTACGCGGAAGTGAAAGCCCTGGTCGTTCAACGCGGAGACGGCATTGCCGACCACCTGATTTGCCAGTTCGTAGATCGTCTCTTTAATCAGCGCGTCGGACTCAGGCAAAGCTGCGCCCGCATAGTGGCTGGCCACGCGCACGGCAGTTTGCGGTTCCAGGTCGAGAATGATTCGGCCCTCGATGTCGCCGGTTAGCGCCACCATGCCGGCCACACCTTTGCGGCGATAGGCTTCCTCTTCCATCAAGAGGTTGCCCACCTTGGTGGTGCCCTGCAGGCCCTGCGACAACACGGCATCGGCCGCGTTGATGAAGGGCTGAATCAGCTCCATCTTCATGTGATTAGACCCCCGCGCCGGCCGCGTTCACGACGGAGCCGTCTTCTCCCATTACATACTTGATGACTTCGTACAGCACTTCCGGCTTCACCGGCTTCTGCACGAAGTGGCGCGCTCCGCGTTGCAAAGCCGCCACAATGTTTTCCTGATAACCGACCGAAGACACCATCACGATGCGGGCCTCGGGATGCCCTTGCACAATCTTTTCGGCAGCCTCGATGCCTTCCATCTGAGGCATGGTGATGTCCATCAGCACGATGTCCGGGTGGGTGCGATCAAATTCGCTGATCGCGGTAAGACCGTCTCCGGCCTCGCCAGCCACTTGCCCGCCGAAACTCTCGATCATGCGAGCCAAGTTCTTGCGTGCGAATACCGAATCGTCGACGATCAGGTACCGGACCGCCTGGCTGTCCTTGCTGCGTTTGATTGGTGCGAACTGCTCCATAGCAACCTCCCCTTCCAATTTCAACACGGCGGCGTTCCGCCGACCAGATGACTCAAGTCATCAAGCCATGATTCAGCAACTTTTCCTAACGCCCGGCACGGAGGGCCTTACCACCGCCGCCGTTATTTCCCTGACCTTCGTTTCGGCCACAAATTGCCTGTAATGTGGAGGAAAGCACGTCCAAAGCCACGACCCGTGTGGCATAGCCACGTTCGATGGCGGCTTTTGGCATACCGAAGACCACGCAGGATTCTTCACTCTGGGCGATTGTCATTCCGCCGGCCTTCTTTACCTCGCCCAAGCCTTGCGCCCCGTCCTCCCCCATCCCCGTCATCAAGACCGCAACCGCGCCCCGGCCGTATTCCTTGGCCACGCTACGAAACAGAACGTCCACGCTGGGACGGTGGCCATTGACCGGAGCCTCGTCATTGAGCACTACGACGTCGCCCGTGGACAGCCGGCGGACGGTCATATGCCGGCTTCCGGGGCAAACCAGAACTCGCCCAGCCTGCAGCACGTCTCCCGATTGAGCCTCTTTTACCCGCAGACTGCACAACTCGTCGAGCCGGCGCGCGAACATATCGGTAAAGCCCTCCGGCATGTGCTGCACCACCAGAATCGTTCCCGGAAAATCTGGCGGAAGCTGTGACAACAGGAATTCGAGGGCTTGCGGTCCTCCGGTGGAGATTCCGATGGCCACCGTTTTGGTGGCTGCGGGTCCTGACTTGGCCGTGCCAATCTTTTCCGGCCGCGCCGGCGCCGTGCGCAGGGTCCCGGGACGGACCACCTTGGAATCGGCGGCTGCTTTTATTTTTGCGATCAGCTCCCGCGCAGCATCCGCCATGTGCGCGGTAGCGTCCTGCGGTTTGGCTACAAAATCGACGGCACCCAGCCCCAGCGCCTTGAATGTGATGGATGCTCCCTCGGTAGAATGCGAACTAACCACAATCACAGGCAGCGGTTCCCGCCGCATGATTTCCTTCAAAGTATCAATTCCGTTCATGCCCGGCATTTGCAGGTCGAGGGTGACCACATTGGGGTGAAGTTCTTCGATTTTCTTCAGGCAAAAGTTTCCGTCCATCGCGGTGCCCACCACTTCGATGCCGGGATCAGTCTCCAGCATCTGTGGAATCAGCTTTCGCATCAGGGCGGAATCGTCGACCACTAGTACGCGTATTTTGCTCATGCCTGGCCTCCCGCTCCGGCGGCGCCCAAAGCCAGGCGCGCCCGATCCGTTTGGTTCAGCAAGAGCCCGTAATTGGTAACCCCGGCCGCTTCCGGACGCGACCGCGACACATGCTCCACCACTGCGGGCAAATTCAGGATGAGAACTACCTTCCCATCTCCGAGGATGGAAGCGCCGTTCACCAGATCGGTGGAGAAGGTCTGGTCGTCCAAGGCTTTAATCACTAATTCTTCCTCCCCTTCCAGCGCATCCACGATGAGTCCATATTTTTTTTCGCCGACGGTAATCACCAGCACGAACAGCTTCATCGATTTCCGCTCAATATCGGCCGCTGCGCGCCGTCCCAGGCGAAGCAGAGGCAGCACCTGATTCCGCAATTGCAAAACTTCGTAGTTGTCGACCTGATGGACTTCGGCTTCCGTGGTGCGGGCGATCTGGTTCACCGCATTGAGCGGAATGGCATATAAGCGCTGCTCCACCCAGAACATCAGCGCCTTGATAATGGCCAACGTTAGAGGCAGCTTCAGACGGAAGGTCGTACCCAGGCCGGGATGGGTCTCAATATGGATGGTGGCCTTCAGCCGGTGCAGCACGCTTTGCACGACATCCATTCCAACGCCCCGTCCGGAAACTTCCGTGACCACTTCCGCCGTACTGAATCCCGGCCGGAAGATGAGTTCCAGGGTCTCGGCTTCGCTCATGCGTGCCGCTTCTTCGGTGCTCACAATACCTAGCTCAGTCGCCTTGGAGCGGATTTTCTGCACATCGATGCCGCGCCCATCGTCACTGATTTCCACCACCACCTGATTGCCCTGATGCATAGCGTGCAGCCGGATCTTGCCCCGGGGTGGTTTGCCCATGGTGCGGCGTTGTTCCGCCGGTTCAATTCCATGACTGACTGCATTGCGCACGAGATGAGTGAGGGGTTCGGCAATCGCGTCGAGGATGCCTTTGTCGAGGTCGGTTTCCTGGCCGCTTAATTCCAGATCCACTTCGCGGCCGCACTGCCGGGCCACATCGCGCACGATGCGCGGAAAGCGGCGGAACAATTGATCGACGGGCACCATGCGGATTTTCATCACGGAGCGCTGTAGATCGTTCAAAACCCGCGACTGGAAGGCCATGGCATCGGCAAACTTGCCGCGCAGCAGATCTTTGGGATAACGCTTCCCGAACTCATTCAGCGCCTGCTGCAACATGGACTTGCCGATGATGAGTTCTCCCACTAGGTTGAGGACGTTGTCGATGCGTCCCGCTTCCACTCGTAAAATATTTTCCGCGATGATCTGCGTTGCAGCTTCTGGCGCAGAAACTTGAGCTTCGGACGGAGCAGACTGGACTTGGATGGTTCCCGCTGCCGGGGTTTCACTTGCCGAGCCCGCGGATGAGGGCAGCTCCGGGGGATGCGTCTCCGACGCTTGAGGATCAACCGGGGCAGTGGATTTGGGCCTTCTGGCGGCTGCAATCAACGTCACAATCGCATCCGCTGAAATCGTTGGGATGCGGCCCTTGGTCGCAATCTGCTCCTCGGGCTGCGAACTCGCCACAACGAATTCCACCTGCTTGGTAGCGGCTGGCGATTTCGCATCCGGCCGCACCACCAGGACTTGCCCAACCCCGCTCATGGCGTTCTGAATCAGTTGTCGCGCCGCGATCGGCATGGGGCAGTGAGGATCGATTTTCACCACAACGTCATAGATCGCCAAGCCCGAGGTTTGCGCCTGAGCCAGGGCGCGCTTCTCCGCGTCCGTCCAATCTTTGGAAGCTTTCAGGCTGGGTGCGGCAGCTTTTTTCTTGCGCCGGGACTTCTTGGCGAGGGGAGCCGAGGCTAACTCCTGAATCCGTTGGCGCAGATTGTCGGTAGCCGGCATCGTGCCGCCACCATGGTAGGCCGCGAGCATGGCCGCGAAAATATCTGCAGCAGCAAATGCAATTTCCGCCAGCGCGCCGTGGGCGGCGGCTGTTTCGAGCGAAAGTGCATCTTCAAACTGGTGTGCCAGCTCGCTCAACTCGCGCAGCCCGCAAGCCGCCGAGTCGCCCTTCAGCGTGTGCACCGTGCGCCGGATCGAGCGCACGATCTCTTCATCGCCGGGATGAGTCTCCAGCTTCAGAGTTTCTTCGTTCAGCGCTTGCAGCAGTTCCTGCGAAGTCTCAAAGAACAACTCCCGCAGTTCCGCTCCGCGATCGTCGAAATCGCTCACTCGCGCACCTCGATCCGTTGATAGGCCGTTCCGCTGTCCCGATGAACCATCTGAAATTTTTCGGTCAGGCCCAGCAGACTTTCGGCGTGGCCAACGAATAGGAAGCCGCCGGGATTCAGACAACGGTAAAACTTTTCAATCAGGCGCTTTTGTTCGGCCTCGTCGAAATACATCATCACGTTCCGGCAGAAGATCACGTCGTTGCGCTGCGGCAGATACTCCGTTTTCAAATTATGAAAATCGAAGTGAACCATTTCTTTCAGCGCCTTCTTGACTCCATAACGATCCCCGATCTTGTCGAAGTAGCGCAAGCGGTAGGTGTAATCCACCGACCCCATCTGGTGTTCGCTGTAAGCGCCTTCCTGCCCGGCGCGCAGCACCGAGTAGCTGATGTCGCTGGCGAGAATTTCCACCCGCCACGGCGGCGGGATCAGGGGCTTGGGCAGTGCTACCTCTACCGGCAAGGGATTGCGCAGGTAGTAGTAGGCCAGCGTGTCCGCTGCCATCATGCCCAGCGTGTAAGCCTCTTGCCCGGTGGAACATCCGGCGCTCCAAATCCGAATCGAGTATTCCCGGTGCACTTGCTTCTGTTTCAGCATGTCTTCCAACACATGCTTCTGGAAGAGATCTAATTGCGCCTTGTGGCGAAAAAAGCTGGTTTCATTCACCGTCAGATTCTCGACCAGTTTGGCCAGTTCCGCTTTGCCCTCCTGGCTGATGAGCAGCCGGTAGTAGGCGTAGAAGGAATCCGCGCGGCATTCTCGCAGCCGTTTCAGCAGGCGGTCTTGCAGGAAGTGGGTACGGCGCTCGTCGAAGTGCATGCCGCACTCCTGATAGATCAGCGCCTGCAGAAGCCGAAGCTCCGCTTCCGTCAAGATGGGAGCCGGTGCTGCTCCGAATGTGCTCATGCGTTCTCTCGTTCTCCGCGCCCGTCGATCAAGTCGCCTCCAGCAAGTTCTCCAAATGACTTACTTGGCCGCCGCTCCCCGCGCCTCAGGCGGTTTGGGCTTGCTTTCCACATTTCCGCCGGCTTGGATCAAATTGGCCGGCGCCAGCAGCTTGTTCATGTCCAGCAAAACAATCAGCCGACCCCGAACTTTTCCCAATCCCGTGACGCAGTTGAGCCCGCCCTCCTGGAATGCCGCGGGCGGCGGTTCCACGTCCTCACTGGGAATCTTCACCACCTCGGAGGCGGAATCCACGATCAATCCCGCCAGCCTGCCTGAGTGTTCGACGACCAGAATCCGGTTTCCTTTTTTCAAAGCTGCCTGCTTGATTCCGAAGCGCTTGCGCAAGTCCATGACCGAGACGATCTTGCCCCGGAGGTTAATGACGCCCTCCAGATAATCGGGCGCGTCGGGCACGGCCGTGATTTCGGGAACGCGCACGATTTCATGCAACGAAGTGATGGGGACGCCATAGGTCTCGCGCCCAATCTGGAAGCCCACGATATGGAGTTCGCGACTCATTGCTGATCCTTGTATCCCCTAGTAGCGGGAACCCGCCGAAGCTCGGCGCGCATTCTGGGCTTTCTCTTCGGTCGACGCCTGCCGCGCCGCTGCCTCGTCCAGCGTGAAGCGATCCATAAAGTCGAGCAGCCCGCGCGACATCTTCGACATCTGCTCGGCGGAAGCAGCCAGCTCGGTCGACCCGGAAGTCGACTGCTGCACCAGTTCGCGCATACGTTCCATGGCTTTGACCACGGCCTGCGCTCCGGAAGCTTGCTCTTCCACCGCGGAATTGATTTCGTGGGTGATCTCGTTCAGCCGCGTGGTGGCCCGGGCAATCTGCGACGAGCCGTGCGACTGTTCATTGGTGGCGGCACCGATCTCCTGCGCGAATTTGTAGACTTCGGTGACGACGTTCGAAATCTTGCGCAGCGCGGCGTTTAATTCGCCGCCCAGATCCAGACCTTCATTCACAATGCCAGTCGAGCGGTCCATATTTTCGACCGCCTTGCGCGCTTCTTTCTGAATGCTCTGGATCAGTTCGGAAATTTCCTTGGTCGACTGCGCCGACTTTTCCGCCAGCTTGCGAACCTCGTCGGCCACCACGGCGAAGCCGAGACCATGTTCTCCGGCGCGGGCCGCTTCGATGGCGGCGTTGAGCGCCAGCAGGTTGGTTTGTTCCGCGAGGTCGTCGATGACCTCGATGATCTTTCCAATGTCGTCGGCGCGCTGACCCAGGGCTCCGATGATTTCTCCCGAACTGGTGATGGTTGTGTTGATGCGGTTCAGGCCGTCCGTGGCCTTTTCCATGGTGGTGATGCCGCTGTGCACCTCTTCCCGCGAGCGGTTCGAGATGTCGAGCAGCACCTTGGCTGTGTCGGCCACGCGCTGGATCGAAGCCACCATCTGGTCGATGGAAGCGGAAGTCTCGCTTACGCTCGAAGCCTGCACCTGGGTGCTCTTCACCATGTTCTGCACGTTCACGCTCATCTCGTGCATAGTGCTGGTGACTTCATCGATGGCCGAAGACGCCTGCAGGCCGATCTTGGCCGAGTCATCCGACGCATTGGCGACTTGACCCGACGCGCTGGCCACCTGGGCGGAAGCATCGCGCACACTGCGCACCAGCCGCCCCAAGCCCTCCACCATGCGCGCGAAAGCGTTGCCCAAGGTGTCGTGCGTCGATCGCGGCTTCACTTCAACGGTAAGATCTCCCCCTGCGATCGATTCGGAAACCCCCGCCATCTCTTTGAGGTAAGTCACCATCTTGGCAAAGGTGCGGGCGAGTTCTCCAATCTCGTCCTGACGAGTTACATCGATGTTGTGTTCCAGATCGCCGGTGTCGCCGATCTGGCGCGACACGGTCATCAGGCTGGTCAGGGGGCCGGTAATCGACTTGGCCGTGGTGATGGAGACAAAAATGCCAACACTCAGCGCGATCAGCAGCGTCACCACGGAGAAGAGAATGGTTAGCATGCTGGCGGTCTGATCCGACTTAGTACCGGCATCGACCAGTTTGCTATTTTCCACGTCCGCCACATCCAGCGCGTCGGTGGAGTTCTTTACCCACGAGGAGGCATCCTTTTGAAGGTAGTAAATCTGTAATTCCGCGACCGTCGCGTTGCCGGAGTCAACGTCCTTGCGTTTGTCGATCAAGGGTTGGGCGAATTCTTTGCTCCAGGCCTGCTCCAATTGCGAAACCTTGTCCAGGGCCGTGCGCTCCTGCTCGGAATTCGCGCGCGTCTTGCCCTCCTGCAATTTCTCGGCGAGGGTGCGCAGACCTTCGTTCATCCGGTCGACTTCCCGGCTGTCGCCACTGAGCAGGTAGTTGCTCAGGTAGAGGCGGTTCTGCATCATCTGGAAGCGAACCTCATTGGTAGCGTCCTTCAACTGCAACGAAGCGGTAGCTGCGGCCTTGGCCGCGTGCTCTCTTTGCACCGCCAGCAGGTTCACGATGAACAGCACCACCACCATGCCGAGGATGATTCCGAAATTCTTATAAAGCTTTTTGCCGATCGTCATGCCGTTCCCTCCCGGCCGCCCTGCTCGCCCTACTGATGAGGTTCGAACTTGAAATCCACCACGCCGGTGCTCTCCACTGCCGCCGGTTCAAAGCGCCACTTCTTGACCGCATCCAGCGCGGCCGTGGCCAGCACCGGATGCCCACCCATAACCTTGGCATCCTTGACCGTGCCATTGGGGGCAACTATCACCTGCACCTTTACCGTGCCTGTAATGTTCATCTTGCGCGCCAGTTCCGGATACTCCGGCTGCACTTTGCTTTTGGCGCGGCGCACGATTTCATTGTCGGAATTCTGCGCCCGTACGCCCGGCACGCCTGACGCGGCTACCATCGCAACTACTGCCACCAACACTCCAGCCTTTCGTAAAGACACAGTTCCTCCCTTGGCAATAATCCTGGTGACCGTTTGGGAGCAAAGCCGGGGCCATGCGTCACTTTTTGAAAAAACCAAAGTCACACTTCGGATCAGCGTGTAAACGCAGACACTTATGCGGATTTGTCGAACTTGTCCATGACTTCGGTCGCGCCTAAGTAGCGTCTCATCTTGGGCGCGGAACGCATCTATTCTCAAACTGAGAGACCAAACCTCCTGAATTCTCGGGATTTCACACTAGGGCACCCCCTGTTCCCATTTCACTTGACTCAAATTGAGATGAGGGGGTACTTTTCCATTAGATTCAATCACTTGTGAGAATCATCAAAATCGTCCATCGGCACTCGGTGGCGCTCTGAGCATGACAGGAGACAATTTGACGCCGTCGCCGGAAGTCCGCGTCCAGGGTGGTTCCGACGAAGCGTTTCAAAAACTCCTCTTGCGCATCGCCGCGAAAGCTGCGGAACGCGCGGATCCGACCTCCCTGATCCAACTCTTCTGCCGCGCCACGCGCGAGTTTTTTCAATGCACCGGGGTATATTTCTGGCGGCGACACGCGGGCGACGAACTGGTTGGGGAGCAAGCCGACGGCAAGTTGGCCGAGCATTTTGTAGGACTGCGTCTGCAACCTCAGCAAAGTGCTGTGACCGCCTCAGTAGTTCGCTCGCGGCGCACCACCTTCGTCAACCGCGTACGCTCGGCCACCTTCCCCGCAGCCCACGAATTTGAGGCCCGTTCTCTCATGGCCGCTCCGCTGGTGGTCTTTGATGAAGTCATCGGCGCGATGACCTTCTTGCATGACTCCGACGATGAGTTCTTCAACGAAGACCTGGCAGCCAAAGCCACAATCGTCGCGGGACAACTGGGCAGCCTGCTGGAAGCGACCCGGTTGGTCGAAGTTTCGCGTGAGGAACACCGGCGCGCCGAAATCCTGGCCGATGTCGCCACGGCATTGCACAGCACGCCGGACGTGGATGCAGTGACGGAGGCGCTTGCCGACCGTCTTCGCTTGCTGCTGCGCACGCGCCTGGTGTCGATTTTTCTGCGCCGCGAGGGACCCTTCGAGCTGCGTGCCGTCTCCGCCGAGACACCCCAACTGGCTACTTCTTTCCGCGCCCGCCATGATCGCCAGACCATTCGTTTCGCCGCCGATCTGGCGCAACGCGCGGTTTCCGCGGGCGAAGCGATCACCATCTCGATCAGCAGCGACCAACACTCGCTGGGCAGCGTGATTTCCCCCGGCGTGCTGATTGCGGCGCCCTTCCGCACCGCTCGTACGCAAGGCGCGATCCTGGTCTACCCGCGTACCGACGGCGCTTTTACGAACGAGGAGAAGTCGCTGGTGTCCGCGGTGGCCGGCTTCGGCGCGGTGGCAATGGCTCATGCCGAACTCTGTTCCACCGCGCAGGGCCAAGCCCGCGAACTACATCAGTTGCTGGAGATCTCCTCCGAACTGAGCTCCAGCGGCGACCTCGATCATTTTCTGCAAGCCTTCGTGGTCCGCGCCGCCGACTTCCTGGGCTACGGCCGTTGCTTCATTGCCCTGCTTGAGGATGGGCAATTCCACGTGCGCTTCGGCGTAAAACGAGGTGAGCCGCAGCGGGTCGATAACATTTTTCCCGAGGGAGCGGCGACACAGGCTCTCCGGGTAAAAGAGGTTTTCTGGTCCGACGATCTCAAGCAGGTGCCGGGAGCGGACCTGGAGTTGATTGCCCGCTATCAGGCCAAGCAGTTGCTCGCCGTACCCCTGTTGGGAGCCAAAGGAACCGTGCTCGGCATGTTCGGAGTGCTCGATCGTCTTGATGGTACGGGCATCTCCCGCGAGGATATACGTCGCGCCCGCGCTTTGGCGGCGCAGGTCTCGGTGGTTATGGAGGTGGCTCATAACCTGCACCAGTCTGAACTGAACCGCCGGCGCTCCGACGTATTGATTCAACTGGCGCGCGAAATCGATGGTTTGCTCCGGCTGCCGGATTTTGCACGTAAATTTGTCGAGCGAGCTGTCGAATTGACCGGAGCGCGCGCCGGGGCCCTGGCTTTATTTCAAGATGGACGATTTCAGACGGTTGCCCTGCTGCCACGGCCGAATGTGCTCCCGCCAGCTGAGCATCGCAAAGCGGCTACGGATTCTGAGAGTGCTGAGCCGACCGATTCTTCGGCCCACAATCCTTCCGGCCCGGATCGTAGTGTGGGCGTTTCCGTTCTCGAGGCTGGTGCGCGCGGCGAAGATCACCTGCTGCAGCGACGTTTCGCGCGCTCGCTCGCGGAGCTGGCGGCAAACCACGCGGATGCCATCGTTTCGGGCACCGCCTCCGAGCTGCTCGGGCCGGAGCTGGCCGCGATTCTGGATTGGAAGGAATGCCTGGTCGTGCGACTTCCCGGCTCGAACGGAGAGCTTGCCGGTTTGCTCTGCGTTGCTGGACGCTCGCGGCCGCTCGGCGCGGAAGACCGCGAATTGCTCGAAGCCATCGCGGGCCATGCCGCCATGGCATTGGAAAATGCGCGCTTGTTTACTCGCATCGAACAGGCCAATCGCCACTGGCTGGAAATCTTTGATGCCATCACCGATTTGATCGTAGTGCACGATGAAACCGACAAAGTTTTGCGCGTGAATCGCTCCCTGGCGGCGATGATCGGAGTCGCTCCGAGCGAACTGATCGGCGTAAACATGCGCGCCTTATTGGCCCTTACCAGCGAGCCCACGCTTTATTCGTGCCCCTTCTGCCGTTCCATGGGCGAAGAAACCGACGAATTCGTTCACCCCGCGCTCGACCGCACATATCTGGTTTCGACTTCGCGCGTGCACGGAGCCTCCGGGGAGAACCTGCAAACTATCCACGTGCTGAAAGATATTACCGATCGGCGCGAGGCCGAGCGCCGCTATCGCGAACTCTTTGACAACATCCAGGAAGGATTGTTCTTCAGTACGCCGGAAGGGCGCTTCGTCGAGGTCAACGACGCGCTGGTCGCCATGCTCGGCTATTCCAGCCGCGAAGAACTCCTACAGGTGGATATTCCCACGCAGGTTTATTTCTCCCCCGAACAGCGGTTGCTGCACAGCCAGGCGATGGAAGAGCACGGCCACATGCGGAATTTTGAGGCCACACTGCGCCGCAAGAACGGCTCTCCCATTTATGTCCTCATCAACGCCTTTGGCATGTACGACAGTGCGGGGAAGCTGCAGCAGATTCGCGGGTTAATGCTCGATGTCACCGGCCTTCATACCTTTCAATCGGAGTTGCAACGCGAGCGCGATTTCTCCGGCAAGATTCTCAGCAATACGCAAAGCTTCATCCTGGTCTCGGACACTGCCGGCCTCGTCAGCTATGCCAACCGACGTTGGTCTGAAGCCGGTTTCGAGCAGCGCGAACTCCTGGGGCGTCCGTTGCTGGAGTTAGCGGCGCCGGGCTATGTGCGTCCGCTTTCGGACGCGCTGCAGGCCACTCTCCGCGGTGGACAAGTGGACAACCTTGAATTGCAGATCGTACGCGGCAATGGTCACGTCGGACAGTTCTCGGTGAACCTTAGCCCCATGCGCGACGAGCAGAACAACATCAACAGCATCGTCGTGGTTATGACCGACATTACCGACTCCGCCGAACTGCGCGACAAACTGGTGCACGCAGAAAAAATGGCCGCTGTCGGACAACTCGTCTCCGGCGTGGCCCACGAAGTAAACAATCCGCTAACCGCGATCCTCGGCTTTGCCGATCTGCTGCTCGAAAATCCTGAGATTCCCGAGAGTGCGCGGAAAGATCTCCGCGTCATTCTGCAGGAAGCCCAGCGCACCAAAACCATCGTGCAGAACCTGCTCAGCTTCGCCCGGCAAATGCCCCCGCAACGCAATGCTGTGCAGCTCAACCTGATTCTGCGCCGCACCATTCAGCTGCGGTCCTACGACTTCAACAGCCACGGCGTCGATGTTGTGGAACATCTGGACGAGGGACTTCCCGAGGTGATCGGCGACGCCCACCAGTTGCAGCAAGTTTTTCTGAACATCCTGAACAATGCTTATGACGCGGTTCACGAAGTTGGCCGTCCGGCCCGCATCGAAATCATGACCACCAAGGCCGGCAACGCCGTCGAAGTATCCTTCCGCGACAATGGCTACGGCATCTCCCATCCCGATCGTATCTTCGATCCCTTCTTCACCACCAAAGAGGTTGGCAAGGGAACCGGCCTCGGCCTCAGCATCTGCTACGGCATCGTGAAGGAGCATGGGGGAGAAATTCTCTGCCACAACAATACCGACGGGCAGGGAGCCACTTTCATCGTCCGCTTTCCCGCAGCGCCACACACTGCTTCTCTGGGTGTGGCCGCAGGAGTACTCCAAAAATGACCACCCCTGCCATCCAACCCGCTACATTGCCCGTTCTGCTGATTGAAGACGAACCATCGATCATGGCCTTGGTCAGCGCCACGCTTGAGCGCAACGGCTATGAAGTTGTCTGCATCGAATCCGGGGCGGAAGCCCTGCGCCTGCTCGAAAAAGGCCGGTATCTCGGCGTGGTCTCCGATATGCGCACGCCCGGCGGCGTCGACGGAGCCCAGGTTCATTCCTGGATCTCCGCCAATCGTCCCGACCTCGTCGATAAAGTTGTCATCATTACCGGCGACTATGCCAATGAAGAGACGGTTACCACTCTGCGCAAGATCGGCGCGCTCTATCTGGAAAAGCCCTTTCGTGTGCAGGATCTCATCTCCGCCGTTGAAAAAACTATGGGGAAGGCCCGGTGAGTGCAGCTCTGATGAAAGACGAACTCCGTGTCCGGCTGCTGGTCGTCGACGACGAGCAGAGTATCCGCAAGCTGTGCATCACCGTGGGCGAAGCTCTGGGTTTCATCTGCCTGGAAGCCGATAGCGGCGAATCCGCGCTCACTGTTCTCGAAGAGCAACCCGTGCACATGATCCTCAGCGACATGGTGATGCCGCATATGTCGGGCCTCGAGTTTCTGGAGAAAGCGAAGAAACTTCTGCCGCGCACCGAAGTCGCGCTTATGACAGGTCACGGCTCCATTGAGACCGCCGTGCAAGCCATGCGCCTCGGTGCCTATGACTACATCACCAAGCCGTTTTCTCCGCTTGATGAGCTACGGCTGTTCTTGCGCCGGATGGCCGAAAAAGTCCGGCTGGTCGAGGAAAACGAATTCCTGCGCCAGCGCATGGATACGGAAACCGCGGTGCACGGCATTGTCGGCTCGTCGGCGAAAATTCAGGAAGTCCTGCGGGTAGCATCGCGGCTCAAGGACACGCGCACGTCTGTCCTCATCTCGGGTGAAAGCGGTACCGGTAAAGAGTTAATAGCCAGGGCCATTCATTTTCGTGGAGCCTTCGCGAATCGTCCTTTCGTTGCGGTCGATTGCGGATCGCTCGTGCCCACACTGATCGAGAGTGAACTTTTCGGTTACGAAAAAGGAGCGTTCACCGGGGCTTTGAAATCCAAGCAGGGACTCTTTCAATCCGCCGATACGGGTTCAGTTTTTCTCGACGAAATCGGCGAGCTGCCGCTCGAACTGCAGGCCAAATTGCTGCGCGTGCTGCAGGAAAAAGAGGTACGTCCGGTGGGTAGCAACCAGCGCGTCAAAGTAGATGTGCGCGTGATTGCCGCCACTAACCGCGATCTCGAGGCGGCCTACAAGAACGGTACGTTCCGTAAAGATCTCTACTTCCGGCTGAACGTTGTCACCGTGCACGTGCCCGCGCTACGCGAACGCCGCAGCGATATTCCCATGCTGGTGAATTGGTTTTGCGAGCGTTATTCGCCCGGCTCGAATCTGCACGTCTCGAACGCAGCCATGAAGGCGCTGATGAACTACGACTGGCCGGGCAACGTGCGCGAACTGGAGAACTGCGTAGAGCGGGCGGTCGCGCTGGGGAACGGAACGCTGATCGATCTCGGCGATCTTCCACCTGCCATCGCCGCGATGAATTCGGTTGCGCCCATCATGCTGCCAGATTCCGCGCCCGAATTGGTTTCCGATCTTGCGGCCGCTCCCGAGTTGAACTCCGGCGCGGCTTCGCCTCCACTCTCGACCACCGATCTCGAAGATATCGAGCGCGCCACCATTCAGCGCGTCTTCGAACAAGTCAAAGGCGACAAGGCTCTCGCCGGACGCATGCTCGGGATCAGCCGCGCAACTCTCTACCGTAAACTCAAGCGCTACAACATCACTGGTAGTCCTGGTGAAGGACCATCCAGTCATACTCTGCAATAGGTTCAACAGAGTGCAGACCGGTATGATCTTTTTCTGATTGAAATAACCCTGCAAACTCTCGCTATCGACCTCCTACTGAGGCTTCTTCTTCTCTTCCTCCTGCCGCTTCTTTTCTTCTGGCGTTAGCGGCTTGGCTGGTTGCTTGGGCGGAGGCGGTGCGGGCTTTACCGCCGCAGGCGGAGGCGTCCGTGGCTGCGGATGTTCCGCAGGCGGAGGCGCCTGACGCGGTGCTGGAGGAGGGGGAGCCGGATGCGCCGTCTCCGGCCGATTGCTCGGTTGCTCAGCAGGTGGTCGATTCGCCGGTGACGCTGGTGCAGGCCGATTATTCGGCGGCGTCGCGGGCGGCCGGTTCGGAGTTGCTTCCGGACGATTCGCCGGGGGCGGAGCAGCCGGGTGATTGGCGGGCGGCGCCGGTGCTGGTGCCGGCCGATTAGCTGGCGGAGCTGGCGCGGGCTTCGTCGGTTGAGCCGGCGCAGGAGCCGAGGGCCGTTCGTTTGCGGGAGGCGGATTTCCCGGACGGTTCGCTGCCGGTGCGGGCGCAGGTTGTCCCGGTCGAGGCACGTTTGCCGGCGGGTGGCCGGTGGTCGGCGTCGCAGGCTTAGCCGGAGGCGCTACCTTCACCATCGGACGCGCCGTCGCTGCGGCTGCTGGACGCAAGGTTTGCACTTCGCTTCGTGCCAGCGGTTGCCCGGGATGTGCCGCAAGAGCCTGTTGCTGTTTCGCAAAAGGCACGGGCGGCGGCGGAGGCGTTTTCTTCGCTACTACCTGCCGGCTTGCAACCGCCGGTGGCGGCGCAGTCACGTGACCCGCAGTCGCGGCCTTTGCGCCCAGAACACTTTCTCTGGTTGGAGCCACGGCGACTCTTCCACTCATCGGCGCGGACGCGATCTGAGCCGCGCTTACCTGGACTCGCGCCGCCGCTACCGGCTGCGCACTTACGAAAGCATGCTGGGGTACCACCATCACCGCGCCCTGCACATTCCGGTTCGCGTAAGTAATGTTCGTAATGGTGGTGGTGTTGTTGTTAATAATGGTCGTGTGATAGACGTTGGTCACCTGCGTAACATTCACCGTCGTACTGCTGACGTTGACGCGGGTCACGTAAGCTTCGCTGACGTGATAGGACGGCACAAAAACTTCTCGCGGCCCTAACGCGAACCAGCCTACGTTGCCGCCCCAGCCGCCTGGGCCACCCCCGATAAATACAACCAATGCGGGAGCATAGACGGCCCGCTCTGCCGGAGGGCCTGCAACCCATCCCCAGCGTCCACCGACGTTGATCCAACGGCCATAGTGGAATGGCGCATAGCCCCAGGAGTTGTCGTCCACCCAAGTCCATCCCCAGGGAGAGATCCATGCCCAGTGGCCGACATGGTAAGGAGCCCATCCGGCGTCGACACGGTTGGGAAACCAGACGTGGCCGTAGGCGGGATCGTCGCGCCAGTCGCCATTGTCGTCGAGGTCCTCGTAGCCGACGACATCGGCCGAAAGGTAGTGCGCGGAGCGGGAATAATCGTAGCGGTGATCGCGGGATTCGGACCATCTATCAAAGTCGTCCGCACCGTAAAGCTCTTCCACATCCGCGTAAAGCTGATCGGTACCGCTGAGTGTGGCGCGCTGACCGCCGCGGAGTTCATAGCTCTGGCCTCCGCCCGTGGATTCGCCATCGCCTTCGCGAACGCTGATGATGGTGTAGTTTCCATCGGCGCCGACTTCGACGCGATAGTGTCCGGGTTGGAGGATGGTGAAGGCCTGATTGGGTGTGTCGATCTCGAAGTCGTCGTCTTCATGCAGGCGGCGCACGGTGACGTTGATTGCGCCAGAAGTGAGTTGAAGCTGCACGGTATTGTCGTCGAGGTCGAGGAAAGAGAATCCGGTCATGGGCCCGAGGCGGATGACGGCCGACCCGAGTTGCACTTCGGCGCGGGAACCCTCGTCGGACCAAAGCTGGTCGCCGGTCGTCAAGGGACGGTTGGGAACGGCTCCCACCCAATCGCCTTCGCCGGCGGGCTGGAAGGAAACGGAACCTTCCATGTAACCCAGGCGAGCAACGCGCCCCGGCGGATCGTCTTGATCCTGAGCAGATGCGTTGTGGGGCAGAACGAGAGTGATAAGCAGAAGCGCGAGCACGGCGCTACACCAGGCAAACTTCGTTGAGTTCAGTTTCGGTGTTGTTCTCATAGACGTTATATGTCTCCCAAGCTTCGAGTGTGATGTCGCGAAAGGGGCCCCGCCGCGAGTGGTTTGCACCACCGCATCGCCGGTTCAGGGTTGGTCTTGGATGCAGGATCAGTCGAATGCGGCGTAGCCGCCATCAGGATGATCTTCACGGTTTAACGAACTTCTCCCGAGCGGCGCGGATCGGTAGCTCCGCGCTGAGTGGCTTGAGGATAACAGGTTGGGCGGATGGGATGAACGATTTTGCCTGTGGATAATCGGGACAGAGAATTTTTCGCCAGCAGTTTGGTGGGGGATGAGACTGATGTCTCATCCTGAGACGCGCGTCTCGCGACATGCCTCTCGCACACAATGTTGACGGTTCTAACTCACTGAAAAATCTAGCGCCTCGGTGCTAATCCTTCCGTTCGGGCCGATGGTCTCGGTCGTGCTCCTGTTTTTCGCATAACCGCGAGTTTCGGCTCCCCAAAGCTCTTCCTAACCGGGAAGAGGGGGAGCCCAACCGCACTTTGTGAAGTTGGGCCAGGGAAGGGGCATCAACGCTTTGGGGCAAGTAGGAACAGCGAGGGGGCGGACTAGGCCGACCAGCACGGTTGCCGATCTGGCACGCTTTTTCCCGGAGGCGACGCCGGTGCGGATTCCGGTGGAGTTTACACGCAGCGCTCCGGCGAGTGAGGGCAAGCTGGCGAGCGCGGCGGGGTCCCCGGAGAGTACGGTGATTGAGTTTGGGACGTCGCGCGAAGTTTTGTTTGCCTGCACCATGCCTTTGGAATTTGCCGACATTCTGCGGCTGCGCAACTCCGATGGCTCGCTGGACACAGAAGCTTCCGTGGTTGCGGTGCAGTACCATCCGGGCGCGACGGTGGTGGCAGCGCGCTTCCTCAACGCAGTTCCGAACTGGATCGTGAAATCATGACACCTGCTTCTGCTTCATCCCCGCAACCGGCATCGCCTGCTCCTGATTACGCGGCGCTGTGGTCAAGCGCGCTACGCTTACATCCCATCTACAAGGAACTGGCGCGCGAGTTTGTGATTGACTCACCGTCTTGTGCCGGGCTGGACGAGCCGGTTGATGCGCCGGATCGAGAGACGGTTGAGCATGCGCAGCAATGGTTGCAAGAGATGGATGACCGCATCCAGGTGCACCAGTTGCGGCAGTTCCTGCAGACCAGCTCTGTGGTGGATGGAGACGGGCTGATTGCGCTGGTGCAGCATTTTCTGGGAAAGAAGGCGCACACCGACGCGGCGCGAGACAAGATCGATTTCCTGCTGGTTCAGTATTTCAGCCAGAAAGCGCCCAGCGAGCTGGACGACAATGGTGCGGACATCGCCTATGTGGCGCAGGAACTTGAGCCGGTGCTGGGCAAGGTGGAGCTGAAAACTCCGGTGTGGCTGAATGCCCTGGATCGGGCGCTGGAAGCGGCACGGCGCTGCCGTTCGCTGGACGAACTGCTGCACGGTGGTGTCCTCGAACAAGGACGGAAAGCCAAAGCTCAGGCCGGCGACTTATTTTATCTGCCAGTGGCGCTGGTAGCATTTACCCGCTTTGGATATCTGATGCGGCGCGCTTTCTTCCGTCTGATGCTGGCCGATCTCAACAACATTTTGGATGGGCTGACCGAACTGGAAGAAAAAGGCGTGGAGACGATCGACTGCCGTCGAGCCCAGTTTTCGGCACAGGAGCCGATTGTCCGGCTGCGCATGATTTGCCAGTCGTGGAAGGTGATGTTCCAGGCGGAATATTCGTCGGGGCAACCGCTGCGCATGCTGGTGGACTTGCGGGCTTCGGTGGACTTCGCGCTGGGGCGAGGCGCGGAAGCGGAAGGTGGCGAGAAGGCAGCAGCAGCGACGGCGGCGGCGAAGGCTGCGCCCGCCAAACCAGCGGCACAAAAAGGTGCGACCAACAAGTCAGAGTCAAGCCCGCCTCTGGCAAACAAAACTGTGGCGGGCAAACCTGCGTTGAACAAGCCGGTGGCGCGGGCGGCTGGCGCGGCCGCTGGAGTTGCGAAAGCTGCTGCGCCGGCCAAGGCCGCGCCGGCAGTGGCCGCAAAACCGAATGCCAAATTCGCCGTGACGAATGAGGCAGCTCCGGAATTTGAAGTCTCGGCGGCGGTACCGGAATGGAATGCGGAGGAGGGCCCGCAGCCGGGGAAGAAAAAATAGCCTGGAGCGAGTGGACAGAGTGAAGTTGTAGACAAGAGATCAAGAGTTCCGACGTACAGGAGTGAACTCCAAGCAGAGGAAGCTGGCAAGTGGATCATCCGACGGTACTGGTTATCTCCGACGATGTTGAGTTTTCGCGAAGCATTACTGCGCGCTGGCAGGCCGAGCGCAATGTGCCCGCATTTACCATGCTGAGCGGAGATTTGTGGCCACGCAGCGTGGATAATTTTGAGGTGGCAATCGTCGGACCGCTACGCCGGGAGTTGCTTTCACTGATCCTGGAACCTCTGCACTCCACTTTGCAGCCGCTATTCTGCGTTTGTCAGGACGCGGCCACGGCACAGCTGGTGCGGGAGCGCTGGCCGCGAACCTCGGTGCTGCGGCATGACGAAAATTGGCTGGATGGTCTGATTCTGGCCGCCGGAGAAGCGGTACACCGCGCCGCCGCCGAGGCCCGCGCGCGAGCCGCCGAGCAGAGCTGCGCCACTCTGGAGCGGCAGGCGATGCTGGGCCGTTACATGCTGGAGATGCGGCATGGCTTGAACAACGCGTTGACCTCGCTGCTGGGGAATTCCGATTTGTTGCTGATCGAACCGGGCAGCCTGTCGGCGCAGTCGCGCGCGCAGATTGAAACGATTCGTAACATGACGCTGCGCATCCATGAGGTGATGCAGCGCTTTTCGTCGCTGGAAAAGGAAATGAACGTGGTCGCGCAACAAGTGGAACGGGATTCCGGAAAGTTCCGCGTTGCCGTGGCTGCGGGCGTTTGAGAGCAAGAAGACTCGGGTCCGGCCGCGAAAGCGGCCGGCAACAATTGATCCTCCCCTGGCAATTTGCCGATCTGACAGTCGTTGGCGTGCGAGGCGTCTCGCGTGCTTGGGAAAGGCTCTATGCATAGGCTGATTACGACGAGCACCATTCTGGAGCACGAGATTTCGGAGCTGCGGCTGCTGGTGGAGCGGCAGACCGGAGTCGTGCTCGATTGTCCCAACAGCGCGCTGGCCGCGCGGGTCGCCGATTTCATCGAGGCGCAAGAGCTGGACTCCTCGACGACGCTGCTCGATCGTCTGCGCTCCTCCGAGCAGGACCCCTCAAGTTTGCCGTCATTGCTGGATGGGCTGATCAATACCAATACAGGATTCTTTCGTCATCCGGGAGCGCTGAACGCGTTCGGGCGGCAGGTGTTGCCGCAATTGTGCGCGCGCAAGTCGGCCGACGCCCCGGGGCCGATCAGGATTTGGAGCGCGGGCTGCGGCACGGGAGAGGAAACATATTCCATTGCGATGGCAGTGTGCGACGCGGTGAATCCCGCCAACGTGAGCGTGGCTAGCAACGGCAACGGCTCGAGCAACGGAAACGGCAAGACGGGCGTACGAAACGGCGGCGTTGCGGAAAGTTCGCAGGCTACAGCAGGCCCCGCAGCGAAGCTGAACGCGGGGTGCTCGATTCACATCGTAGGCAGCGATCTGCTGGCGACGGGTATCGAAACCGCGGACCGGGGAGTGTACCCGCAGTCCGCGCTAGAGGGCTTGCCGCCAGCCACGATTCGCAACTATTTTTCGAAGATCGGCTCGCCCGCGGCAGCGGGGTCGATTGGCGGGGCAAGCGAGGGCTTATGCGAATCCGTCGGGCCACAAAATCCGACGAGCACCGCACATCTGCTGGTGAAGCCGCGACTGCGCAGCCTGGTGACTTTCAATTGTATGAACCTCGCGCGTCCCGGCTACATCGGTCGCTTTGACTGCATTTTCTGCATGGATGTGCTGTCGCAATTCTCCCGCGTTCAGCGCCAGGCAGTGCTGGAGCGGCTGCACCTCTACCTTGAGCCCGGAGGCTATCTGTTCCTCAGCCAAACGGAAAAGCTATCTGCTCCGAACCTCAACTTCCGTTCCGAAACATTCGACGGTTACACCTTCCACCGCAAACCGATGGCGGCCAGCGCGGCCTACGGACGGTAATTGATCGAATTGTCTATTTTGTCTACAATAGACAAATGAAAACCGTAACCGCTACCGATGCCAAGCAGCGCCTCGCTGCCCTTCTCGATGCGGCCCAGCGCGAACCAGTCCTCATTCGCCGCCAGAATCGCGACGTTGCCGTGATCATGTCCGCACAAGAATACGAGCGCATTCGCAAGCACAACATCGCCGAACTTAAGCAGACGATGAACCGTATCGGCGCTCAGGCTGCAGCACGAGGAATGACCGAGGAAATCCTTGCCGACATCCTGAAGGATTGAGGCGCCAGGGTTCATGCGAATCTTGCGTCGTCTCGTCGTGGATACCAACGTATTTGCCAGCGCTATCATCCTCCCGCGCTCGGTTCCGCGTCAGGTTGTCGACCATGCCTTGGACCACGGCGTCGCCATCTTTTCCGAGGCCACGATGCGCGAACTCACCGAAGTTCTATCACGTTCAAAGTTCGATAGCTTTGTCAGCCGTGCGGAGCGCGAGCTTTTCCTGGCGCAGATTGAAAGTACGGCGGAGTTAGTTCCCATCATCCAGCTCGTGCGCGAGTGCCGCGACCCGAAGGACGACAAGTTTCTGGAAGTTGCGCTGAACGGGAGGGCGGATGTGATTGTTACGGGCGATGCGGATTTGCTGGGGATGCATCCGTGGCGGGGGATTGCGATTCTGTCGCCGGCGGAGTATTTGGAGAGAAAGACTAGCGAGATGTCCCGACCCGGCTAACGGAATCAATCTCGGCACTCCGGAAAGTATGACTCACGAGCGACATGGTCCAAGGATGGTCTCTCGATCCTCTTTAGCTTCACTGGTTCCAGCGACGCGGCCTCGCCGTAAGCTTCTTTGCAGGTGACCTGCTCAGCCATCCAACGCGTGGGGCCGATGCCGGCTACGGCTTTGCTCTCGACGACCAACCGCACAAAATAGCGTCCCCCTCGCTGAAGAGAAATGACCGTGTTCTTGCTGCTTTCACGTGCAAGAAATGCCTCCCCAGCGACGGCATGTTCGCCCTCCGAGAGCTTCAAGGTCAGAAATTGTCCGGGGATGATGAAACCGACTTTGTTATGATCGAGCCATAAATGACCTGCCCAGCTTTTCTTACCAGACAACTCAAGCATCGCCGGACCACGCGGCGAGTATAAAGTCAGGAGCACCAATTCGCGGGTCGGGTCTGCCGTCAGGTCCGACCGTTGTGCATTTGTCGACAGTGCGACGACGAATACCAAGAGCGCGAAGCGGCTCATCTATTGTCCACATTGCTGTAACCCGATGGGTCCCGTCAAGGACGGTTGCCACGTTTCTGACCGCAGGGTTCCGAAATGGGATTCGATTTACCGAGCTCAGCTTGCTGCAGCAGGGATTCGCCGCTTACGCGAATAAAAACTCCTTCGTCCTCAACTCCTTAATCGCATCCCTCAACTTCGCCGCTTTCTCGAACTCGAAGCGCTTGGCGGCTTCGCGCATGTCGCTTTCGAGTTTGACAATGTATCCATCCAACTCTTCCTGCGACTTGAATTCCGGCATGCCTTCGGCTTCCGCGCCGGTAAGGTCGGTGTAATCGGCGGCGACGATTCCGGCCAGAGTCATGTCCAGAGGACGCACAATAGATTCCGGCGTGATGCCGTTTTCCGTGTTGTAGGCGGTCTGAATTTCGCGGCGGCGTAAAGTCTCATCGATGGCGCGCTTCATCGAATCGGTCATGCGGTCCGCATAGAGAATCGCGCGGCCCCGCAGATGACGAGCGCAGCGTCCGATGGTTTGGATCAATGATCCCCACGAGCGCAGGAAGCCTTCCTTGTCCGCATCGAGGATGGCTACCAGCGAAACTTCTGGCAGATCGAGGCCCTCGCGTAATAGATTGATGCCGATCAATACATCGAACTCGCCTTTGCGCAGATCGCGCAGGATCTTGACCCGCTCCAGGGTTTCGATCTCGGAATGCATATAGCGGCATTTCACGCCCACTTCGGCGTAATACTCGGCCAAGTCTTCGGCCATACGTTTCGTCAACGTGGTCACCAGAACGCGTTCTCCGCGCTCCACACGGGCGCGAATTTCGTGCAGCAAGTCGTCGATCTGTCCCTTCACTGGGCGGACCTCGACCTCAGGATCGATCAGGCCAGTGGGGCGGATGATCTGCTCGACTACCACGCCTGAAGATTTTGTCAGCTCATAGGGACCGGGCGTCGCCGAAACATAAACCAGCTGGTTGGTGCGATGCTCGAATTCTTCGAAGGTTAGCGGACGATTATCCAGCGCTGAGGGCAGGCGGAAGCCGTATTCCACGAGGGTTTCTTTGCGCGAGCGGTCCCCGGCATGCATGCCGCGCAATTGCGGAATGGTCTGGTGCGATTCATCCACGAACATGAGATAGTCACGAGGAAAATAATCCAGCAGGGTTGGAGGAGGCTCGCCAGGCATGCGTCCCGTGAAATGGCGCGAATAGTTTTCGATGCCGTGGCAGTAGCCCATCACCTTGATCATTTCCAGATCAAACTTCACACGCTGATGAATGCGTTGGGACTCCACTGCGCGGCCTTGCTTCTCCAGTTCCACTTCCCACCAGGCCAGCTCTTTCTTGATCGACTCAACCGCGGAAGCGCGAGTTTCATCTTTCATCACGTAGTGCGTCTTGGGATAAATCGGCAGCCGCATGTATTTTTGCTTCACCGTGCCAAACAATGGATCGATCTGGGAGAGCGACTCAACCTGATCTCCCCACAACTCGATGCGGTAAGCCATGTCGTCGTAAGTAGGGAAGACTTCGATCACGTCGCCTCGAACGCGAAACGTGCCGCGCCGGAATTCTCCGTTGGTACGCTCGTAGAGAATGTCGACCAGCTTGCGCGTAATGTCTTCCCGAGCGATCTTCTGGCCTTTTTCGAGAAACAGCATCATGCCGTAGTAGGCTTCCGGCGAGCCCAAGCCATAGATGCAGCTCACGGAAGCGACAATCAGCGCATCGCGGCGTTCGAATAACGATCGGGTCGCCGAGAGTCGCAGCTTGTCGAGTTCGTCGTTAATGGTTGCTTCTTTTTCGATGAAAAGATCGGCGGCGGGAACGTAAGCCTCGGGCTGGTAGTAGTCGTAATACGAAACGAAATATTCGACGGCGTTGTGCGGAAAGAAATTCTTGAACTCGTGATAGAGCTGCGCCGCCAGCGTCTTGTTATGAGCCATCACCAGGGCGGGACGATTGACCGCCTCGATTACCTTGGCCATGGTGTAGGTCTTGCCCGATCCGGTGACGCCGAGAAGAACCTGATGCTGCTCGCGGTCGTAGACGCCGCGCAGGAGAGATTCAATCGCGCGGCCCTGATCGCCCTGCGGTTTGTAATTCGAGACGAGTTTAAAATCCATGGAAGAAGCTCTTGGCTTTTGGTCTTGGTCTTAAGCACCTCCTGTGATTGGCGCGTCTGCCATGCACCCTTACAGAGGGCAACTTTACCGACTAAGAATCTTTCTATTATAACGCGCGCAAATCGAGCGCCGCTCCCGTCGCAGGTTACAACTCCGCCAGCGCGCGATGTACCAGATAGATGGAGATCGATCCTTCGCCAACAGCGGAGGCCACCCGCTTTACGTTTCCGGCGCGGACGTCGCCCACGGCGAAGACACCTGGCAGGCTGGTTTCGAGCATTTGTGGCGCGCGGGGAAGCGTCCATTTGAAGTCCTGTGCGACCGGATCCAAATCGCGACCGGTGAGGATGAAGCCCTTGTTGTCGAGCATCACACATCCCTTGAGCCACTCGCTGCGAGGTGAAGCGCCGGTCATCATGAACACGTGGCGGATATCGAGGGTTGAAGTTTCGCCGCTGTTCTTGTCCTGCCAGGTTACTCGCTCCAACTGTGCGTCGCCCTCGAGGCCGACGATCTCAGTGCGGTAGTGCAGGCTGATCATGGGATTTTCTTCGATACGCTGGATGAGATAGCGCGACATGGTGTCGGACAACCGACTGGATCGAACCAGCATGTGGACTCGGCCTGCCATCTGGGAGAGATAGACGGCAGCCTGACCCGCCGAGTTACCGCCGCCGACGACGATCACGTCATCTTTCCCGCACAGTTGCGCTTCAATGTAGGTTGCACCGTAATAAATGCCCTGGCCTTCGAACCGGGCGAGATTGTCAATTTTCGGCTTGTTGTACTGCGCGCCGCTTGCAATTACGACGGCACGCGCGCGAATGACCTGACCGCAGTCGACCGTCAGCTCGTAGGGACGCCGTTCGCAATTCAGTCGAGTGACGGTGTTGGCGATCAACACCTTGGCGCCGAATTTCTGCGCCTGCGCGGCGGCACGGCCCGCCAGTTCGTTTCCTGAAATCCCCATGGGAAAGCCAAGGTAGTTTTCGATCTTGGAACTCGATCCGGCTTGACCTCCGGGAGACTCGGCCTCGATCACTAAAACGTCCAGCCCCTCGGAGGCGGCATAAACAGCGGCCGCCAAGCCGGATGGTCCGGCGCCGACGATGACGAGATCCCGCACTTCCGACGCCGTGATATGAGAGTTGAGACCGAGGCAGCGCGCCAATTCCTGAATCGAAGGATTGCGGAGCACCGTCTGGTTGTTGCAGATGACGACGGGGATTTGATCGAGTTTCACTTGAAAGTGATCGAGGAGATCCTGATAGCTCGTGTCCGTGTCGAGATCGACGTAGGTGTGGGGATGTCCGTTGCGGGTGAGAAACTCACGCAGGTGCAGCGTTGGGGCCGAATGGCGGGAGCCCAACAGGATCACATTTCCCTGGCCTCGGTTGATCAGTTCCACACGGCGCAGGATGAAGGCGCGCATCAAGATCTCACTCAACTCCGCATCTCGCGCGACCAGAGTCCGCACATCCTCGCTGCTCATTTCGAGGAACTCGCCAGCCGCGGTGACACGCCCGCGCACCAGGCAGCGGCGGCCGGAGATCATCGTAATTTCGCCGGTGAATTCTCCGGCTTCAAGGTTGACGATGGGGCTTTCGCCACGCAGTTCGGGCTGAACGATTTCCATGCTTCCGGAAAGGAGCACAAAAAACGGGATGTCGCTCTGGCCGGGCTCGAAGAGGATGTCGCCGACGTCCACTTTTCGAATCTTGGCAAGGGGCCTGATGCGGTTGATCTGCTCCTCGGTGAGGACGGGGAAAGCTTCACCGCGGATGTCAGCGGCCAGGGGTATTAGCTGAATCGACATGGGTTCTCCCGGCAAGAGGAAATCGAAAGGCCTGAAGGGTTAGTAGATGACAAACGCGAGGCTTCGGACGCATCGGAAGGCTGGATTCTCGGTTGCGTGGCGATTATTTTTTCTGGAGGTCTTCGACGGCCAGAATCCGTGAAGTGGCGCGGAATTTCTTGTAGTCGCGGAATGTCTGTTCCACATCCACGTTGAAGTTCTTGAGCAGGGCGAGACGAACGTCGATTTTGGCGGTAAGCTGGCGCGGCAGCCACACTTCTTCGTTTACCCGGGTTTGCTCCAGCATGAAGCGAGAACCCTTATGAAAGCGCGCCAGGAACAATCCCCAGGAAATCGTATCCAGGCATTCCACATCCATCTTGGAGAGTTGCAAGTCGCTCTTGTCGATCCAGACTCGGCCGCGGAACTTCGACAGAAACTTTGATTCTTTCAGGTGCGGCACAAAGCCCGGCCGTGGCTCGCCATCAATCACCCAGGCGTCGCGTCCGCCTACAAGTTCCGATCCAACCAACTTGAAATTGTATGCATCAGCCACCTCCTTCACGAACTTGCGGTCCTCTTCACGCTCTTTTTCTTCCTTTTCCTCGCGCTTCCTGCGCTCGTCCTCTGATTCGTTCTTTCGCTTGTCGAGGATCTTCTGGATTTTTTCTTCTTCTTTCGTCGCGTCTTTCGCATCGAGCGGCTTATCGTCTTTTTCGATTAACCTTTGCACCTGTTCGCCGTAAAGCTCCATCACTTCATAAGTCTTAGCCTCCGTGGATTTCACCTCTCCCTTGCCATCGAGCTTATGTTCTTCGTCGCGTTCAATGTAGGTGTAATCGCGGAGGCGTTTATCGTTTTCCATGTCTTTGTCGGCGACCACGCGCAAGAGTTGCTGCATCTGCTCCTGCGAGAGATTGCCGTTGGCGTCGGGCTTCAGATCGGGCAGGGAAGACAGGTCCGGCGTCTCCGCAGTCGTTTTATCGGGAGTTGGTGCGAGCGTGAGCTGATCTTGCTGACCTAAGGCCAGCACAGAGGCGAGCAGCAAGAAGGAAACGACGACGCGGGAACCCACACGCACATTTTATCGCAGGGAACAAGAGAGCACGCTGGAGAAATCGGAGTGAATCGACAACGTGGCAAAGACACAAATTGTACAAAGTCATTACGCGGCGGTGACAAGGTCAACGGATGGTCGACCTAGTCTTTCCTAGGCCGCGGGCAGAAAAAGAAATCCAGCCTGCGGCCGAGCCCTCTCAATCGAAGGAGAACCACAATGTCCCGTTTGCATATTCGCCACTTGCCGGCTCGCGCCCTAGCGGTCACGTCTTTCGTCGCGTTGATGCTGATGCTTGCTTCCAGCCCAGCCGCGGCACAATATCAACTCACAAACCTAAGTTCAAACCAGGTAAAAGCTGCGAAACACACGGATCCATTGCTGGTGAACGCGTGGGGCTTAGTCCACGCCCCGGGAAACGCTTGGTGGGTCAGCGACAATAACTCCGGATGGTCGACGCTATACAATGCCGCCGGAGTGGCGCAGGGACTAAGGGTATTGATCCCAACCGCGGGAGGCGGTCCGGATTCGCCCACCGGGACCAATGGCCCAGGCTCGCCGACAGGGATTGTGTGGAGTGCATCGACGACCGGCGAATTCCAGGTGGAGGGATGGCCGTCACTTTTCCTGTTTGCCACGCTGGATGGAACCATCAGCGGCTGGACATTTAAATCGAATGTCAACCAGGCGATTGTGGCAGTGGACACATCGACCAGTACGACTCCATCGGTCTATACGGGCCTGGCCATCACGAACCACGCGTCAGGGAACTTCTTGTACGCTGCTGACAACAAGAATAATAAAGTGGACATATACGACGGAAATTTCAACCTGGTTACCTCGATCATTGACGCTGCGGTGCCCGCGGGCTTTGCAGCATTCGGCGTCCAAGACATAAACGGGCTGGTCTACGTGACCTTTGCCAGTACCACCGGTGGGAGTGGGGGCTTCGTTGACGTATTTAAGGAAGACGGTACGCCTGTGACCCCGGGGCAGCATCTGATTCAAGGGTCGCCGCTCAACCAGCCCTGGGGGATTGCCGCAGCCCCGAAAAATTTTGGCCCGTTGGGCAATACGCTACTGATTTCGAACAATACCAACGCTGGGACTATCAATGCCTTCGACGGAACGACGGGGAAGTTCGTAGGAACCGTCAAGGACACAAACAACAAGGTCATTCATATTGACCAGCTTTGGGGAGTCGGTTTTGGCGATGGTATGGGCAGCAACGGCGCAACGAACCAGTTGTTCTTTACCGCCGGTCCAGGCGGCAATTTGGCCGGGACCTTCGGAGTGATTGCGTTTATGTCATCGAATTGAGTGAAGCAGAACGGCGGGACGATGGTTTCACGAATCGTTCCGCCGTTCTGTCTTTGGACCGCCTTCCGGCTGCTACTCGTCCTTCTTCAGCGCTTTTCCCATACACTCCGCTTCAAACAGACGCTCGTCCACGCGATGCAGATGCTTAGCCATGGCCGGCGTGATGAGCGGGTAATGCTTAACATCGAACAGGTGGAAGACGATAAACCACACGGGCTTATCGGTGGTCATCCAGTTCTGGCTATCGAAGCGTTTCAGATTTACAGGAACCGAAAAACGGCGCAGCGTGCGCTCGCGGCGCAGATTGAAGTAGGCGTTGAAATAAGTCAACGCCAGTTCGCGCAGTGTGCGATGGACCGGCTCGCGCCAGCGGCATCCGGTGTAGTTTGACTTGGCCACAGCACCCCAACATCCGTTCTGGCGAAAAATCGCGATCACATGGTCGGTGTCATGTTCGGCTTCAAAATCGAGAAGCAGCGGAGGATATCCATTAGCGCGAAGCGCCGCAGCGGCGAAGATCGCACCCTCCAGGCAATGCGCAGTTCGTTCGGCCAACACGCGGCGTGGAGACCAGGCGGTATCGGCGAGGTGATACGGAGCATCGTCGAGAAATTTCTGGATGCCGTAGGGATCTTTCATGCTGCGCAGTTTGCGGAGTTCCGCAGCGCTGAAGCTGTTGGAATCGTTCATCGTCGCATGAGTTTACACGAGAGGAGTGAAAAACTCGGCCAGTTCGCGGGGCGCGTCGACGAGCACATCTGGAGGGCTCTCCGGCAACGTATGAGGGGCAAAGCCGTAATTGACGCCCACCGTCCACAAGTCGGCATTGCGTCCGGTTTCGACATCGACATGGGAGTCGCCAACGATGGCGGCTTCTTCGGGGCGAACCTGGTGCTCGTCGAGTAGTTTGCGCGCGCCTTCGGGATCGGGTTTCTTGGTGGCGAAACTATTTCCGCCATAGATTTGCGTGAAGAATGGGCTCAGACCAAGGGCTTCGACGATGGCACGCGACGGCACGACTGGTTTGTTGGTGAGAACAGCCATCTGGCGCGCGGATCCGGGCTTATCCGCACTTCCGTTAGAAGTTCTGTGCGCGGAATTCTGAATAGTTTTGAGTGCGTCGTGAATACCGGCGTAGACGGTGGTGTGATCGAGCTTGTGTTCGCGGTAGTAGGCGAGGAAAAACTGCAGACCTCGACGCACGACGGCCTCATCGACCGTTTCACCGCCGAGCGCGCGCTGGATCAGAATCGGTGCGCCGTCGCCGACGTAGCTGGCGATGACGTCGTCGGGCAATTCGGGCCGGCCGATGTGACGAAGCGCGGCGTTGACGGAGTGCACCAGGTCGAGACGCGAATCAATCAGCGTGCCGTCGAGGTCAAAGATCACCAGCTTGATCGAGCGCGGGTCGAAGGCACGGCGAATCTGGATCATGTGTCCTTAGAATAAATGATCGGGGGGAGCAAAACACTCGGCTGGAACGTCCCACAGTCTTGCGCGTTGCTCTGCGACGCGGCGCGGTGCCCGTATAATTCCGGCATGGCGAAGAGCTGGAAGACGCGGTTGATTCATTCCGATGTGATGGTTCCGGAGGGATACCGGTCGCTGGCGAGTCCGGTGTTTCGGGGTTCAACCACATTGTTTCCGGATGCCGCTTCCGTTAACGACAGTTGGGATCAGCCTGAAGTCGGCTATACGTATGGGCTCTACGGCACTCCAACTACGCTGGAACTTGCAGGAAAAATCTGCGAGCTGGAAAAGGGCTACCGAACGATCATCACCCCCGGAGGCCAGGGCGCGATTTCGCTGATCAGTCTGGCGTTTCTGAAGAGCGGGGATCACATCTTGATTCCGGAGAGCGTCTATACGCCCAGTCGCAAGCTGGCTTATCACGTGCTCCGGCGCTTTGGCGTGGAGGCCGGGTTCTATCCTCCGGAAGTTGGCGCCAGGATGAAAGACCTGCTGCGAGAGAATACCCGGCTGGTGTGGTGCGAGAGCCCGGGATCGATCACCATGGAAGTGCAGGATGTGCCTGCGATTGCCGAGGCCGTGCATTCCCGTGGAGCGCTCATCGCGATGGATAACACCTGGTCTGCGGGAGTGTACTTCGATGCGTTCGCGCACGGTGTGGACATCACGATGCAGGCGTCGACGAAATATGTAGGCGGCCACAGCGACTTACTGATGGGGTCGGTGACGGTGAAGGATCCGAAGCTATACCAGCAATTAGGGGCGACACAGCAGCTTCTGGGCAACGCTGCCTCGCCAGACGACTGCAGTCTCGCCCTACGCGGAATGCGGACGATGGCAGTGCGGCTCAAGCACATTGAAGCTTCGGCCTTGCAGATTGCGAACTGGTTAGCCGCGCGGCCGGAGATTGAGCGCGTTCTGCATCCGGCGCTGGAAGGTTCGCCTGGACATGAATTATGGAAGCGCGATTTCAGCGGATCGGCGGGAGTTTTTTCCATCGTCTTCCAACCTGCTGCTACCAAAGCCCAAGTGCTGGCATTTGTGGATGGGCTGGAGTTGTTTGAGATTGGCTATAGCTGGGGAGGAGTGGCGAGTCTGGCTGTCGCTTACGACTTCCAGAGATCGAAAGGGCGTCCCGATTACGGGCACCGCATTGTCAGGCTGAACATCGGGCTGGAAGATACGGAAGATTTGCTTGAGGATTTGGAGCGTTGCCTGCGGAAAGTCTGGGGTAATCGGGGCGATTCTTAGGGTGACTAAGGTTCCAGAGTTCGCGAGGGAGGAACTTGCATATTTTCCAATTCCTTGTTCCCATTTACAATGCAACCTGCTTCATAGCGCGTTGCACCTTATTTCGGTAGGCGCATCTAATAAGCGGTAAAGTTTCATAAGGCACTCATCAGGGAACCGGATGGCGACTACAAAAACCGACCCCAAACTGTCTCTCACAGGAACAAAGAAGTCGCGCAGTTATGAGGGACTTACGCGCGAACAGCTCATCGAAGCCTACCGCATCATGTACACCTCCCGGCGGATCGACGACCGGGAAATCATGCTCAAGCGGCAACAGAAGATTTTCTTCCAGATGTCAGGGGCCGGGCATGAGGCGATCGGGGCGGCGGCGGGGATGGCGCTGAAGGCGGGTTATGACTGGTTCTACCCTTATTACCGCGACCGAGCCCTGTGCCTGGCTCTAGGGGCCAAACCTCTGGAGATGTTTCTGCAAGCGGTAGGAGCGGCGGACGATCCGAGTTCGGGCGGACGGCAGATGCCTTCGCACTGGGGCTACCGGCGTCTGAATGTTGTGACCCAATCGTCGCCCACGGGATCGCAGATTCTGCAGGCGGTGGGATGCGCCGAGGCTGGGCGATACTTTACGCAGCATCCGAAAACTGCCGAAGTCCCGCCTTCCAAGAATGGCGAAAAACCTGACTACCGCCAGTTCAAGAACGTGAGCTTTCGCGACGATGAAGTCACTTATGTTTCTCTAGGTGACGGCACCACCAGCGAAGGTGAATTTTGGGAGGCGCTGAACGCGGTTGCGCTGAACAAGTTGCCGGTCATTTTTTGCGTGCAGGATAACGGCTACGCGATCTCGGTGCCGGTGGAAGTGCAGACGGCGGGAGGCAGCATTTCGCGGCTGGTTTCGGGATTCCCGAATTTTCATTTTGAGGAAGTTGACGGCACCGATCCGGTGGCGAGTTACGGAGCCTTCCAGCGAGCAACGCAGTATTGCCGCGAGGGCCACGGGCCGGCGTTTGTGCATGCGCATGTGATTCGTCCTTATTCGCATTCGCTTTCCGACGACGAGCGGTTGTACCGTCCAGACACCGAACGGGAACGGGATTCGGTGCGCGATCCAGTGTCGCGGACCCAAATGTTCTTGCTGCGTGAAGGAATCCTCGACGAAAAAGGCATTAACGATCTGGAAAAGAAAGTAGAAGAGGAACTTCAGATCGCTGTCGATCAGGCCCTGGAAGCGCTGCCTCCCGCGCCCGAGAGCGTGATGCAGTATGTATATTCGCCGGACATCGATCCGACATCGGCGACGTTCGACTCGCAAGCGGTGATCGGCCCGGATTCGGCCGACGGCAAAAAGCCAGCGGCGAAGACCATGGCCGATCTGATCAACGTCACGCTCCGCGATGAAATGAAGCGCGACGAACGCATTGTGATTTTCGGCGAAGATGTGGCCGACTGCAGCCGGGAAGAATATCTGAAGCGCAAGCTGGTGAAAGGGAAGGGCGGAGTATTCAAACTGACCTTCGGTTTGCAGAATGAATTCGGCAACGACCGTGTCTTCAACTCGCCACTAGCCGAAGCTGCCATCGTGGGACGCGCGACTGGCATGGCCACGCGCGGCATGAAGCCGGTCGTGGAAATTCAGTTCTTCGATTACATATGGCCGGCGATGATGCAGATTCGTGACGAGCTGTCGGTCATTCGCTGGCGGTCAAACAATGTGTTCTCCTGCCCTGTAGTGATTCGCGTAGCGATCGGGGGCTATCTTACCGGCGGCGCGATCTATCACTCGCAGTGTGGAGAGAGCATGTTTACGCATATGCCGGGGCTGCGGGTCGTATTTCCCTCCAACGCGCTCGATGCAGCAGGGCTGCTGCGCACCGCGATCCGCTGCGACGATCCGGTATTGTTTCTCGAGCACAAGCGGCTGTATCGCGAAACCTTCGGACGCGCGCCATATCCGGGACCCGAGTACATGATTCCGTTCGGCAAGGCGAAGATCGTGAATCCGGGGACCGACTTGACGGTCATCACTTACGGCGCGGTGGTGCCGCGGGCGCTGCAGGCGGCGCAGAAGATTGAGCGTGAGCACGGTGTGAAAGTCGAGTTGATCGACTTGCGGTGCCTGAACCCGTTTGACTGGGAGACCATTGCGGCATCGGTCGCAAAGACGAATCGGATCATCGTGGCCTACGAAGATACGTTGAGCTGGGGTTATGGAGCAGAAATCGCGGCGCGTATCGCTGACAAACTCTTCGATCATCTGGATGCTCCGGTGCGCCGGGTCGCCGCCGCGGACGCGTTCGTGCCGTACCAGCCGATTCTCGAAGACGCGATTCTGCCCCAGGCGAACGATCTCTTTCGAGCTATGAAAGAGCTGGCCGAATATTGAGTTCGCGCGGCGAAGCGCGAACTGCGCGCACAGCGTTATAGAGCCTTCCATCTCCGGGTGTTCCTTCCACGATTGACCAGAACCTAGCGATACCCCTAAGATTAGGCGCCACTCTTGGGGGTTCCGATGACGCCGCTTCGTCTTCAAGCTCAGATCCGTGGGCTGGCAGGAATAGCCAGCCTATCTTCTATTCTCTTCGTTGCTCACATCGGCGCGGCACAGACCGCCGTTACCACTTATCACAACGACAATTACCGCACGGGCTGGAACTCGGCCGAGACCGTACTGACACCGAGCACCGTGAACACTTCTTCGTTTGGACTTCTGGCCAAAGTTGCCGTGGATGATCAAGTGGATGGGCAACCGCTTGTGGTTCCAGGGGTGACCATCACGGCGGGTAATAACCAGGGGGTTCACGACGTCGTTTATATCGTGACAGGAAATGACACGGTATACGCGATCGACGCCGATGCCGGCACTGTATTGCTGAGCCAGAACCTGGGGAAGCCCGTGACGTGGCCGCTCGGCTGCAATAACAATGGACCGAATGTCGGTATCGACTCGACGCCGGTGATCGATGTCAGCAGCAACACGATCTACTTGATCGCTTATACGCAGGATTCGACGGGGCCGGCTTATCGGGTTCACGCCCTTGAC